>JBBQHZ010000066.1:0-19884 GCA_038324445.1 Rhodobacterales bacterium | reverse complement strand
ATCCGCGGCGTCGTCATGGCGGGTCTCAAGGGATGAGGGTGTCAATCGCGCCCCGGCAGCGCCGGAACCTTGCCCGGATTATCGTCCCATTCGGGTGTTCCCGGATGGGACGATTCTTTCGACGTCGGATGCACCCATATGGGAGCATTGGAAAACCCTTATCGTCCCAAACCATGCCTGGATGCCCCCAGATGGGACGATCGGCCCGGCCATGACTGACAGCACCGTTTTCCCCGATCCAACCTACCGCGATACGGTGCTTGCGCCCTTGTTCGAGGGGGTGAAAACCCACTACGCGGCCCATATGGACGCGATCAACCGCGCGCATCTGGTGATGCTGGTGGAAACCGGCATTCTGGGTCGCGTGGATGGCGTGAAAATCGCCCGCGCGCTGGCCGATATCGACGCCGGGTTCGACCGCCAAGCCGCTGTTTACACAGGTGAATACGAAGACTGGTTCTTCCTCGTCGAGGCCGAGTTGCGGGCGCGTCTGGGCGATCTGGGCGGCGCGCTCCACACCGCGCGAAGCCGCAATGACATGGACCACACCATGTTCAAGATGGCGCTCCGCGACCGTGCCGAGGATGCGCTGGCGCGGATGATCCGCCTTGCCCAAGCCCTTCTGAACAAAGCAAAATCCGAGCGGGACACCCTGATCGTCGCCTATACCCACGGCCAACCGGCGCAACCCTCCACCTTCGGCCACTACCTTTCGGCAGTGCTCGAGGTGCTTCTGGGCGATGCAAAGCGCCTCGATGCCGCCATCGCGCCGCTGGATCTCAGCCCCATGGGGGCCGCCGCGATCACCACCTCGGGCTTTCCCATCGACCGGGCGCGCATGGCCGATCTGCTTGGTTTTCAAGATGTTAGGTTGAATTCCTACGGCTGCATCGCCTCCGTCGACTACATCACCGGCCTCTATTCCGCGCTGAAACTGCCAATGATCCACCTTGGCCGCGTTGTGCAGGACATGGCTTTCTGGACCGCGTTCGAGGTCGGGCAACTCTACGTTCCGCGCAGCCTTGTGCAGATCTCCTCGATCATGCCGCAAAAGCGCAATCCGGTCCCCATCGAGCATCTGCGCCACCTCGCGTCTGTCGCGGCAACCCGTTGTGATTCCATGGTAAATACCATGCACAACACGCCATTCACCGACATGAACGACAGCGAGGGCGAGGTGCAGCAGGCGGGTTATGGCGCCTTCGATCACGCGGTCCGTGTCCTCGATCTGCTGACCGCCTTCCTCCCCGCCTGCTCGATCAACGCCGACCGCGTCGCCCGAACCACCGACGCCGCCTGCATCACCATCACCGAATTGGCCGATACGCTGGTCCGGGACGAGCATCTGACCTTCCGCCAAGCCCACGAAATCGCCGCGATAACCGCCCGCGCCGTGATCGCCGCCGAGGTGCCTCTGCGCGATGGCTACATGGCCTTCACCACCGCCTTCCACGAGGTCTCCTCCCGCGCACCGGCGCTGTCGCAGGCCGCCTTCGCCAAAGCCGTGGACGCCCGCAGTTTTGTTGCCCGCCGCGACCGACCCGGCGGACCGGCCCCCGCCGTGCTGGACGCGGCATTCTCTGAATACTCAAGTAAAATCAACGCGTTGAATGACGGTCACGAGGCCCGCCTTGCCCGCCGCGCCACAGCCGCCGCGCGCCTTGCCACCGCATTTGACGACCTGAAAGGCTCCCCATGACCCAACTGATCTTGCGCGACCTCGTGAAACGCTATGGCGATACCGAGGTGCTGCACGCGATCAACCTTGCCGTCGACGAGGGCGAATTCGTCGTTCTTGTCGGCCCGTCCGGCTGCGGAAAGTCCACGACGCTCAGGATGATCGCGGGGCTCGAGGAAATCTCGTCCGGGACCATCGAGATCGGCGGGCGGGTGGTCAACAACCTGGAACCCAAGGAGCGCAACATCGCGATGGTGTTCCAGAACTACGCGATCTACCCGCACATGTCGGTGCGCCGGAACATCGGTTTCGGCCTGAAAACCTCGAAGCTGTCGAAGGCCGCCAAGAATGCCCGCATCGACGAGGTGGCCGCGATCCTCGGCATGACCGAGTTGCTGGAGCGCAAACCGGCGCAGCTTTCGGGTGGCCAGCGCCAGCGCGTCGCCATCGGCCGCGCCATGGTGCGCGATCCGGCGGTGTTCCTGTTCGACGAGCCGCTTTCCAACCTCGATGCCCAGCTTCGAACCCAAATGCGTTTGGAAATCAAGAAGTTGCACACCCGCGTCGGGAAGATGATGGTCTTCGTGACCCACGATCAGGTCGAGGCGATGACGCTGGCCGATCGCATCGTCATCATGAAGGACGGCCATATCCAGCAGATCGGCACCCCCGCTCAGGTCTACCACGCCCCCGCCAACACCTTCGTTGCCCAGTTCATCGGCGCACCCGCGATGAACCTGTTGCAGGCGACCGGCACCGGCACCGGCGTGCGCCTCTGGAACGGGGCCGAGGTTGCGATCCCCGGACTTGCCATCGCTGAAGGCCGCAAGGTGACCTTCGGCCTGCGCCCCGAGGATCTGAAAACCGACGCGGGCGCGGTGCTGACCGGCAAGATCACCGTGGCCGAACCCTTGGGGCCGGAAACCCTGGTCTATGTCGATATCGACGGCATGGAAGTCATCGCCACCGCCCCCGGCCGGACACCGCCAAAGGCGGGCGATACGATCACATTGGGCCTGTCGGGCGCGGACGCGCATCTGTTCGATGCGGATAGCGGATTGTCGCTACGGGCGGGTTAGCCGCCTGCCAGCGGCGCACCGTCGATGGTCCAGATACTCAAGCCGTTGATGTTGCTGAGAAAGAGCGAATGGCCGGCGTTCCGGGTGACTGGCTATTGCCGGATGACCTTCCGCCATCACGCTGACCGGCAGGATGAACCCACGCCGCAGCACGGGGCCGCAGCACGGTGTCCGGACCATCACCGTGGTTGACGACGGCACCCGCGAATAGCTCGGCTTGTGCGCCGAAATCTCGCCGTTGGGTCGGCCGCCGACCGTAGCAAGGTTACGCCGCCGTGAAATCGCGCACGAAGTCGGTGGCGGGCTTCGCGCGGATTTCGGCGGGCCTTCCTACCTGTTCGATGCGGCCCATCGACATGACGACGACAAGGTCGGCAAGTTCCATCGCCTCTTCCTGATCGTGGGTCACGAACACGGTGGTCAGGCCGGTGCGGTCATGGATTTCGCGCAGGCCCTGGCGCAGTTCCTTGCGGACCTTGGCGTCGAGCGCGCCGAAAGGCTCGTCAAGCAGCAGCATCCGCGGCTCGATGGCCAGTGCGCGCGCCAGCGCCACGCGCTGCCGCTGCCCGCCCGAAAGCTGGTTGGGGTAGCGGCTGCCGATGTCGGGAAGCTGGATCAGGTCCAGCAGCCGACTCACGCGGCGGCCGATCTCGGCCTCGGTCGGGCGTACCTTGCGCGGGCGGGCGCGCAACCCGTAGGCGATATTCTCGAACACCGTCATATGCTTGAAGAGCGCGTAGGACTGGAACACGAAGCCCGCGCGCCGCTCCTGCACCGACAGCCCCGTCGCGTCCTGCCCGCCGTAGAGCACCCGCCCCGAGGTGGGAAACTCGAGCCCTGCAAGGATGCGCAGAAGGGTCGTCTTGCCCGACCCCGACGGCCCGAGAAGTGCTATCAGCGCGCCCGAGGGGATTGACAACGACACCGGGTGAAGCGCCCGGGAGGTGCCGAATTCCTTGGCCAGTTCCTCGATCTCGATATTCATGGCATGTCCTTTCTCAATGACGTCGCGTGGCAGCCAGCAGGTCCGCATGGCGCCATTCGAGCAGGGATTTCAGGAGGAGCGTGAGAAGGGCCAGCATCGCCAGCACGGCGGCCAGCGTGAAGGCCGCGACCGAGAGGTATTCGTTGTAGAACATCTCGACCATCGTCGGCATCGTCGCGGTCACCCCCCGGATCTTGCCGGAGATGACGGCAACCGCGCCGAACTCGCCCATGGCGCGCGCGTTGCAGAGCAGCACACCGTAAAGGAGCGCCCAACGGATATTGGGCAGCGTCACCGTGAAAAAGGTGCGCCACCCCGACGCGCCCAGCGTCAGCGCGGCCTCCTCTTCTGCGCGGCCCTGTTCGATCATCACCGGGATGATCTCGCGCGCCACGAACGGGAAGGTCACGAAAAGCGTGGCAAGAAGGATGCCCGGGAAGGCGAAGACGATGGGCATGTCATTGGCGATCAGCCACCCGCCCAGCGTGGAGTGCGCCCCGAACAGGAGCACCAGCATCAGGCCCGCAACGACCGGCGAGACCGAAAACGGCAGGTCGATCAGCGTTATCAGGACCGCCTTTCCGCGAGAGTCGAACTTGGTGATCGCCCACGCTGCGGCAATGCCGAAGACAGCGTTGATGGGCACGGCAATGGCCGCGATGGTCAACGTCATCAGGATCGCCGCCTGCGCGTCGGGTAGGCGGAGCGCGTCGAGGGAACCAGCCCAACCCTGCCGCAGCGCCTCGACAAACACGGTCACGAGGGGCGCGAAGAGAAACAGCGCCACGAAAGCCAGGGCGACGCCGATCAGAAGATAGCGGATCAGCGGTGGTTCGGTGGTGACGGGCACCGGACGGGTGAGGGCGATGTCAGACATTCCCAATTCTCCTCCTGCTCCAAACCTGAATGGCGTTGATGGCAAGCAACATGGCGAAGGAGATGACCAGCATGGCGATCCCGATCGCGGCGGCGGCGTCGTAATTGTATTCCTCCAGCCGGATCACGATCAGAAGCGGCGCGATCTCGGTCAGGTTGGGGATATTGCCCGCGATGAAGATGACCGAGCCGTATTCGCCCACCGACCGCGCCAGCGCGAGCGCGAAGCCTGTCAGCAGCGCAGGCGTGAGCGTCGGCAGGATCACCCGGCGGAGTGTATGGATGCGACGCGCACCGAGAGTGGCGCTGACTTCTTCAAGATCGGCCTCCAATTCCTCGATCACCGGCTGGACGGTGCGCACGACGAAGGGCAATCCGATGAAGACAAGCGCTGTCCAGATCCCCACCTCGGTATAGGCCACCTGCAGGCCGAGCGGTGCGAGGGCCTGCCCGAACACGCCGTTGGGTGCATAGAGCGCGGTCAGCGCGATGCCCGCGACCGCCGTGGGCAGCGCGAAGGGCAGGTCCACCGCTGCGTCGATGAAGCGTCGGCCCCAGAACCGGTAGCGCACCAGCACCCAGGCCAGCAGCAACCCGAAGACGAGGTTGAACAACGACGCGATCAGCGCCGCGCGGAACGACAGGGTCAGCGCCGTCAAGATCCGGCGCGAATTGACCATGTCCCACAGATCCGCGGGGCCGATCATCAGGCCCCGACCCAGAAGCGCCCCGATGGGGAGCAGGACCACGATTGACAGAATGGTCATCATGATCCCGAAACTCAGCCCAAACCCCGGAAGGGGTGAGGGCGAGCGGAGAATGCTCGCCCTCATGATCATTCCTCGTAGATCTGGTCGAAGATGCCGCCGTCGCCGAAGTACTCCGGCTGGACGACCGGCCAGCCACCGAAATCCGAGATGTTTGCAAGGTTCACCTCGGGGAAGCGGGCAATATCCTCGGGGGTGGCAAGCGACGTGTCCCAGGCGCGATAGTAGTGGCTGAGCGCCAGCGCCTGCGCCTCGGGACTGTAGAGGTACTCTAGATAGGCTTCGGCCGCCCCGCGCTGTTCGTCGGACGTGAGGTTGCCATCGACCAGCGTCACCGGCGGCTCGGCCAGGATCGAGACGGACGGGACAACGATGTCGAACTGATCCTCGCCCAATTCGGCAAGTGCCAGGAACGCTTCGTTCTCCCACGCCAGCAGCACGTCGCCGATGCCACGCTGACTGAAGGTCGTGGTCGATCCTCGCGCCCCGGAATCAAGCACCGGCACGTTGCGATAGAGCGCCCCGACAAACTCGCGCGGGTCGAGCCCGTTCTGTTCCGCATAGGCCCAGGCGGCAAGGAAGTTCCAGCGGGCGCCGCCCGACGTCTTGGGGTTGGGGGTGATGACCTCGATGCCGTCGGTGACGAGGTCGTCCCAATCTTCGATGCCGCGCGGGTTGCCCTCGCGCACGAGGAACACGATGGTCGAGGTGTAGGGCGCGGAATTGTGCGGCAGACGCGACTGCCAATCGGCCGGAATGCTGCCCGTCATTTCAGCGATCTGGTCGATATCCGCCGACAGCGCCAGCGTCACCACGGTGGCTTCGAGCCCGTCGATCACGGCGCGTGCCTGCGCCCCCGCGCCGCCATGGGACTGCTGGATAGTGACCGGTGCATTGCCCTGCGCGGTCCACCATGCGTTGAACAGCTCGTTGTACTCCCGGTAGAACTCGCGCGTCGGATCGTAGGAGACGTTGAGTATCTCGACAGTTTCCTGCGCGGTTGCGGGCGCCACGCCCCCGAAGGCGAGAGGGATGGCTGCGACGGCGGACAAGAGCCCGCTCCTTAGATGACCGCCTGCCAGCGACTGTCGGAGGGCGCCGTGAAAGGATGCGACCGGTGCCTGTGGCCATTCCCGAGCCGTGACCGGGCGACCTGACTGGCGCGCATGGCCTGCGTCGATCTCGACCCGGCCATCGCCGAGACTTCGGATGAAGGTTCCTTGGGCGAGCGTGTGTCCGCCGATCTGGATGGTGCGATACATGGCCTGTCCTTTGCTGATCTCTGTCGAACTCTGGCGTCAGGCCGGCGGGGCAGCGGACGGGGAGGGATCATCCCCATCCAAGCCCACAACGTCAGCGCCGCCTGACACGTAAATAACGACAGACTTACTCGTGATTAGCAAAAGAATAATCACGCTCTTTTAGGTCGTGATTTTGGAAGATCATTCTCCGGCGGCCGGTTCCGGGTGCGTCAAGAACTCAAGCGGCCTGACATCCCGCTGGAGATCGGCAAGCGTCAGCGACTCGATCATCAGGATGTAGGTTGAGTAAAAGTCATGAAAGACAGCCCGCACCCGACAGGTTTGCTCGTCCTTGCAATCCTCGCAGCGCTGGTAGGCTTTGCGTGACAAGCACGGCAGCGGCGCCATCGGCCCGTCGATCAGACGCAACACCTCGGCAAGCGACACGCGCCTCGGCTCCTTGATCATCTCGTAGCCGCCCTTTCGCCCCCGTCTGCTGCCAATCAAGCCAGCACGCTTGAGGTCCAGCAAGATGTGTTCAAGGAACCGCTTCGGCGCGCCCGACCGTTCCGCGATCTCCTCGATGCGCAAAGCCGTAGCCTCACCTGCCTTTTCGTCAGCAAGCACCATGAGCGCCTTGAGCGCATACTTGGTCTTGTGGGTTATCATTCGACGAACGTGGTCCTGAAAAGCGCGACTAACGAGGCCGACATTATCAGGATCGGCGTCGAAAGCGAGGCTGAACACATATACACGATAAATAAGATCGACATTTTGTAGAAATGTGGCATCGTTCCCTCGACTCGGCTTCAAGGGTCGGTTGGGCCAGAGAGGAGGCGCAATGAACTTCGACCGGATAGACCTGAAGATCCTCGACATCCTGCAGCGCGATGCGACCGTCCCGGTTGCCCGTATCGCTGACCAGGTCGGGCTGTCGCAGACACCGTGCTGGAAGCGGATCCAGAAGCATGAAGAGGCGGGGGTGATCCGGGCGCGCGTAGCGATCCTCGACCCCGACGCTTTCGGTTTGAGCATAACGTCCTTCGTGACGATCGAAGCTGTCGAGCACACGGCGGAATGGCGCGCAGATTTCCTTGCCGCGGTTGAGCAGCTCGAGCCCATCCGGGACGTCTATCGCCTTGCGGGTACCTTCGATTTCATGCTGCGGGTCGTCGTGCCAGACATGGCGGCCTTCGACAGGCTGTACTCGGACCTCACCTCCAGAATCCGGCTCCGCACTGTGAACTCGGTCTTTGCGCTCGAACGCGTGAAGGTCTCCACTACCCTTCCGATTTCCGAACTGCAGGCATGACCTTGTCGGAGGAACGCGTGGAGACGGGCAAGGCTGGTTCTTGGCGTTCCACGACGCCGAAACGCTGCCCACAAGGGAAGCTGTAGACCAGCCGTGAGAGCATGCTTTTGTGCACATCTTATCTGGTCTGGAGCGTCTACGTCCAGGTAATTTGGCCCATCACGGGGATGTCAAAAACGACAATCGGCGTGGGGCGGATTTCGCGCGATGAAACGGTGACGAAGGTCAAGATCGCTCTGATCGGCCTGTGGGCCGATATGGGCGGATCGTAAGAGAATAAGCGTAAAACAGTATATTTTTGGCTTTCTACCGATCGCGAGACACTTAAAAACCGGCTCCCACCTACGTCTTGTGCGTTCCTTCAACCGGTTCTCTTTCCATCAAAACACCCAATTATTAGGCAAAAGGCCGATAATCCGCTGGTCAAAATGTCGTTTTCAGACCAAACTGGTTGAAGCGCCGCGCAAGCCGCCTACCTAATGGAACACGCATTAAGAACGAGACGTTTGACCGGCACGGGGCCGCCTTAAAGGCATTTCTCGCGACCGGTTGTCTTATGTTGGCCGTTGTGACGGGCGGCAAAACAAGGGACGAACAAACGATGAATTTGACCACGACAACCCCCAGGATTGGGCTGCAAAGCCGTCCCTATGATCGGATTGCAGTCATTGGCGGCGGCGCTTGGGGCACAGCACTTGCCGCCATCTCCGCCTCTGCCGGGCGCGATGTGTGCATTTACGCCCGCGAGCCGAAGATTGCGAAAACCATCAACGACGATCACCGCAACCCCGCCTATCTACCGGATGTGCCGCTCCCCTCTGGACTGCGCGCGACCTCGGATCTGGCTCAGGCCCTCAGGGGGGCCGACGCGGTAATGTTGGTTGTGCCAACGCGGGCGCTGCGGTCGGTCGCCTCTCAGATCGCGCCATTTGTGCCGGAGGGGCTGCCAATAGCCGTCTGTTGCAAGGGAATTGAACCCGTCACGGGCCTTTTGATGACGCAAGTTGTTGAAGAAGAGCTGCCGGGCACCCGGATTGGCGCAATTTCCGGGCCCACTTTCGCCCGGGAAACCGCGCTTGGCCATCCGACCGCGGCGACGGTTGCCTTTAGCTTCAGCCATCAGGACCGCTTGGCACCGCATGAAAGCCCGGCGGCGCGCTTTGCACATTCGCTCAGCACCGCGTCATTCCGCACTTATATCTCCGACGATCTTGTCGGTGTGGAGGTCGGGGGTGCGGTCAAGAACGTGATTGCAGTCGCCTGCGGGATGATGACCGGCGCCGGGTTTGCCGAAAATACGCGCGCGGCTCTGATCACGCGCGGCGTGGATGAAATGAAGCGCCTCGCCAGTGCGCTTGGCGGCCAGCGTGAAACCGTGACCGGGCTGTCGGGGGTGGGCGATCTGACGTTGACCTGTTCCAGCACAACCTCGCGCAATATGCATCTGGGTGTGCAGCTTGGCCAAGGCATCGCGCGGGCCGACTGCTTTGGTGGCCGCAATGTTGTGGTTGAAGGCGAAGCAACCGCCACGTCCGTCGTCGACCTGGCCCGCCGCGTAGGCGTGTCGATGCCCATCTGCGAGACAGTGCACAGTATCCTGACCGGCCGGACTGGCTTGTCCGGCGGCTTCCACGCGCTTTGGACCCGTCCGATCGAAGGTGAGCCGAGGGCGCTGGACATCTTGCTCGCCAACCCTGTGCAGGACAGCACAGCGATCAACGCGGAAGCGTCCTGATATGGGCGACACGATACCGAATTTGGCGGGCCAACAAATGGTTCTGGCGACGGATCTTGATGGGACGTTCCTGGGCGGCAGCGAAGAGGATCGGGACCACTTGTATGATTGGGTGCGAAAGCACCGCGACAGTGTCGGCCTGATCTTTGTGACGGGGCGAGACCCGGAATTCATCGCCGATCTCTGCGCGTCGGGACGAGTGCCTTGGCCGGACTACGTGGTAGGCGATGTCGGAACGACAATCGCCCATGTGGACCCGACGCAGGGCATCACGCCGCTGCCTGAGCTTGAGGCCGATATTGCATCGATATGGGGTGATCGCGGCGCGACCGTGCGCCTGCGATTGGCGCGGCATCCCGGATTGACGGTCCAGGAGACCCCATTCCGCTACAGGGTCAGCTATGACATGGACCCGGATATTTTCGACCAGTCTGCCGTCGATGTTGTGGAACAGTTGGGGGCGGATGCCTTGATTTCCGACAATCGCTTCTTCGACGTCTTGCCGCGCGGCATCAGCAAGGGGCCGTCGCTGGTGCGCTTGATCGATCATCTGGGTGTCGAGCCGTCACGGGTGCTGGCTGCGGGCGATACCTTGAACGATTTGTCGATGCTGGTGGCCGGCACCCCTGCTGTCGCGGTCGGCGGTTCGGAAGAGGCGTTGTTGCACGCACTTCCCGACGAGGAGCGCATCCACCGTGCCCGCGCCATCGGCGCCGCTGGCATCATGGAGGCGATCAAGGTGTTCGCATTGCATCCCATCGCGCAACCGACCGGAGCGGAGACCTAGGCATGCCTTCAGATTTCGTCATCGTCTATCATCGACAGCCCTATGAAGAGGTTGTCGAGGATGGGAAAACCATCTTCCGTGAAAACTCCAGCCCCAACGGCATTGTGCCAACTCTCAAGAGCTTCTTCGGCGACGCCGACCATGGCGCGTGGATTGCCTGGAAACTCTCGGACGACCCTGCCAACCCGGATTTCGAGAGGATCGTCGAGATCGAGGATGCCTATGGCCGCTACACCGTCTCGCGTTTGCCGCTGACCAGGCAGCAGGTCAGCAGCTTCTATCACGTCACCTCGAAAGAGGCATTCTGGCCCATCCTCCACAGCTTCAAGGATCGGTATAACTACGATCCCGTCGATTGGCCGACCTTCCGCGAGGTGAACTGGTCCTTTGCCGAGGCCGCCGCCCGAGAGGCAAGCAAGGGCGCGCGAGTCTGGGTCCACGACTATAATCTCTGGCTGGTCCCCGGCTATTTGCGCCAACTGCGTCCAGACGTCGTGATCTCGTTCTTCCATCACACGCCGTTCCCGGCAGCCGACATGTTCAACGTCTTGCCATGGCGCAAGGAAATCGTCGAAAGCCTGCTGGCCTGCGACGTGATCGGATTCCACATTCCACGCTACGCGGCGAATTTCTTGTCGGTGGCGCGGAGTCTTCTGGATGTCAGCGTGGTGGAACGCGAAGCCGTCGATCCGGATCTGATTTTCGAGGGCACTGCGCTGAGCGAACGCAGCGCGCCAAAGCTTATCTCATACGCTGACCGGACCATCTCGATCAGTTCCTCCGCTGTCGGCGTATCGGTCGATTTCATCGAGGAACGCGCCAATGATCCGCAGGTCCAGCAAAACGCGCAAGCGATCAAGGACACCATGGGCGATTGCAAACTGATCGTTTCGGTCGGGCGCACGGATTATACCAAAGGGGGGGTGGAGCAGCTTGAGAGCTTCGAACGGGTGCTGCAAGCAAATCCACGGCTAGTTGGCAAGGTTCGGCTGATGCATGTGTCGGTCAGTGCCAACCGCAACATGACAAGTTACGAGGCCATCCAATCCGGCCTCGAAGAAACCGCAGGCCGGATCAACGGTCGCTTCGGCACGCTGGAATGGCAGCCGATCGCCCTGATTTCGCGCGCCATCCCGTTCGACGAACTGATCAAATATTATCTGGCGGCGGATGTGGCTTGGATCACGCCGCTGGCGGACGGCATGAACTTGGTCTGCAAGGAATACGTCGCGGCTCGGACCGACAATGACGGTGTGCTTGTCCTGTCGGAATTCGCCGGGGCGGCGGTGGAGTTGAGCTCAGCCATCATCACCAATCCCTTTTCCAACCGCTCGATGGATCAGGCAATCCTTCAGGCGCTGGACATGGGAGCCGAGGAGCGACAGGAACGCATGGGCGTGTTGCGCCGCACGGTCAAACGCTTCTCTGTGCAAGCTTGGGGAGCCACACAGGAAGCAGAGTTTGAACGTGCAGTGGGTCGAAGGGCGTAACTGCCGGGAAAAGCTGCTTTGGATGGTTCAGCATGTCCAACGGCACGCTAATGATCGGCTTCTCATTACTTCCGAAAATCGGTGTTTCACGAGTGGCGCGACCGAAAAGAAGCGGATTTAACCAATCCAGAAGTGAAAGCCCCGGCTGTGAGCCAGTATCAGCGTCGACAGGACGGGCGGAAGTGAGCCTGTCTGGCACCGACCGACCAAGACATCGGATTAACCGGATCCAGCTTGCGTGAAGGTAGCCTTCAACGATATCTCCCCGTCCGAGCCGATGGGCATCCGATGCGCACTCACGCCCCCCCACGCCAGAAGCAGCTTGAGAGCGAATGTGCCAAATGGGTGCACTCGAGGATGGAGAAGATCTTCAAGGCTCAGATCAAGCCTATGGATTACAAAGCTTAATCTGAAAATTTGGTGCCGCTGAAGGGACTCGAACCCCCGACCCCATCATTACGAATGACGTGCTCTACCAGCTGAGCTACAGCGGCTTACCGGCGGCGCTCTTAGCAAGGAGCGCGGTCGATGGGTAGACCTAATTTCGTGGGCCGGGGCTGGTATTGGCCACTTCCTCGGCTTCCTCGACTTCGGACGGCGGAACGGCGTCGGCGGGTGTCGGCATGACTTCCGCCTCATCCGCCATCGGCGCACGCTGATCCTCAAGCGCGCCGACGATCAGCGGCAGCATCTGGGCGGGGCCCGCAAGGGCGGATTGCGACTGGCGCACCTCGGCCCATTCCAGCGTGTCGAAGCTGTCGCAATTGGTGCAGACCGGCCGCCAATCCTCGTGGACATGGCCGCAGTTGCTGCACACCCACTGATCCCCGCGCGACGCGGTGACGGCGCGGGCAAGCCAGCCGCGCACCAGACGGTCGGGCGATCCTTCGCCGCGTTCAATCGCCGCCATCAGGGTGAGCGAGCGCGCGGTTGGTTTGGTCTCGGGCAGCGTGCCAAGGGCGCGGCGGGCAGCGGGGAAATCCTCGTTGGCGATATGCAACTCGGCTTCAAGCATCTGCGCCTCGGGGTGGCCTGCATGTTTTGCCAGCAGCGGTCGGAACCGGCGCAGGCGCAGGGCGGGCGTCTCGTCGGGTTCGATCGCGGCGAAGGCAGCAGCAAGGTCGGGATGCGGGTTCTGGTCCCACGCCTTGCGGATGACCTTCACGGCCTGCCGCTTGTTGCCCGCCTCGACCGCGAGACGCCCCGCCATGACGGCGGCGGGCACAAGGCCCGGCGACAGGTTGTTGGCCTCGGCCACATCGCGCGTTGCGGTCACGACCTGCCCATCGGCCATCGACTCGCGGGCATGGGCGAGCGCCAGCACGGCGTCGCGGCGACGATGCACGTCACGGGGCATGTTGCCGGATTTCAGGGCGGCGGCCAATGTGCCACGCGCGCCCTGCCAATCCTCCAGCTTCGATTGCAGGGACATCAGCGTCGTCTGCACCTCGGCGTTCTTCGGCCGCAGCGCCAAGGCGCGGACAGCCAGCTTCATGGCCGTCTCGGTATCGCCCTCGTCCAGTTTCTGCTTCATCAGGCCACGGACGCCCACAAAGCGGGTGCGTTCATCGGTCACGAGCGCGCGAAGGGTGGCATTGGCCAACGCCTTGTCGCCCACCATCTCGGCGCCCTGCGCCACAACCAGATTGGTCAGTTCGGGGCGGCCCAGGTATTTCTCGGCACGCTCGGCCTTGCGGATCGCAAGCCGTCCTTCACCGGCCGCGAGGGCCATCATGCCTTCCGACAGCGCCTCGTATCCCTTGCGCTCGGACCGGCGGTCGAAATAGCGGCTAATGGCGGTTTCATCCCCGTTTAGGAACCGCAAGGTCGCCACCAGCAAACCCACCAGCCGGAACAGAATCCAGACCGCCAGCAGCAGCACCAGCGAGCCGATCACCGCCAGCATCGGCGTGATGACGAATTCGCGGTCGAGGATGATCACGACCCCGAGGTTGTCCATTTCCGTCAAGCCGGTGATGCCAAGGGTAAGGCCCACAACCACCAGGATGAACAAGAAGATCTTCAGGAGGGTCCAGAGCATCAACCGCTCTCCTTAATTGTCGAGCGTGGCGGCGAGCTCCGCCAAGGCGGCATCGGCGGCAGCGCGGGCGTCGGCTGCGGCGGTCCAATCGACCATCATCGCCTGTGCGCCATCGGGCAAGGCGGCAATCTCGGCCAACGCGCCGGGCAGATCACCCGCTTCGACGGCGGCTTCGGCCCGGCTGAGGATCGCGTCGGGATCATCGCCCTCGCGCGGCTCGACGGACCGTCCGCCGATCTGGCCCATGAGGAACGCGCCAACCCGGTCGGCGGCAGTGTCGCCGGCGGTTTCACGCAAGGCGATGGGCAGGGCGGCGCGGGCGGCAGCGGGAAAGCTGGCCTGCAGGTCCGCCATGGTCGGCACACCGGTTTCGGCGGCAGCGGCAAGTGCCTCGGGCGCGTCGCCCGGCAAATCGGCCAGCGCCTCCGAGAAGGGCGCACCAGACGCCATGGCGATCTGCAACCGGCTGAGCGCCGCCTGCGCCTGGGTGGCGGTGGCGGTGGCCTGCGCGCGGGCCTCGGCCTCGGCGATGGCGGCTTGGGCCGCCTCAGACGCGGCTTGCAGATCGGCCGTTGCGGCGGCTTGTGCCGCGGCAGCCTCGGCGCGCGCGGCGTCGGCGGCGGCGAGCGCCTCGGCCGCGGCATCGCGTTCGGTGTTGAGCCGCGTTTCAAGCGCGTCGACGGCGGCAGCCATCGCCGCGTTGTCCGCACCGACCTCGCCCGAGAATATCGGGCGATCTTCCAGAACGCCGATGCGTCCCGTCAGCGCCTCGACGCCACCGGAAAGACCCGCGACATCCTGCGCGACATCGGCGATCGCGCCCTCGACTCCTGACAGATCGACCTCCGGCATCACCGGCGGCTCGACCGCCGCCAAGGCGGCGATCTGGGCTTGCAGCGTGGCGATGGTGGCCTGTTGCGTCTCGAGTGTTTCCAGCGCCTGGGTCAGGGTGGGGTCGATCTGCAGCACGGTTTCGGTCGGCTGCAAGCCGAAGAATGCGGCGGCATAGCCAAGGCCTGCGGCAACCACGCCACCAAGCAGCAGGGGTGCCATGCCGGGACCGCGTGACTGAATCACCTGGGGCTGCGGCGTCACGCGCGGTGCGGGTTCTTCCGCCACCGGATCTGCCAGTTGATCCACCAAGGGAGTGTCCTCGACGGATGTGTCGAGGGCCATGTCATCGACGATCTCGGTGCGCGAGGGGTCGCCCTCCTCGCTCACCGCGACGGTTGCGTCGCCCGGCTCGATGGTGACGCGGCTTTCCGCCTCGGGTTCGGCCGCCACGGCATCCTCGCCCATGGCCTCGTCACCGACCAGAACCGTGTCGCCGCCCAATTCTCCGGCGTCGCCGACGATGCTGTCTTTTGCCGGCGGAGTGCTCTTGTTGCGGCTTCCGGAACGTGTGGACGATTGTCTGGCCATGAATTGCGGGCCCCCGTTGTCTGTCGTTTCGCTGCTGTCACATTATGGGACGAAAGGACCCGAGTCAGCCCTATTCAACCTGTCATGCCCGGCTGTCAGCTTCTAGGGGCAAATCCGCCGGTGGCCGTGGCATGGAGCGCACGGAGCATTTCTGCGCCGGTAGGGGCGGGGATGATTTCCGTCCGTGGGCGGAGGTGCGGCGGCAGGGCATCCGCCACGGCAGCGCTCATCGCCAAGAGGCGGGCGGTTGGATTGAGGCCCTGCGCCGCCTCCGCAAAAAGCGTGGCGCTGCGGGGTGAGAAGAGCGGCACCATCAGGCCTTCACGGGCGATGGCCGCGCGGAAGGCGATGCCCGGCGGCACCTCGCGCTGGTCATAGACCACGAGCGATTGCGTCGGCAGGCCTCCCTTGGTCAAGCGTTCCGCGATATCGCCGCGCTGGTGCTGGCCGTGCAGGTGGAGGAGCGGTGATCGAGGCTTGGTGGCCAACAGGGCGGCAACCAGCGCGTCGGCATGTTTCTCCACCATCCGCACCAATAAACCCGCCTCTTCCGCCGCCTCCGCCGTGCGCGGACCGACGCAATAGGCGGGCAGGGCGCTTGGCGGCAGGAACGCAACCGCAGCTTCCGATGTCAGGATCACACCCGCGATGCCGCGCAGGTCGATCGCCGCATCGGTGCCGACGATATCCATCAAGGGCGCGATGACCACATCAATTCCCTGCAATTCGAGCGCAAACCGCTCGGACGCGATGCGGGGACGGGTCAGCAGGACAACTGGGCGCGAGTGGACAGGCATGGGGGCAAGTGTTACCTCGCGGGCCAGTCCCACACAACGGCGGCGCGGCGACATGTCCCTGACGATCCTTGGCATCGAAAGCAGCTGCGACGATACCGCCGCCGCCGTGCTGCGCGGCACCGGAGAGGCGGCGTCGGTGCTGTCGAATGTGGTTCTGGCCCAGACCGACCTGCATGCCGCCTTTGGCGGCGTCGTCCCCGAAATCGCCGCCCGTGCCCATGCCGAGGCGCTGGACCTGATGGTGGAACGCGCCTTGGCCGAGGCCGGGATCGGGCTGGCGCAGGTGGACGCGATTGCCGTCACTGCGGGCCCCGGCCTGATCGGCGGTGTCCTGTCGGGCGTGATGCTGGCGAAGGGGCTGGCGTTCGGGGCGGGCAAGCCGCTAATCGGGGTGAACCATCTGGCAGGCCACGCCCTGACGCCGCGCCTGACCGATGGTGTGTCGTTTCCCTACCTGCTGCTGTTGGTGTCCGGCGGACATTGCCAGTTTCTGCGGGTGGAGGGGCCAGAAGCCTTCACCCGCCTCGGCGGCACCATCGACGACGCCCCGGGCGAGGCCTTCGACAAGGTCGCGCGTCTGTTGGGCCTGCCGCAACCGGGCGGCCCGTCGGTGGAGAAGGCCGCGTTGGCGGGGGATCCCAGGCGATTTGCCTTGCCGCGTCCCTTGCTGGACCGGCCCGGATGCGACCTCAGCTTTTCGGGTCTTAAGACCGCCGTCTTGCGGGTGCGCGACGACCTTGTGGCGCAGGCGGGTGGGCTGACGGAACAGGACCGCGCGGACATCTGCGCCTCGTTTCAGGCGGCGGTCGCCGATGTTCTGGCGCAGAAATCCGCTCGCGCCCTTGCCATGGGTGAGGTGATGGCCTTCGCCGTCGCCGGTGGTGTCGCCGCCAACCAGACCCTGCGCGCGGCGCTTCAGGCCGTCTGTAACATGCCCTTCATCGCGCCGCCGCTGGCTTTGTGCACCGACAACGCGGCGATGATCGCCTATGCCGGGCTGGTCGCCTTCGAAGGCGGGAGGGTGGATGACATGACGCTGTCGGCCCGACCACGCTGGCCGCTCGACACCGAGGCCATGCCGATGATCGGGTCCGGCAAGAAGGGCGCCAAGGCATGAGGCTCGACATCATCGGGGCCGGGGCGTTCGGCACGGGGCTGGCGATTGCCTATGCCCGCGCGGGGCATGAGGTGACGCTGTGGGCGCGCGACGTGGGCGCGTTGACCAAACGCGAAAGCCCGCGGCTGCCGGGGCAAGTGCTGCCCGATTCCGTGCGGATCACCGACAACCTGGGCGATTGTACCGCCGCCGTCGCGCTGGTGGCCCTTCCGACCCAAAGCCTGCAAGGCTTTGTCGCCGCCAACCCGCTCCGTGCGGAAACCGCGATCTCCTGCGCCAAGGGCATCGACCTGTCCTCGGGCCTCGGTCCCACGACCCTCCTTGCTGGCGCGGCACATTTTGTGGCGCAACTGACCGGCCCCAGCTTCGCCGCCGATATCGCCCGTGGCCTGCCGACGGCCCTTACGCTGGCCTGCGCCGACGATGCCCAGGGCGCTGCCCTGCAACAGGCGTTGAGCCTGCCCGCCCTCCGCCTTTATCGCACCACCGATGTCATCGGTGCCGAACTTGGCGGCGCGCTGAAGAACGTCATCGCCATCGCGGCCGGTGCCGTGATCGGCGCGGGCCTTGGCGACAGCGCGCGGGCCGCCGTGATCGCGCGGGGGTTTGCCGAGATGACGCGCTATGCCACGATCCGTGGCGCGCGCGCCGAGACGCTGACCGGGCTCAGCGGTCTGGGCGATCTGGTGCTGACCTGCACGTCGGAAACCTCCCGCAACTTCCGGTTTGGCCTTGGCCTTGCGCGCGGCGAGACTCTGGCGCAGGGCACCACCGTCGAGGGGCTGCACACGGCCCGGCATCTTGCGAAGGCGGGCGGGGATACGCCGATTGCCGACGTGGTCGCAGCCCTTGCCGATGGCACCCTCGACATCAGAGGTGCTTTGGACCACCTTCTGTCCCGCCCCCTCAAACCGGAGTGACCACCATGTTGGCCGCCATCATCTGCACCGATAAACCCGACCACCTGAAGGTCCGCCTCGAAAACCGCGAGGCGCATCTGGCCTATGGCCGTGACAGCGGCAAACTGCTGATGGCCGGGCCGTTCCTGAACGAGGCGGGGGATATGTACGGAACGCTGCTGATCCTCAAGGTCGACGACATGGCCGACGCCCATGACTTTGCGGCAGAGGACCCCTACGCGCTGGCCGGCCTGTTCGCGGATGTGCGCATCGAGGAATGGAAGAAGGTGATCGGCTGATGGCCTATTGGCTGTTCAAATCCGAACCCGACACGTGGAGTTGGGATCAGCAGGTCGCCAAAGGCGAGCAGGCCGAGGAATGGGCCGGCGTGCGCAACTATCAGGCGCGCAATTTCATGCGTGCCATGAAGGTGGGCGACCGGGGCTTCTTCTACCACTCGCAGACCGGCAAGGCGGTGGTCGGCATCGTCGAGGTGACGGCGCTGGCCCATCCCGACAGCACCACGGACGATGACCGCTGGGAATGTGTGGATATAAGGGCGGTCAAGGCGCTGCCGTCGCCCGTGACGCTTGACCGGATCAAGACGACGGAGGCTTTGGCCGACATGGTGCTGGTGAAGAACTCTCGCCTGTCGGTGCAACCGGTGACAGACGCGGAATGGGACGTCGTTTGCAAGATGGGCGGCCTGTAGGAAGGGCCTGACCGCGCCGCCTTAGAACGTCTTTTCCATGTAGACGCGGTTTAGCCCCCGCTCGGTCACGCGCGCCGTCTCGACATAACCTGCCCGTGCATAAAGCGCGATGTTGGTCGCCATCTTCTCGTGGGTATAAAGGCGCATGTGCGGCAGTCCCTTCGCGCGGGCCTGCGCCTCGGCCCAGATCATCAGGCGCTTGCCGTGGCCGCGCCCCTGCGCCGCACGCGCAACGGCGATGTTGTCGAGCAGCATCGCGTCGGACTGCACGATGAGGACAAGGATCGCCTCGATCCCTTCCCCGCCTTCCAGCACGCTGACCTGCCCTGCCGCGATGGACGCCGCATAGTCATCGCGCATCGGTCCGGGCTCTGCCCCGATGATCGGCACCCAGTGGCCATAGGCTTCGGCCACCAGACCCGTGATGGCGGCAAGATCCGACAGGATTGCCCTGCGCGGGGTCGGATCGGCCATCACGGGCATTCCATTCACCAAAGGCGGGTTTCCCCGCATCAAAAAGGGCTTCCCTCAAACCCGAACACGCCTCATATCCTGACGACATGAAAGCAGAAGATCAAATCAGAGGACTATTAGTCATGCTCGAAGACCTGCTGGCCGGGAATATTTTCTTCCTGGCCCTCGCCCTTTTCATCATTCTTTGCATCTTCCTTGCGATCCGCATCGTGCCGCAGTCCGAACAGCATGTGGTCGAACGGTTCGGCCGTCTGAAATCGGTCCTCGGTCCGGGCATCAACTTCATCGTGCCGTTCCTCGACAAGGTGGCGCACAAGATCTCGATCCTCGAGCGTCAGTTGCCCAACGCGGAACAGGATGCGATCACCAAGGACAACGTGCTGGTGAAGATCGACACAAGCGTGTTCTACCGCATCATCGAGCCGGAAAAGACGGTCTACCGGATCCGTGACGTCGACGGCGCCATTGCCAC
>JBBQHZ010000065.1:0-20357 GCA_038324445.1 Rhodobacterales bacterium | reverse complement strand
GGCCCTCACATCATCTTGATGACGTCCTTGTCGATCGCCAGAATATAGCCGCGCCGCGCGATGTTCTTGATCAGCAACTCGCTGACCAGCTGGTTGCCCAAGGTGTCGCGCAGGCGCTTGATGCGGGTGGCACCCGCCGCCTCGTCCACATCGCTTTCGGGTTTGCCTGAAACCATCGCCTCGATCTGCGCGCCGGTCAGCACGTCATCGTCCAGACGCGCCTCGGCCAGCACCGACAGGGTTTCCATCGCCGCATCGGTCAGCTTGAATTCGAGGTTGTTGATCAGAACCACCCGCTCCTCGCGGCTGAGGATCAGGGAAGACACCTGAATGCCGCGCCGCTCGATTTCGCCGATGCGGCGGTTGAGCGTGACGATGGTGACAAGGAACACCATGCAGGCGATCAGCAGGGCCGTGGCGAAGATCATCAGCACGAAGATCACGGCACGATAGCTGGCCAGCACCTTGGCGAAGGTGGTGCCCGATTGCGCCAGAATCTCCAGCATGCGGATGGCGTCGGGGTTGCGGACGTCGTTGGCCTCGAACACCTGCACCACCGACTGGTTGAAGGCGTCGCCGTCTGGCAGGTTCACGAACAAAAGAATGGCGGAGGTCACGAGCACCGCGACCACCGCCGTTACGCCTAGTTGCACCACGCGTGTGGATGCGATCCGTGTGTCAGAAACGGAGGTAGTATTGTCCGGCATTCGCACTCCTCGAGGCGAGGCCGCTGTCATCGAACACCGACACCACCTGCACCAACCTCCAGCCCTGCGCGGCAAGTCTGCCGGATACGACCGAGGTTGCGGCGCCGACGGAACAAGCGCCATCGGGCACCTGAATGACACCGTAGTGCAGACCGAATGGGTTATCCATACTTGCGCGATAATCTGCGAAGCATGCGGCGTGGAGGGGGCCTGCCAGAACGCTGAGCGCAAGGGCGGCGAGGAGGGGTTTGAGGAAACGGATCATGTCGGGGTCACTTTGATGGGTTGCTGAAGGGGGGCAGCTTCAGATGGCAACATGGGGCAGGGGGTCTTCGTCATTCAATGTCCGGGCCCCTGTTTCACCCCTGTTATCCGATAGCGATTCCCCCTCGGACGGGCGGTTTTGCCGGGAACGGGGGCGTTATCGGATAGCGATGCGGCGACATTGCATGGCGCGGCGGGCAAGGCGGATGGTCAGGACACAAGCGCCGAATGAGTGCGCCCTCACCCCCCACGACCTGACGAACCACCCGCCTAGCAAGAAGGGACCCCGATCATGCTTCGCACCCTCTCCAAGACTCTCATGGGCGGCGCCGTCGCGCTGAGCCTTGCCCTGACGGGCGTTACCGCTACGGCAACCCAGGCCGCAGCCAACGGCCATTCCAACCGCAACCAGGGCGCAGAAGCTGCCGCGATCTTCGGCGGGCTGTTGCTGCTCTATGGCCTGTCTCAGGCGGGCAACGGCAACCGCCATGGCAGTGGCAATGGACAGCCAGTCCAACCGCAACCGAACTACCGCATCGCGCCGGCGCACTGCTTTGTCGAAGGCAACAACTACGGCAACCACTATCGCGGCTACCTGGCGCGCTGCATGCACCAAAGCGTTGCCGCGCCGCACCTGCTGCCGCAGAACTGCCTTCGCGACATCTATACCAACCATGGACCGCGCCAGATCTACGGCGGCCGCTGCCTCGCCGATGCCGGGTGGACCCGCGGATAACTGGCCACAATCGAGCAGGCCGGAAGGGGCGGCGTGATCCGACGGATTGCGCCGCCCTTCGCTTTGCCCCATGACCAGATGCCATGGGACCGGGTTATCTGATGGAAGCCGCGTTGGGCGGCATCGTGGCAGGCGTGGACGAGGTCGGGCGCGGCCCCTGGGCCGGGCCGGTGATGGCCTGCGCCGTGGTGCTGGACCCCACCCGCGTCCCGCCCGGCCTGAACGATTCGAAAAAGCTGACCGCCGCGCGCCGGGAAGCCCTGTGCGCCGAATTGCTGCTGGTGGCTGAGATAAGCATCGGCTCCGCCTCGGTCGAAGAGATCGACGCGATCAACATCCGGCAAGCCACCTTCCTCGCCATGACCCGCGCGCTGGCTGGCCTCAAGCGCGCCCCGACCCACGCCCTGATCGACGGCAACGCCCTGCCGCCCGGCCTGCCCTGTCCCGCCACCTGCGTGGTCGGGGGCGACGGGCGCGCCGCCTCGATCGCGGCAGCGTCGATTGTGGCGAAAGTGCGGCGTGACGCGCTGATGCAGGCCCTCTCACTGGTGCATCCCGGTTACGGTTGGGAGACGAATATGGGCTACGGCACGGCACGGCACGCGCGCAGCCTACACGATCTAGGGGTTACCCAACATCATCGGCGCAGCTTTGCGCCCATCCACAAGATGTTGTGTGGATAAAATCGTAATCCCCTGAATCAAAAGAAAATTGACCCGGATTCCCGGATAGGGGACTCTGCCTTCAATGGATCACAGCGCCCGTCAGAGGCGCATGCCAGAGGCAGAGAATGACACTGAAAAACAAACCGAAGGCAACGGTCTCGTTGCCGTTGAATTCCATCCTTGCCGGCGATTGCATCGACGTGATGCGAAGCCTGCCGGAGGCGTCGATCGACCTGATCTTCGCGGATCCCCCCTATAACCTGCAACTGAAGGGCGAACTTCATCGCCCAAACAACAGCCTTGTCGACGCGGTCGACGATGCCTGGGACCAATTCGACAGCTTCGCCGCCTACGACGCCTTCACCAGGGCGTGGCTGGCGGAAGCGCGCCGCCTGCTCAAGCCCGATGGCGCGATCTGGGTGATCGGCAGCTACCACAACATCTTCCGCGTCGGCGCCGAGTTGCAGACGCAGGGCTTCTGGATCCTCAACGATGTGGTCTGGCGCAAGGCCAACCCGATGCCGAACTTCCGCGGCAAGCGCTTTACCAATGCACACGAGACAATGATCTGGGCGTCGAAATCCGACGCCGGGAAATATACCTTCAACTACGAGGCGTTGAAGGAATTGAACGATGGCATCCAGATGCGCAGCGACTGGGTCCTGCCGATCTGCAATGGCGGCGAGCGCTTGAAGGACGACAACGGCGACAAGGCGCATCCGACCCAAAAGCCCGAGGCATTGCTGCACCGTGTGCTGGTCGGCTCGACCAAGCCCGGCGACGTGGTGCTGGACCCGTTCTTCGGCACTGGCACCACTGGCGCTGTCGCCAAGATGCTGGGCCGCGATTTCATCGGGATCGAGCGGGAAGCGGCCTACCGCGAGGTTGCCGAAAAGCGCCTCGCAAAGGTGCGCCGGTTCGACAAGACGGCGCTTGAGGTCACCGGCTCCAAACGCGCCGAGCCGCGCGTGCCGTTCGGCCAACTGGTCGAGCGGGGCATGCTGCGTCCCGGCGAAATGCTGACCAGCCCGCGCGGGCAGCAGGCCAAGGTCCGCGCCGACGGCACCTTGATCGCGGATGCGGTCAAGGGCTCGATCCACAAGGTCGGCGCCGAGCTGGAGGGCGCGCCCTCGTGCAATGGCTGGACCTATTGGCACTTCAAGCGCGACGGACAGCAGGTTTCCATCGACGTGCTGCGCCAGCAGATCCGCGCCGAGATGGAAGGATAACCCATACCGGGCCGTCGCAGAATGCGCCCGTTTCCGCAACTTGCCGCCCGCGCCGCTGATCCGGTGTGACGCGGGCCACCTTCCCCGCCGGGTTGTCGTTCAAGGCTTTGCGCCTTGGCGACGACACGGCGGGTTTTTTCGTTCCCCCCGTTTTCCGTGCCCCCCGTTTTCTGTGCCGCGCGCACGCGAACTTTCCCCGTTGGAACAGCGCCCGGCGTTCCTATCTATGGGGGGCAGGAGGTATCAGCCATGAAACTCACCATCATCGGCGCCAGCCGGGGCATTGGCCGCAAGGCCGTGGACGAGGCGCTGGAACGCGGCCACACGGTCCGCGCCATGGCGCATCACATGACGCAAGTCGCGATCGAGGCCGACGCACTGACCAAGCTCGACGGGGACGCCACCACCCCCGAGGATGTCGCCCGCGCGATCGAGGGGGCCGATGCCGTGATCCTGACCCTTGGCCTGCCCCGCGATTTCCGGGCGCTCCAACCCACGACGCTGTTCTCGGATGCCACTCGCGTGCTGATCGCCGCGATGCAGGCGCAGGGCGTCAGGCGGTTGCTCACCGTCACCGGTTTCGGCACCGGCGACAGCGCCGAAAAACTCTCCACCCCCGAGCGTCTGACCCAGAAGCTCCTCCTCGGCCGCGCCTATGCCGACAAGGAAGTGCAGGAGCAGCTGATCCGCGACAGCGGGCTGGACTGGACCATCGCGCGCCCCGGCATCCTCAGCAACAACCGCAAGAGCGGGCAATACAAGGTGCTGGTCGAAAAGGAGCAATGGCGCAACGGCCTCATCAACCGCGCCGACGTGGCCGACTTCCTCGTGACGGCGGCGGAAACCGGAAGTCACATCCACCAGACCCCGGCACTCCAGCGCTGAGGCGCCCCTTTCATCTTTTCAGAAATACTCTGGGGGTCTGGGGGCTAGCCCCCAGTTGGTCGGCTTAGGAAAGTCAGCGCGGCAGCGGATTGAGCGCGTGATTGTAGGGCTGCCAATCCGTGACATCGGGATAATACCGCGCCCGCCATGCCCGCACACGCGGGTTCATCTGCCGCCGCCACAGGGGTGGCACCATCGCCATCAGGCCCATCACCCCGTAGCCATAGGGCAATTGCGGCGCGTCGCTGTCGGAATAGGTCTGCAACAGCGGATAGGGGCGGTCGGGCTTGTAGTGGTGATCCGAGTGGCGCTGCAGGTTAATCAGAATCCAGTTCGACACTTTCTGCGTCGCGTTCCAGCTATGCCGCGGCAAGACATGCTCGTATTTGCCGTCGCCCAGATGCCGCCGCGTCAGGCCGTAATGTTCGATGTAGTCGACCAGCTCCAGATGCCAGATCGCGACAAAGGCCTGCAGCACGAACAGCAGCAACCCCCACCATCCCGCGATCAGCAGCGCCAGCGCCACAAAACCCGTTTGCAGCGCCAGATAGCGCCAGAACGGGTTCGACAGGTGGTGCCACGGCAGTCCCTTGCGCGCCAACATGGCGGCCTCGGCCCGGAAGGCGGACACCGCGCATTGCCATAGCACACGGGGGAAAAAGCGGTGAAACCCCTCGTTATAGCGCGCCGTCACGGCGTCGCGCGGGGTGCCGACATAGCGGTGATGCACCTGCAGATGTTCCGACCGGAAGTGGGAATAAAGCACCATCGCCAGCAGGACATCAGCCATCCAGCGATCGAGCCTCGAGCGCTGATGCATCAACTCGTGGCTATAGTTGATCCCGACAGCCCCCGAGATCACGCCCAGCGTCATGGCGACAAGGACCTGTTCCCAAGCGGCCAGATGGTCAGACGCCGTCACCCACCAGATGATCCCGAAGATCGTGATGAACTGCACCGGCACCCAGACCAGCGTGACAAGCCGATACCAGCCAAGCTGGTCATGCGGCGTCTCGGTATCCGGGTTGGCCAGTTGCAGCCCGACAAAGGCATCGATCAGCGGCAGCAGATACCACGCCGTCAGCGGTAGAACAGCGATCCACAAGCCGCCGCCCCAGGCCCCAAGCCACGCCAGCGGGATGAACGACAGCGCCAGCCAGAACGGCGCTGCACGCGGCAGGGATGAGAGGGGAATCGCTTGGGTCATCGAAGCCTCCATTCGCAGCCTTGTTTTCGGACCAAATCGCAAATCCGTCAATCGTGACGCCACGCGCCTTGTGACAGGTCATGGGCCTTGCGCATCAACGTAGGCAGTGCCGATGGCCGGAACAGGGCACGATCAAGAAATTCTCCCCGCACTGGGGCGGCGTCTTGCGGCACGTCGGCCAGTCGGACAGTCAGCCGCAGGTGGAAATGGGTGAAGGTATGGCGCACTTCCAGCCCCGGATCGTGCCAATCCGCCACCAGCGGCGCGTCCTCGGAAGGCGTGTCGCCCCAGTCCGAGGTCGGAAATGCCAGCATGCCGCCCAGCAACCCCTTGTCGGGCCGCGTCTCCAGCAACAGCGCGCCATCCGCGCGCCGCACCAGATAGACGAAGCCCAGCCGCGTCGGCTTGGCTTTCTTCGCGGCCTTCTTGGGCAATTCCGCCGCAATCCCCCGCACCCGTGCAAGACAGTTCCCCATCAACGGACAGATCCCGCAGGCAGGCCGGGTCGGCGTGCAGATCGTGGCCCCCAGATCCATCAGCGCCTGCGCGTGGTCGCCCGGGCGGCGTGCAGGCGTCAGCCGGGCTGCGTGGGCCTTGAGCACCGGCTTGCAACCCGGCAAGGCCTCCTCCACCGCGAAAAGCCGCGCCATCACCCGCTCGATATTGCCATCCATCACCGGGGCAGGCTGCTGGAACGCGATCGAGGCAACGGCCGCCGCCGTGTAGGGCCCGACGCCCGGCAAACTCAGAAGCGCCGCCTCGGACGCCGGAAATTGCCCGCCATGCTCTGCCACTACGGCCCGCGCGCATTTCAGCAAGTTGCGCGCGCGGGCGTAGTAGCCAAGCCCCGCCCATTGCGCCATCACCGCCGCATCCTCGGCTGCGGCCAGATCGGCAACCGTCGGCCACAACGCCACAAACCGCTCGAAATAAGCCTTCACCGTCACAACCGTGGTCTGCTGCAGCATGATCTCGCTCAGCCAGATCCGATAGGGATCGGCACGCAGCCCCGATCCCGGCGGCACCCGCCACGGCAGGACGCGGGCGTTCACGTCATACCAATCCAGCAAGACCGCGCTGATATCCGCCTCACGCACCCGTTATCCCCTTCCGCTTGGCAGGTCTTGGTAAGCCGCCCCCAACGGCATAGAGTGCGTCAAGCCAAAGGATCAACCCATGCCCCCGCGCGCGCCTCTTTCCAGCCCTCCCAATCCGCGCCGCAAGCGCGGGTTCGAAAAGGCCGTGACGCTGGTGGGCCCCGAACTGCGCAGCCCCGCCGAAAAGCGCGGCTTTGCCGAAACCAAACTGCTGACCCATTGGGTCGAGATCGTGGGCGCCGACATCGCCGACATGGCCCTTCCGGTGAAGGTGAAATACGGGCGCGGGTTCGGCGGCACCCTCGTCGTGCTGACCACCGGCGCGAAAGCCCCGCTGCTGGAGATGAGCCGCGAGGCGATCATCGCGCGCGTCAATGCCTGCTATGGCTACTCGGCGATCAAGGATGTGATCGTCACCCAGACCGCCCCCACCGGCTTTGCCGAAGGGCAGGTGGCGTTCGGCGTGCAGAAACCCGCTCAACGCTCCGCCCCCGATCCGGCGCGTCTGGCGCAGGCGACGGCGAACCTTGACCACATCGAAAGCCCCGTCCTGCGTGACGCCTTGCGCAAACTGGCGGGTCACATCATATCGAACAAAACTTTTTAAGGAGATCATCATGCAACGCAGAACCATCTTGTTGGGCGGCGCCACCGGCGTTCTGGGCGCGGGCACCTACTTTCTGTGGCAGAACCAGTCTGCCGGCCTGCTGCAGCCCGACCAGCCGCTGACCCCCTTCGGTCAGGCCAATGCGCAAGAGGCGACCAACCCCGAGGATCTTCCCGAGGTCATCGAGATGCGCAAGGGCAACCCCGACGCCGCCGTGACGATGATCGAATATGCCAGCTTCACCTGCCCGCATTGCCGCAACTTCCACACCAACGTCTACCCGCAGCTGAACGCCACCTATATCGAGCCCGGCCTGATCAACTTCATCTACCGCGAGGTCTATTTCGACCGCTATGGTCTCTGGGCCGCGATGATGGCGCGCTGCGGCGGACCGCTGCGCTATTTCGGCATCGTCGACATGATCTACGCCCAGCAAGCCGAATGGACCCAGGGCACGCCTGCGGAAATCTCCGAGAACCTGCGCCGCATCGGCCGCACGGCTGGCCTGACCAACGAACAGCTGGACGCCTGCATGACTGATGCCGCCATGGCCGAGGCGATGGTCGCCACCTACGAGGCGCATATGGAAGTGCACGAAATCCCCGGCACGCCGACCTTTGTCATCAACGACGAATTGCATGGCAACATGAACTTCGCCGACATGCAGGCACTTCTCGACTCGGCCATCGCGGCGGCTGGCTGATCTGCCTTCGCCGCTTCTCTGTTGCCATCGCCGCGACCGGCACTTGCCCCTGTGCCGGTCGCAACCCCTAATTCAGCTTGGCAGAAAAACTCATCTTCGGCGCGACACCTGCCACCTGACAAAACGTCGGTGCTGGCGTGAGTCGTTTTGAACTGGGCATACCGCGTCAGCGGTGGTTGAAGGACCGACGACGATCCCGGATCGGATCGTCAGAGATAGCCTTCCGACCGGAAGCTCAATTCCCGCGCCTTGCCGATCACAAGATGGTCGTGGATCGAAATGGCGAACACGTCCGCCGCATCGCGAATCGCGAAGGTCATGTCGATATCGGCCTGACTGGGCGTCGGATCGCCCGAGGGGTGATTGTGCACCAGGATCAGCGCCGTCGCGTTCAGCTCCAGCGCGCGCTTTACGACCTCGCGCGGATAGACGGGCACGTGATCGACAGTGCCGTTTGCCTGCGCCTCGTCCGCGATCAGCACGTTCTTGCGGTCCAGATACAGCACGCGGAACTGTTCCAGATCGCGGTGCGCCATCGCCGTCTGGCAATATTCCAGCAACGCATCCCACGATGACAGAATCGGCTTTTGCATCACCCGGGCGCGGGCCATGCGGTGCCCCACGGCCTGCATCAGCTTGAGTTGGAAGATGATCTTGTCACCCACCCCCTCCACCTCCTTCAGGCGGGCCGAGGGGGCGGCAAGAACGTGGTTCATGTCGCCGAACTTTGCCAGCAATCGCTTGGCCAGCGGCTTGGTATCGCCGCGCAGGATAGCGCCGTAGAGGACCATTTCCAGCAATTCGTAATCCGGCACGGCATCGGCGCCGCCCTCGGTGAAGCGCTGGCGCAACCGGTCGCGGTGCTGATGGCGATGCGCCTCCGCCCCCTTGGACGGCCCCCCCGCCTTGGGCGCAACAGCTACCGCCCGGACAAACCGGGGTGAGACTTCTTCGAAGGAAAAGGTGGGTTGATCGGCCATGCGACAAATCTGCCGCGAAAAGGTTAACGGATGGTTAGCCGATTAGCCCCAAGTGGGGTGAAATTTACCGGCGGGAGACAGCGTGAAGATCTCGAACCCCGTCGCGGTCACGCCGATGGAGTGTTCGAACTGCGCCGACAGCGACTTGTCGCGGGTCACGGCGGTCCAGTCATCGGCCAGCACCTTGGTTTCGGGGCGGCCAAGGTTCACCATCGGCTCGATGGTGAAGAACATGCCTTCTTCCAGCCTCGGCCCCGTCCCCGGACGCCCGTAATGCAGGACATTGGGCGGCGCGTGGAACACCTGCCCCAGACCATGACCGCAGAAATCGCGCACCACGCTCATCCGCTGCGCCTCGACATAGCTTTGGATAGCGTGGCCGATATCGCCGAAGGTATTGCCCGGCCGCACCACCTCGATCCCCTTGAACAGCGCGTCATGGGTCACTTCGATCAGACGCTCGGCCTTGCGCGACGGCACGCCCGCCACATACATCCGCGAGTTGTCGCCGAACCAGCCGTCCAGAACGACGGTCACATCGATATTCACAATGTCGCCGTCCTTCAGCTTCTTGTCGCTGGGAATACCGTGGCAGACCACGTGATTGATGCTGATGCAGCTGGCATGCTGATAGCCGCGATACCCCTTGGTGGCCGGTAGGGCACCGGCCTCGAGAATCCACGCCTCGATCTGCGCATCCAGTTCGGCAGTCGTCACGCCCGGCACGACAAGCGGGATGATCCGGTCCAGAATATCAGCCGACAACGCGCCAGCACGACGCATTCCGCCGAAATCGGCAGCGGAATGGATGCGAATGCCATCCTTGGTGAACTGGCCTTTGAAATCGTCCAAAACTTGGGCCTCCGGTCAGGGATTGTGCCATATTTATACCCTTGGCCGGTAGATTTCCAGAGGAACCGCCACAGCTCGGACCGAGGGATCAGGTGCGACCTGACTGTGGCGCGGGATCAACGGGCAGCGGACCGGTCAGGGTGATCGCCGCCGGGCTGATCTCGGTGCCGTGGCAGAGCACCTCCACCCCGGCCGCACGCGCCACATCGAAGGCCCGCGCATAGGCGGGATCAAGGTCGGGGGCGAGGCGGAAGCGGGTGCAATCGGTGCGTTGCACAACGTAGAGCATCACCGCACGGCCACCCAATTCGGCGATGCGCGTCAGTTCCCGCAGATGTTTCGCCCCGCGCGCGGTAACGCAATCGGGGAACTCGGCCCAATCCCCCTCGCGGCGCAGGTGACAATTCTTGACCTCGACAAAGGCCACGGGGCGGCCCGGTTCGGACAGCAGGAAATCGATCCGGCTGGCCTCATCGCCATAGCGCTGTTCGGGGCGGAGGGTGCCATAGCCGCGCAGGGTGTCGATCCGCCCTTCGGCCAGCGCCTCGGCCACCAGACGGTTCGGCAACCCGGCATCGATGCCCGCATAGTGGCCGCCGTCCAGTTCCACCAACCGCCAGCCAAAATCCAGCTTCTTGCGCGGATCGTCATTGGGCAGCAGCCAGATGCGCGCACCCTCTTCGCGCAACCCCAGCATGGCGCCGGGATTGGGGCAATGCACCGTTACCTCGGTCGCGTCCTCCAGCACAACATCCGCCAGAAAGCGCTTGTAGCGGCGGATCAGGCGGGCGGGGACAAGAGGGGATGGAAAGCGCATGGAGCCGGACCTATACCGTTGCGCAGCCGCGTCAAACCCGCCCCTGCGGGACAGACCGCAGAAGCGCAGAGAAAAGGGATCAAGATGCAAAGCCCAAAAGCCGCGATGCTGGTCATCGGCGATGAAATCCTGTCGGGGCGCACCCGCGACAGCAACATGAACCACCTGGCCAAGGCGCTGACCGAACACGGCATCGCGCTGGTCGAGGCGCGGATGATCCTCGACGATCACGCCACCATCATGCGCCATGTCCGGGAATTGTCGGCGTCCCATGACCATCTGTTCACCTCCGGCGGCATTGGCCCCACCCACGATGACATCACCGCCGAGGCGGTGGCCGACGCGATGGGCGCGCCGTGCGGCATCCGCGACGACGCGCGCGCCATCCTGCAGACGCATTGCGACCGCTCCGGGCAGGAGTTGAACGCGGCGCGCCTGCGCATGGCGCGCATCCCCGATGGCGCGACGCTGATCGACAATCCGGTTTCCGCCGCGCCGGGTTTCACCCTTGGCAACGTGCATGTTATGGCCGGTGTCCCTTCCATTTTCGAGGCGATGCTGGCCGGTATCCTGCCGACGCTGACGGGCGGTGCGCCGGTCCTGTCGCAATCCCTGCGCGTGATGCGCGGCGAGGGCGACATTGCCGGGCCTCTCAGCGATCTGGCGGCAGCGAACACCGATGTCACCATCGGCTCCTACCCGTTCCAGCGGGACGGCGTTTATGGCTCGAACCTTGTGGTGCGCTCGCAGGACGGCGCGGCCGTCGACCGTGTGATGGTTGCCCTTTCCGCCCTGTTTCCCGAGACGCCATGACACTTGCCGACGTCTTCCCGGTCCTTGCCGCCACCTGGCCACCCGCGCAGACGCAGCGCGTCGGGCCCTTCCTCGTGCCCCTGCCCGATCTCGGCGGCAACCGTGTCAGCGCCGCCCGCCTTGCCGATCCGGCGGCCACAACCGCCGCCGAGGTCGATCTGGCACTGGCCGAACAGGCCATGCAGGCCCAGGATCGCGCGCCACTGTTCATGGTGCTGGATCACCAGACGGGCCTTGCCGCCGCACTTGACGCCCGGGGCTACCACACCCGCGACCATACCGATGTGATGGTGATTGAGGCCGCGGCACTTGCCGCCATCCCGCCCTCCGTTACCGCCTTCGACATCTGGCCGCCGCTGGCGATCCAGACCGAGATCTGGGCCAATGGCGGCATCGACGCCGCGCGCCTTGCCATTATGCACCGCGCAACTTGCCCCAAGACCTCGCTTTTCGGGCGCATCAACGACCAACCTGCCGGGACCGCCTTCATCGGCATGCAGGGCGACATCGCGATGCTGCACGCGCTGGAAATCGCGGCCCCGGCGCGCCGCCGTGGCCTTGCCGCCCACATGATGCGCGCGGCCGCCCAATGGGCGGTCGAAAACGGCGCTTCGTGGCTTTCCATCCTCGTCACCCAACAAAACAACGCGGCGCAGGGGCTTTACGCTTCCTTGGGGATGCGTCCTGTGGGAACCTATACCTACCGGGAGAAGGCGAAAGAGGGCGGAAAAGCCTCGTGACATCACCACGACAGCAGGGATCCGACCGCGCATTCATGCGGGGCGCGCCCGTTCTGTGCGCGGTTGTCCTGTTCCTGCCGCAGCCCGCCCCGGCACTTGATCTCGACTTTCCCGGCGGCGCCGAGCTTGTCGCCTCTGCGCCGCCCGTCGCAGGCCTGCACCCGATCGCGACAGCGCCGTGGCGCGAGGGTGGCCCGCCGACCGATCCGGCCGAGGGGCTGGTGCAGCAATCCACCTGGCGCGTGACCGGCGACGGGCTGACCAGCCTGTCGCTGCTGACAGCACTCCGCGATCAGATCGTGGCACAGGGCTTTGCCATCGGTTTCACCTGTTTCGCCGACGGCTGCGGCGGCTTCGATTTCCGCCATGCGCTGCCCTTGGGCGAGCCGCCGGACATGTATGTCGACCTTGGCGATTTCCATTACCTTGCCGCCACGGCGGACGGCCCCGATGGCCCGCAGGAACTGGCCCTGACCGTCAGCATGGGCGGGGACGTGGGCTTTGTTCATCTGGCGCTGGTGCAGCCGGTCACCGAGGCGCCCGCGCCCGTGATCCAGTCCTCCCGCGCGCCGGTGGTGGTCATTGCCGAAACGCCCCCGCCGATAGTCCCCGAGGGCTTGAACGGAGACGGGCTGATCGCGCGGCTGCTGGAAATGGGCTCTGCCCCCCTCGACGATCTGCAATTCCAGACCGGTGCATCAGACCTCAGCGGCGAAAGCTATGCCTCGCTGAGCGCGCTCGCGGCCTTCCTTGCCGAAGACCCGGACCGCGCCATCGTCCTTGTCGGCCATACCGACGCCTCCGGATCGCTGGCGGGCAATGTCGCCCTGTCCGAGGCCCGCGCCAGCGCCGTGCGCCGGTTTCTGACGGCGGAACTGGGGGTGAATCCCCAGCAGGTGGAAGCGCAAGGCATCGGCTTCCTCGCCCCACGCGCCAGCAACACCACCCCCGAGGGCCGCGAAGCCAATCGCCGGGTCGAGGTCGTGCTGGCGACGCCGGGCTGAACCCGCCCCTTCAACCAAAAAAATCCCGAGCGGTGCGGTAGCACCGGCTCGGGACAAGGTTGGCTTGTGCTGTCGGCAAGACACCGCACAGGCCAGGCAAGGAAGCTGTCAGGAAATCACCAGTCGGTGGGACCCTTGTCGCGGAAGGCGTCGACCAGATAGTCGATGAAGGCGCGGACCTTGGGCTGGATATAGCGGCCCGGCGGATAGACCGCGTAGACGCCCTGAACATCCATCGGCAGATCCGGCATCGCATCGACCAGCAGGCCTTTGCGCAACGGCTCGGCATAGAGGAAGCTGGGCAGATAGGCGATGCCAAGGCCACCGATAGCGGCGTTCAACAGGCTTTGCCCGTCATTGACAGTCAGCCAGCCGGCGGTGCGCACCTGGCGCTGTTCGCCCGACGGCGCGGTCAGTTTCCAGACGTTGCCCGCGGCCGAGTTGGAATAGTGCAGCAGCTTGTGATCGTTCAGATCGTCGATCCGCTCGGGCTGGCCATATTCCGCAAAGTAGCCCGGCGCGGCGATCATCCGGCGCTGGGTCTCGCAGATCTTGCGCGCCATGAGCGAGCTGTCCTCCAGCTCGCCGACGCGGATGGCCATGTCGAACCCTTCCGAGATCAGCTCCACGTAGCGGTTGTTGAGGACCATGTTCACCGTGATGTCCGGGAAGGAATGCAGGAACTGGCCGAGGATGGGCGAGATATGGTTCACCCCGAAATCCGTGGCGATCGACACCCGCAGCGTGCCCGATGGCGCGGATTGCATTGCGGTGACAAGGGCGTCCGCCTCGCCAGCGTCGTTCAGGACGCGGCGGGCGCGGTCGTAATAGGCCAGGCCGATCTCCGTCGGAGAGACCCGGCGCGTCGTCCGGTTCAAAAGTCGCGCCCCAAGGCGCGCCTCCAGCGACGAGACATGTTTCGAGACGGCGGATTTCGAAATCCCCATCTTCTTTGCTGCATCCGTGAAGCCGCCCTGGTCCACAACCGTGGCGAAAGCTTCCATTTCCGTGAGACGATCCATACTGGGTTTGCCCTTTACTGCTCGGCCTGTTTTTTGGCCCCAAAATGGGGCGCAAATGGGATCAGGCCCGGGCTAAAGCGGGTTCATTCCGCGGATCGTTGAAGGCAGGGCACCAAACGTTCATTGCCGGTTTACGATTGCGTCGGTTGCGGCAGGACAGGTAGCGTTCCGGAAACAGCGACCGGATGCAGTCAGGGGAATTTTACATGGATCATGCACATCAACGTGTCGAGATGGCCGCCGCCTTCCGACTGACCGCGCGCGAGGGAATGCATGAGGGTGTGGCGAACCATTTCTCGCTCGCGGTGAACGATGACGGCACCGAATTCCTGATAAACCCCAAGAAGCACTTCAGCCTGATGAAGGCGTCGGACCTGTGGGTGATCGACGCCAATGATCCCGACAGCGCCAAGGGCGACGACGCGCCCGACCCGACGGCCTGGGGCCTTCATGCCAGCCTGCACCGCCACGTCCCCCATGCCCGCTGCGCCATGCATGTGCATTCGACCTATGCGACCGTGCTGGCCTCGTTGGCCGAAAGCCGCCTTCCGGCGATCGACCAGAACTCGGCCATTTTCCACAACAGGCAGGTGGTGGATGAGAACTACGGCGGCCTCGCGCTGGAGGAGGAGGGCACGCGCTGCGCCCAACTGTTCCAAGACCCCTCGGTCCGCACCATGATCATGGGCAATCACGGTGTCCTGTTCATTGGCGAGACGGTCGCCGAAACCTTCACCCGAATGTATTATTTCGAACGCGCCGCGCGGAACTACATCATCGCGCTGTCCACCGGCCGTCCCTTGCGGGTCCTGTCCGAAGAGGTGGCTGAACTGACCGCCCAGCAGATGGAAGGCGACACCAAGGCCGAGCAGGACGTGCTAGACGGCATGCGCGCCGTGCTCGATACCGAGGGCGCGGATTATCTGCACTAGCCGGACGGAACCGTCGGATGGGATCCGGTGTTGGATCGCCATGACACCCACCGGGCTGACATATTACCCCGACAACCAGCCCGGCATCACCCGCCGCTGGGCCGGGCGCGGGTTCAGCTATCGTTCCCCGGACGGCACCCGCATCGACGATCTGACCGAGCGGGCGCGGATCAACGCCATGGCGGTTCCCCCGGCCTATACCGACGTCTGGATCACGCCGCGCAAGACAGGGCATCTGCAAGCCACCGGCCGGGACGCGGCGCTCCGCAAGCAATACCGCTATCACCCGGACTGGAGCGCCTTTCGCTCCGAGAAGAAATTCGACGACCTGCCCCGCTTTGGCCTTGCCCTGCCGCGCCTGCGCGCCGCCATCCACGACGGGTTGGAAGAGGCGCCGGGATCGCGCGTTTTCGCCTTGTCCGCCGTTCTGGGCCTGATTGACCGCCTGTCGCTGCGCCCCGGCCATCAGGATTATGCCGATGCCAATGGCAGCTACGGGGCCACGACCCTCAGATCGAAACACCTGAAAATCTCGGACGCGGGGACCGAACTGCATTTCCGTGCCAAGAGCGGCACGAAGGTGGATGTCTGCCTCAGCGACAAGCGGCTGGCCCGCGCCCTGCACAAGCTTGACGATCTGCCCGGTGCGCCGCTGGCCAAGTGGATCGAGGATGGCGCCGTCCGGCTGGTCACACCCGACATGGTGGCGGCCCACATGGCCGAGATCACCGGGGAAGAGGGGCTGACACCCAAGACCTTCCGGACATGGAACGGAACCGTGGCCGCCATGGAGACCGCCCTGCGGGACGCCGACCTGACCATCAACGCCATGGCGCAGGCAGCGTCCGAGCGGCTGGGCAACACGCCCACCATCGCGCGCAACAGCTATATCCACCCCGACGTGATCGCGCTGGCCGAGCAAGACCACGACGCGCGCCTGAAACTCGCCCGCGCCACGGCACCCGCCCGCCTGCGGAAGGCAGAACGCGCGGTTCTGGCGCTGATCGGCTAGTGGGTGGCCTTGCCCCGCGCATGCCGGATGCGCCCGATGAGGTTGAGCAACAGCTGCGCCGCAAGGATCGCCGTTGTTCCATCCCGGTCATAATCGGGCGCGACCTCCACTAGGTCGACGCCGACGATCCGGTTGCGCTTCGCCAGGATCACCAGAAACTCCAGCACCTCGTAATACAAGAACCCGCCATGGGACGGCGTGCCGGTTCCAGGTGCGATGGACGGATCGAACCCGTCGATGTCGATAGTTAGGTAAAGGTCCACGCCCTCGGGCACCCTTGCCGCTGCGGCCACGGCCCCCATGGCGCGGATCTGGCGGACGGACTGGATGTCCGACCCGAACCGGCGGGCGTCCTCATACCCTTCCTTCGCGGTGGAACTGACATTGCGGATGCCGAACTGGCTCAGCCCGGTCACCTGGTCCTGCTCCGCGGCGCGGCGCATCGGGTTGCCATGGCCAAAGCGCACTCCGTGGCGTTTGTCGACGAAATCCAGATGCGCGTCGATCTGCTCCAGATGGATCGGGGCCCGATCGCTGAAGGCGCGGATGCACGGGACCGCCCAGCGTGACCGGGATCGCCCCTGCCGCAAGGGCGGCGCGCACGCCCTTCTCGATATTGGCATGGCTGGCCTCGGTCAGGGTGTGGATGATATCGGCGTCGCCCATGTCCACGATCCGCGTTCGGCCCCCAGATAGGTCACGTCATCCTCGTGGTCATAGGCCCCCGCATGGCCGAAGGCGAACAGCGTCGATGCCTCGCGGATGGCGCGCGGGCCGAACCGTGCGCCGGGACGCCACTGGGTGCCGAAATCGAACGGCGGGCCAAGGATGGCGACATCCGCGTCGATTGCGCTCCAATCCTGCACATAGGGATTCTTGCCGAAGATGGCGATGCCGACGAAGGGCAGGTTCAGGTGGCCGCTGTCACATCCATGGGTCATGCGGCGAAGGTGCGGCTGATCTGTCGCGTCCTCAAGTGGATGTTGCGGTCGGGGCTGGTGCCGGAGCCTACGGCGGGAGTATTTTCGCCAAGATGAAATCGGGAGCGTGAGAGCAGCTTGGCCAAGCGCACGACAAAACGGAGGCCGGTGCCGCGGACGCGGCGTTGGGCGAACACCTTTCGCCGCTGGCTGGTGCGGGGCGTGATAGGCTCGGTGGCCCTGATGCTTCTGTGGATCGTGGCCTATGCCTTTGTGCCGGTGCCGACGACCCTCTACATCCTGCAGGAACGCGCGAGACTGGGGTCGGTCCGGCGCGACTGGGTGCCGATGGAGCAGATATCCCCCCATCTCGCGCGCGCTGTCGTGGCGGCGGAGGACGCGAATTTCTGCCTGCACTGGGGTTTCGACATGGCGGCGATCCGCGACGCGATTGCCGATGGCGCCGCGCGCGGTGGCTCTACCATCAGTCAGCAGACCGTGAAGAACGCGTTTCTGTGGCATGGGCGGACGTGGCTCCGCAAAGCGCTGGAGGCCGCGATCACCCCGGTGGTCGAGTTGATATGGCCCAAGCGCCGCGTGCTGGAGGTCTACCTGAACGTGGCCGAATTCGCCCCCGGCGTGTTCGGGGCCGAGGCCGCCGCGCAATACCATTTCGGCGTCAGTGCCGCCGATCTGACCGAGCAGCAGGCATCCCTCTTGGCCGCGGTCCTGCCCAACCCGCAGGAACGCAACGCCAGCGCCCCCTCCGACCTGACCAACCGCCGCGCGCGATCTATCGCCGATGGCGCCGCCACAATCCGCGCCGATGGCCGTGACACATGCTTTGCGAATTGATTTTTCCCTTGCCGCCTTGCAAAGACGGCACTGAGGCAACAAGAGTCACCCGATGAACCGCCTGTATCACTTCCCCCTCTCTCCCTTCTGCCGCAAGGTCCGGCTGGTCCTTGCCGAAAAGCGGATCGAGGTGCAGTTGGTGGATGAGAAATATTGGGAACCCACCCCCGAATTCCTGCGCCGCAATCCCGCCGGCAAGGTGCCGGTGCTGAAGATTGACGGCATCACGCTGAGCGACAGTGTCGCGATCTGCGAGTATCTCGAGGAAACCGTGCCCGATCCGTCGCTGATGCCGCATGACCCGGCGCAACGCGCCGAGGTGCGGCGCCTGACCGCGTGGTTCGACGACAAGTTCTATCAGGAAGTCACGCGCAACCTCGTCCATGAACGTGTCCACAAGAAGTTGATGCGCGGCGGCTATCCGGACGGGCGCGCGGTCAAGACCGGGGCGCAGAACATCAAGTTCCACATCCGCTACATGGATTGGCTGCTGGATCACCGCAAATGGCTGGCGGGCAACAAGATGACGGTCGCGGATTTCGCGGCGGCGGCGCAGTTGAGCTGCCTCGACTATATCTCGGACGTGGATTGGACGCTGAGCGCGCCGGTCAAGGACTGGTACGCCACGATGAAATCGCGGCCCGCTTTTCGCTCGATCCTCAACGACCAGATCTTCGGCTTCCCGCAGCCGCCCCACTACGCGAATCTGGACTTTTGAGCGCATTGAAGGAGGCGCTGCGGCACGAGGCACGCGCGGCGGGTTTCGCCAAGATGGGCGTCTGCAGGCCCGATGCCGTGCCGGAACTGGCCGCGCGGCTGGCCGATTTCGTGGCCAAGGGCAGGCATGGCCAGATGGGCTGGATGGCCGAGCGCGTGAACTGGCGCGGCGATCCGGCGGCGCTCTGGCCCGAGGCGCGCAGCGTGGTGATGCTGGCCGAACCCTATACCCCTGAAACCGACCCGCTCGAAGCGCTCGACGCGCGCGATTGCGCCACGATCAGCGTATATGCGCAGGGGCGCGATTACCATAACGTGGTGAAAAAGCGCCTCAAGCATGTCGGACGGTGGCTGCTGGATCAGGCGCCGGGCGAGGCGATCAAGGTCTTTGTCGATACCGCGCCGGTGATGGAGAAGCCGCTGGCGCAGGCCGCCGGGCTGGGCTGGCAGGGCAAGCACACCAACCTTCTGGCGCGCGATCTGGGCAACTGGTTCTTCCTCGGGGCGATCTTCACGACGGTGGACCTGGCACCGGACCAACCGGAGGCCGAGCATTGCGGCACCTGCACCGCCTGCCTCGAGATCTGCCCGACGGATGCCTTTCCCGCGCCGTTCCAGCTCGACGCGCGTCGCTGCATTTCCTACCTGACGATCGAACACAAGGGCCCCGTCGACCCAGCTCTGCGGGCGCAGATGGGCAACCGCATCTATGGCTGCGACGATTGCCTTGCCGTCTGTCCGTGGAACAAGTTCGCGCAATCCGCGCGCGACATCCGCTACGCCGCCCGGCCCGAGTTGCAATCGCCGCCGCTTGCCGATCTGGTGGGGCTGGATGATGCCGGCTTCCGGGCGCTGTTCTCCGGCTCTCCGATCAAGCGCATCGGGCGCGACAGGTTCGTGCGCAACGTGCTTTATGCCATCGGAAATTCCGGGCAGCCCGGGCTTGCGGAGGCGGCGCGGGGTCTGGTCAATGACCCCGACGACGCCGTGGCGGATGCGGCGCGCTGGACTGTGGAGAGATTGCAATGAAACTCCTGATCTTCGGCATGGGCTTCACCTCGACCGCGCTGGTGCGGGCCTTGCCGCCCGGAACGGTCACCGGCACCACGCGCAGCGCCGACAAGGCCGACCGCCTGCGCCAGATCGGCGTCGCGCCGCGCCTTTTCCCCGGCACCGACATGCGGGCCGATATCAAGGCCGCCACCCATGTGCTGATCTCGGCCGGCCCGGACGAGGGGCACGATCCCGTGCTGGCCGAATTGCGCGACGCCTTCGCCGGGGCCTCTCACCTGCAATGGGTGGGCTACCTTTCGACCACGGGCGTCTATGGCGACCACGGCGGCGATTGGGTGACCGAGGACACCCCCCTCGACCCCTCGACCGAGCGTGGGCAGGCGCGTGTCGCCGCCGAAGCCGAGTGGATGGACCTCTACCGCGACCATGGTCTGCCGGTGCATGTCTTCCGCCTTGCCGGCATCTACGGCCCCGGTCGCGGGCCTTTTGCCAAGGTGCGCAACGGCACCGCACGCCGGATCATCAAGGCGGGGCAGGTTTTCAGCCGAATCCATGTGGACGACATCGCGCAGGTGCTGC
>JBBQHZ010000064.1:0-20423 GCA_038324445.1 Rhodobacterales bacterium | reverse complement strand
ATCGCGCAGGCCGCGCCAGAAGGCGGCGCGTGGGGTCTGGGTTGCCATGTTCCGTCTCAAACGTAAGGGTTGCTCCATGGGTCGTCGCGGGAGGCGGGGGATGCAATCGACACAAGGCCAGCCGGTGGCGGTAATCCTGGCCAGCGGGCAGGGGCGGCGCATCGGTGGCGACAAGGCGCGGGTGCTGCTGGCGGGGGAGCCGTTGTGGCGCCATGTGGCCGGGCGGCTGGAGGCGCAGGTGGCGGGGCTGGCGGTGAATGGCGGCGGTGATTTCGGCGATTATCCCGTCGTCCTTGATGCCACGCCGGGCCTCGGGCCCTTGGGCGGTATCTTGGCAGCGATGACATGGGCCGCGGGGCAAGGTGTTTCACGAGTGCTGACGGTGGCCGTCGACACGCCCTTCCTGCCGCGCAATCTGGCAGCACGGCTGGCGAATGCGCCCGGCCCAGTCGCCGTGGCGCGGACGGCGGATGGGCTGCATGGCACCACGGCCCTTTGGGACGTGGCGTTGGCAGGCGCGTTGAACGGCGAGCTGGAGCAGGGCACCCGCAAGGTCATCGAATGGGCCAATACCGTGGGCTTCATCGCCGTGGATTTCCCCGACCAGATCCCGCCGCCCTTCTTCAACGTCAATACCCCCGATGATCTGGCCAAGGCGGAGGCATGGCTTGCAGCGATTTGACACGGTCGTCATGGTCGACTGGTCGGCACGGTCGTTCCCCTCTCCGGCCAAACCCACCAAGGACGCGATCTTCGTCGGCATCGCGCGCGACGGAGAGGACAACACGAGCTATCATCGCACCCGCCACGCGGCGATGGGCTTCCTTGTGCGCCTGCTGCAGGCGGAACACCACGCAGGGCGACGCGTCTTGCTGGGGTTCGATTTTCCGTTCGGCTACCCGAGTGGCTTTGGTCGGACATTGACCGGCCTAGATGATCCTCTGGCGCTTTGGGGCGCGCTGGCCGACCGGATCGAGGATCGCCCCGACAACAGCAACAACCGCTGGGACGTGGCCGAGGATTTGAACCGCCTCTTTCCGGGCGTCGGTCCGTTCTGGGGCTGTCCCGCCACGCGAGAGACCCACTTGCTGCCCGCGCGTGGCACGCTGCGCCAGGCGCACGGCATGGCGGAAAAGCGCCAGGTTGAACGCCTGTTGCCCCGAGCGCAACCATGCTGGAAGCTGTTCACCACGGGCTCGGTCGGGTCGCAGGCACTGCTGGGGCTGCCGCATCTTCACGCGCTGCGGCTCCGCTTTGGCGCGGCGCTGTCGGTCAGCCCGTTTCAGGCGCCGGATACGCCGATTGTGCTGGCGGAAATCTACCCCGGCCTGATCGACGGCGCGATCAAGGCAAGGGCGCGGGAGGGGGAGATACTGGACGCCGCGCAAGTGCGGATGATGGCGCAAGCCTTCGCGCGGCTCGATCCGGTCAGGCTGGACCAGTTGCTTCGGGAGGGAGACCGCGAAGAGGGGTGGATCCTCGGCCTTGGGGCCGAGGCCGAGTTGATCGCAGGGCTATAAGCCTACTGCAAGTCCCCGAAGGCGCGCTGCATGCGAGCCACGGCGTCTTCCACTACGGTGCGTGGCGCGGCGATGTTGAAGCGCAGGAAGCTGTCTCCCCCCTTGCCGAAGGTGTGGCCGTAATTCGCCGCGATCTTGGCGGAGCCAGTGACGCGACGATTGAATTCCTCCGCCTCCATTCCGGTGCCCGCGAAATCGACCCAAGCCAGATAAGTGGCCTCCAGTTTCATCGAGGCGAGGCCCGGAATGGCGTTGATCCCCGCGTCGAAAATACGCGCATTTTCAGCCAGGTAGGTGCGCAGATCATCCAGCCAGATGGCCCCGTCGGGGGAATAGGCAGCGGTCACCGCAAACAACCCGAACGAGTTTGGCGACATGCCAAGCGCGTTCATCCGGGTGGAGAACTTTGCGCGCAGGCTGTCGTCGGCGATGATGACGTTCCCGACATGCGCGCCCGCAATGTTGAAGGTCTTGGTCGCCGCCGTCATCATCACCAGCCGATCCGCGATGCCCTCTATCCGTGTCATCGGGATGTGGGTCTGCCCCGGCATCAACAGATCATGGTGGATCTCGTCCGACACGATGATCAGGTTATGGCGGCGGGCAAATTCGGCGATGCCCTCCAACTCGGCCCGAGTCCAGACGCGCCCTCCGGGGTTATGCGGAGAACACAGGATCAGCATCCTCTCGTGCCCTTTCATCTGTTTGTCGAAGGCGTCGAAATCGAAGACATAGCGCCCGTCCTCGGTCGGCATCTCAAGCTCGACCAGATCACGGTTGGCGGACCGGATCACGCGGGCGAAGGCATGGTAGACTGGGGTCAGCAGCACCACGCCGTCGCCCTCGCTTGTGAAGGCATCGATGCACATGGCAGTGCCGTTCACGAGGCCATGGGTCGAGAAGATGTGGGAGGGATCAAGCTCCCACCCGTGCCGTTCGGCCATCCACCACTGGATCGCGGAGCGGTATTTGCTGTCGTCGCCAAAATACCCGTAGACACCATGCGCCGTCATTGTTTCGAGCGCTGCCTGCACACATTCCGGCGGGCGGAAATCCATGTCGGCGACCCACATCGAGATCCCCTCGGTGGCGGACACGCCGTAGAGCGGTTCCATCATGTCCCATTTCACGCAATGGGTGCCACGGCGGTTGATGATATCGTCGAAGGACATTGGCAAGGCTCCGGTTAGCGAACGGTCGGACACTAGCGGCTGATTGGCGGGCTGCAAGGGGGGGTGGTGACGGGGTGGTCGTCGCGGCGCCGGGGGGCAGGCTTGGAGATGAATAGCTGGAAAAGGGTGAACCGGCGAAGCAGGTGCGGTGGGGGGCTTTTCTGCCGCACCACTTTCCCCTACATCGACGCCCATGAAACGCCCGATCCTGATCCATCCCGACCCGCGCCTGAAGAAGGTGGCCGAACCTGTGGCCGACCTGACGGACGAGTTGCGCGTGCTGGCGGACGATATGCTTTCCACCATGTATGACGCACCGGGCATCGGCCTTGCCGCGCCGCAGGTGGGGTTTTCCACACGTCTGATCGTGCTTGATTGCGTCAAGGCGGAAGGGGCTGCCTCGCGCCCTCTGGCGATGTTCAATCCGCAGATCGTGGCGACCTCGGACGAGGTGAATACCTACGAGGAAGGCTGTCTGTCGATCCCCGAGATCTACGGCGACGTTACCCGCCCCGAGGCTGTGACGGTGCGCTGGATGAACCTTCACGGGTCTGAACAGGAAGAAACCTTCAACGGCCTCTGGGCGACATGTGTTCAGCACGAGATCGACCATCTGGAAGGCAAGCTGTTCATCGATTATCTCAGCGCCCTGAAGCGGCAACTGATCACGCGAAAGATGGTGAAGCTGAAGCGGGACCGCGCGCGGGACGCGTTTTGAGCGTCAGGACGATCCTGCTCTGGCCCGATGCAAGGCTGTCGCAGGTCTGTGCGCGCTTCGACGGATCGGATGCCACCGTGATCAAGGATCTGCTGGACACCATGTATCAGGCGAAGGGCCGTGGCCTTGCCGCCCCCCAGATCGGTGTGCTGCAGCGGGTGTTCGTGGTGGATGTCACGTGGAAAGAGGCCGCGCCGGAACCGCGCGTTTTCGTCGATCCGGTCCTGGTATCCGCCGGCCACGCCGATATGCGCAGCGGGGAGGAGCAGTGCCTCTCCATCCCCAATCTACCCATGCAGGTCGAGCGCCCGCATGTGGTGCAACTGGAATGGACCACCCCGGAAGGGCAGCGCATCTCCGACACCTTCGACGGCATTCTCGCCCGTTGTATTCAACACGAGCTGGACCATCTGGACGGGCGCGTGATCCTTGATCACCAGACGCCTGAAGGGCGCGCAGCGCTGGAGGCGGTTCATGCCGGCTAGGCCGTTTCTCCCCTGGCCCGATCCGCGGCTGCGGCAGGCGTCGGCGGAGGTGGGCGCCGTGACGGACACGCACCGCGCGATCTGGGCCGACATGATCGACACGATGGAGACGATGCCGGGCACGGGGCCGGGCCTTGGCCTTGCGGCACCGCAGATCGGGGTGATGCTTCGGCTGGCGGTGGTGGATGCGTCGGACGAGCGCGGGCGCGCGATCCGTATGGCGGACCCGGAGATTGTCAGCGCCGCGGCGCAGACATCGACCTATCCCGAAGGCAGCCCGAACCTTCCCGGTGTCAGCGCCATGATCACCCGGCCCGCCCGCGTGATCGTGACCTTCACCGACTGGCACAACACCCGTGTGCGGCAGGAATTCGTGGGGCTTTGGGCAACTTCCGTCCAGCACCAGATCGACCATCTGGCGGGGCGGATGTATTTCGACCACCTCAGCAAGATGAAGCGCGACATGCTGCTGAAGAAGGCGCGCAAGGCATGAGGGTGGTGTTCATGGGCACGCCCGACTTCTCCGTCTCGGTGCTTGACGCGCTTGTCGCGGCAGGCCACGAGATTGCCGCCGTCTACACCCAGCCACCCCGCCCCGCCGGGCGCGGCAAGCGCGACCGTCCCAGCCCGGTGCAGTCCCGCGCCGAGGCGCCTGGCCTGCCCGTCCGCCATCCCGTCAGCCTCAAGGGCGCGCCCGAGCAGGCGGAATTCGCCGCACTCGAAGCTGATATCGCCGTCGTCGTGGCCTATGGCCTGATCCTGCCGCAAGCCGTTCTGGACGCGCCCGTGCGCGGTTGCCTCAACATCCACGCCTCGCTTCTGCCGCGCTGGCGCGGGGCCGCACCGATCCAGCGGGCGATCATGGCGGGGGATGCGGAAACCGGTATCTGCATCATGCAGATGGAAGCGGGCCTTGATACCGGGCCGGTCCTTCTGCGCCGCGCGCTGGCCATCGGGCCGGAGGAAACCGCCGGCGGCCTGCATGACGCCCTTGCGGCCCTTGGCGCGCGCGCGATCGTGGACGCGCTGGCGCGGCTGGATGACCTGGTGCCAGAACGCCAACCCGACGAAGGCGTCACTTATGCCGCCAAGATCGATAAATCCGAGGCGAGGCTGGATTGGACCGCAGCGGCTCCCCATATCGACAGACAGATCCGTGGCCTCTCGCCTTTTCCGGGGGCGTGGACCATGGTTGCGGGCAAGCGGGTGAAGATGTTGGCAAGCCGTCTGGCTCAAGAGTCCGGTGCGCCGGGGACGATTTTAGATGGCCTGATCGTGGCCTGCGGCGAAGGCGCCATCGAGATCACGCAGGTGCAGCCCGAGGGCAAGGCGCCCATGACGGCAGAGGCATATCTGTTGGGTGCCCGACTGGCCCCCGGCACAGTATTGGGAGAGTGAGATGGGCTTTTTCGCATTTTTCGGCTCGATGATGATCGCAGGTGTTGTCGCCTTCCTCTCCGAAAAATGGGGCTGGACGCATAATGGCATCTTGCCTTCGGTGCTGATCGCTTTGGGTGCGGTGTTCGTGCTGTTCATGATCCGCTCGACCTTCGGCCTGTCCTTGGGCTCGCCGGGCTTCGACGCGGCCATCGGTTCGGCGGCTGCCCTTATCCTGATCCCGACGGAATATGCCGCGACCCGGCGCAAGCGGGATCGCCGCGACAGATAAGGTCGGGCGCTTGCACGTGGTGGCGCACTAAACTACCCCTCGCGGAAATCGAAACGCAATTTCCTTTCGTGAGGTCCGCATGAGTTTCCGTACCCAACCCGCCCCCATCGCCCGTCCCAACCGCTGCCAACTGTTCGGCCCCGGCTCGAACCCGAAGATTTTCGCGAAGATGGCAGCGTCGGCGGCCGATGTCATCAACATCGACCTCGAGGATTCGGTTTCCCCCGACGACAAGCCCCAAGCGCGCGCCAATACCGTGGCCGCGATAAAGGATATCGATTGGGGCACCAAAACGCTGAGCGTGCGGATCAACGGGCTGGATTCACCCTACTGGTATCGTGACGTGGTGGACCTGCTGGAGGGGGATACCGGGCGGCTGGACCTCATCATGATCCCCAAGGCGGGCTGCGCGGCAGACATCTACGCCGTCGACGCGCTGGTGTCGTCGATCGAGGCCGCTATGGGCCGCACGAAGCGCGTCGGCTTCGAGGTCATCATCGAATCCGCTGCAGGGATCACCCATGTCGAGGAAATCGCCGCCGCCTCGCCCCGCCTGCAGGCGATGAGCCTTGGGGCGGCCGATTTTGCCGCGTCGATGGGGATGCAGACCACGGGGATCGGCGGCACGCAGGAAAATTACTACATGCTACAGGAAGGCGCGCGCCACTGGTCGGATCCGTGGCACTGGGCGCAGGCAGCGATTGTGGCCGCGTGCCGGACGCACGGCATCTTGCCGGTGGACGGACCGTTTGGCGATTTCTCGGATGACGAAGGCTACCGCGCGCAGGCGCGCCGCTCGGCCATTTTGGGAATGGTCGGCAAATGGGCGATTCACCCCAAGCAGATCGCCTTGGCGAACGAGGTATTCACCCCCTCCGACGCCGCCGTGGCCGAAGCGCAAGAGATCCTTGCTGCAATGGAAAAGGCCAAGTCCGAGGGCTTGGGCGCGACCGTCTACAAGGGGCGGTTGGTCGACATCGCCTCGATCAAGCAGGCGGAAGTAATCGTCAAACAAGCGAAAATGATCACGGGATAGGGCGCGGCCCTTCACTTCTGCGAAACCATCAACCTCTAGGTTCCCCAAGAATTGGCATGGGGGCTGGGATATGGATTTTTCTTCTCTCCTCGATATGGCGGCCGCTTTGGCCGTAACGGCGTTGCTGGCCGAAAGTTATGGTGCCATTCGACGACGTCTTGCCGGGGAAAACTGGGCGCCGATGGTTCTGGGCGTGCTGTTCGGCCTTATGGCGACCGTCCAGATGTATAACCCGATGGAACCCTTCGAGGGTGTCCTCGTCGATATGCGGAACGTTTCAATCGCCTTGGCCGGGGCGTTTCTGGGCTGGCGCGGCCTGCTTCCGTGCCTCCTGATCGCGGTTGCGGTGCGCGTCGATCTGGGCGGCGTCGGTTCGGTGGCCGGGGTCTGGGGTATGATCATTGCCGGTCTTGCGGGCATGATCTGGGCCCGCAAGATGGCCCATTTCGAGGTGCGCCGATTTCCGATGCTGCTGCTTCTGGCGTTGGCCATGTCATCGCACCTGTTGGGCGCGCTTGCCTTGCCACGAGATATGGCGGTCTGGTTCTTTACCGAGGCTGCCGGCACGATCCTGACCTTCAACCTGCTTGCCGTGCCCCTGATCGGTGCCTTGCTGGAGCGGGAAAACCGGCGCATTGCCGAAGAGAACCGGTTGTGTGCCGCCATGACCCGCGATCCGGACTCGGGGCTTCTGACCGCCGCTGCCTTCATGCGCGACCTCACCGATGCCTATGGCGCCCGGTCGTTCGGCACCTTTGCCGGATTCGTCGTGATCACGCCCCAGAAGGCAGCGTTGCCGGGCCTGCTTGGCAGCTTTCGCGCCGCGCCGGTGGCCTATGTCGATCGCCACTTTCTGGCCGAGCATCTCAGTCACGGCGACTTGGCAGGACAGGGGCGTAACGGACGCATTCTGGTGCCGCTCAGCGATGTCGAATTCGGGCGATCAAATCGGAATACCTATGGGTTGCGTCAGGCCTTGCGGTCAGGCTTGGGTCCGTCGGCCAGCAACGTTCACTATGATCTGAAGATCATTGACGCAACGGACCCTTCCACGTTTCTGGACATCGCAGATACCCTTGTTGGGCTTGATCGGTCACCTTTGACCGAGCCAAAGGCCTCGGGAAACCGCGCCGCGCTGCAGACGAAAGGGGCGACCCATGTCCGTCGCGGTCGGATTTTTGACCCCGAACACCATGAAGGCTTGTTCGCCAAGGCCGATTTCCTGATCGAACGAAGCCGCAACTGAGCAGCCCGGGGCAGGCACCCCGTGCATCAGTCGAGTTGCATCCGCCGGTCTGGCCCGCCATATACCAAGGGTCGGTCCCCGGATGCAGAGTGACGCATGATGAACTATCTCGATTTCGAAAAGCCCCTGGCAGAGATCGAAGGCAAGGCAGAAGAACTGCGCGCCATCGCGCGCCGGGAAGAGGGCATGGATGTGGCCGATCAGGCCACGGCGCTTGACAAGAAAAGCGCCGAGATGCTGCGCGATCTCTACAAGGATCTGTCGCCTTGGCGGAAATGCCAGGTCGCGCGCCACCCCGATCGCCCGCATTGCAAGGATTACATCGAAGCGCTGTTCACCGAATACACGCCGCTTGCCGGCGATCGGAACTTCGCCGATGACCACGCGATCATGGGCGGCCTTGCGCGGTTCAACGACACCCCGGTTGTCGTGATCGGCCACGAAAAGGGCCATGACACCAAGACCCGGATCGAGCGCAACTTCGGCATGGCGCGGCCCGAGGGCTACCGAAAGGCGGTGCGCCTGATGGACCTTGCCGACCGCTTCCGGCTGCCCGTCATCACGCTGGTCGACACCCCTGGCGCCTATCCCGGCAAGGGCGCGGAGGAGCGTGGCCAATCCGAGGCCATCGCGCGCGCCACCGAAAAGTGCCTTCAGATCAAGGTGCCGCTGTTCTCCATCATCATCGGCGAAGGCGGATCGGGTGGCGCGGTGGCTTTTGCCACGGCGGACAGACTCGCCATGCTGGAGCATTCGATCTACTCGGTCATCAGTCCGGAAGGCTGCGCCTCGATCCTGTGGAAAGATGCCGAGAAGATGAAGGAAGCGGCCGAAGCATTGCGTCTGACGGCCCAGGATCTACACAAGCTGGGCGTGTGCGATCTGATCATCAAGGAACCATTGGGCGGCGCACAGCGCGACAAGCGCGCGGCGATTGCCTCGGTCGGTGCGGCGCTGACGGAGATGATGGCCGAGTTCAAAGGCAAGGACCGCAAGAAATTGCTGGCTGCCCGGCGCAGCAAGTTCCTCGACATGGGATCGAAAGGTCTGGCCGCCTGAAGCTAGCGGCGCATGATGACCACAGCAGCGAAGATCATCATCGCTCCCGCCACCAGCGCGCATCCTGTCACCACCATGATCCCGACGGCGTCGGCGCATTCCGCGCCACCGGGGCAGCCGCGCCCGCGCCATTCGGTTATCGCGGCGAAAAGGACGAAACCGGCAATTCCCGACAACACGATGCCAAGGCTGAAAAGCACATAGGCCAGTGCCTTCACCACATCCGGTCCCGGGCGTAGGCAGGGTAGCCCGCGTCATAAGACGCGCCGTCGAAATCCGCGACTTGTTCCTTCACGAAATCGCCTGCACTTGGCAGGCCGTCTGCGTCATTCCGGCCCCATAGGGCTGATCGCATCAGCGCCTTGGCGCATTGGAAATAGACTTCGGACAGGGTGATGACGATCACGCTGCGCGGATGATTGTCCGACTGCGTGAACGTGGCCGTGATGCTTTCATCGTCCGACAGAACGGCGTTGCCGATCACGCGCACCACGTTGCTGGAGCCCGGCACCATGAACATCAGCGACACGCGCCCGTCGCGCACGATGTTGCGCAGGGTATCCAGCCGGTTGTTGCCGCGCCAATCCGGTAGCCACAGCGTCCGGTCGTCGACGATACGTGCCACCGGACCATCGTCGCCGCGGGGACTGGCATCGACGCCTTCGGGGCCGACAGTCGCCACCACCACAAAGCGCGACGCCGTGATCCAGCGCCGGTAAAGCGGCGTCAGCCGGTGCACAACCTTGCTGAGCGTGACGGGTGCCGGCGCGTCATAAAGCGCTTCGAGCGCCGCGATGCTGTCGATGGTTCTCACGGGCGACTCCGATTGAATTTGGCCTCGGTCAAAAGCGCGTCACTGGCGGTCTCGATGTCGGATTCCAGCTTGGCCATGAAGGCGGAGGTTGAAAGCCCCTGGTCGATCCGGGGCAGGAACTCGACCACGGCCGTGCCCGGATGGCGGGTGATGCCGCGCTTGGGCCAATAGAGGCCGATATTGGTGGCGACGGGAACGCAAGGCTGCCCCAATTGCGCGTAAAGCGCGCCCGTCCCGGCCTTGTAGGGCGCGGATACCCCGGGGGCGACGCGGGTGCCCTGCGGATAGATGATCAGTTGACCGCCCTGCTGGCGGCCGTTCTTCACATCGGCCAGCATCTTCTTGATCGCGGCCCCCCGTTTGCCACGGTCAACAGGCACGCAACCGATCCGCATGCCGTATTGCCCGATGAAGGGCGTGAACAGGATGGCGCGTTTCATGATGAACTTGCCGCGCGGGACGGCGTTGTAGATCACGAGAATGTCCAGAAAGCTCTGGTGCTTGGCGGCGATCATCACTTCGTCCTGCGGGGGCGTGCCGCGCACCTCGACGCGTAGACCGGTCATCCAGCCCATCGTCCAGATCACCCAGCGGCAATAGGAATGACACGCGGCATGGGCGCCCGCCGGGCTGACCGCCGCCCAGGGAAAATAGAGGACAGCGATGACGAACATCGCCAGATACATCTGGACGATGAACGCGAAGGAGCGAAGCCATTGGATCATTGAAGGCCCCTGAGGGTGCGGAATGCCGCGATGCGGGTGGCGATATAGGCGGTGACACCGGCCAGCGGCGGGATGATCAGGGGCCAGAGCCAACCCAAGCCGCTGAAACTGAGTCCGGTCAGAACAGACGCCGTGTCGCGTGCCGATGGCAAAAGGGTCACGGCCACAAGTCCCGCCAGCGTTCCAACGGCAGCGCCCGTCAATGCGCGGACGGTAAAGCGGCGCATGAAGGCGCGGGCGATGTAGCGGTCGCGCGCGCCCACAAGGCGCAAAACGCGGATCACCCTTTCATTGGCGCTGAGGGCTGCCTGCGCGGCCAATGTCACCATTGCCCCCGTGGCGCCAAGGATCAGCACCAGCGCCAGCCACCCCAGAAGCCGCAAGCGCCCTGCAGCCTCTGCCAAGGGCCTGCGCCAGCGGTCGTGATCGTCGAGCACCGCCCCCGGCGCTTCGGCAGCCAGTCGCTGCCGCAATCCATCGGCATCATACCCCTCGGGTGTTTCGAAAATCTCAATCAGGCGGGGGATGGGCAGGTCGTCCAGCGGCAGGTCGGGGCCGAACCATGGCGCAAGGAGCGCCTGCTGATCCTCATCGCTGAGCGCGCGGGCGCTTTCAATGCCGGGAGTTTGCTCCAGAACCGTCAGAATGGCCGATGTCTGCGCTTCCATTTCGGCCAGCGGGGCCGACAGGCGGATGGTAGAGGATTGCGCCAAGGCGCTGGACCAGCGATCCGCCAACCGCCCCGAGGCCATGGCAAGCGCCATGGCAAACACCGCCAGAAACGCCATCGCGGCGGATGTCGCCAGTGTCAGCCGCGCCGATTGCCCGCTTCGCGGCACCACGCGGTCGGCCTGCGGATCGCCGCGCACCAATGTCAGAAGTCTGCCCCGAATGCTCACAAATCTGCCCCCGCCGACATGATCTGCCCGTTCTGAATGCGCAAGACGCGGGCCTGCACGCGTTGCTTGGCGGCGCGGATCAACGCAAGGTCATGGGTGGCGATAACAACCGTCTTGCCAAGTTTGTTCAACTCTACCAGCAGGTTCAGCAGACGCAGCGACATGTCCCAGTCGACGTTGCCAGTTGGCTCGTCTGCCAGGATCAGGTCGGGGTCCATGATGATGGCGCGGGCCAAGGCTGCGCGTTGCCGCTCGCCGCCCGACAGTTCCGGGGGGACGGCATCGGCGCGGGCGGTCAGGCCGACCCAGCCGATCAATTCGTTCAGGCTGCCCGCATCCACCATCCCGCCCTTTCCCGTCGCCGTCAGCGGCAGCGCAATGTTCTGGGTCAGCGGCAGATGGTCGAGGAACTGGCAATCCTGATGCACCACGCCGATGCGTTGGCGCAGGTCCGCGATGTTGTCGCGGCTGAGGCTGTTGGCCTGCTGGCCAAAGAGGGTGATCGTGCCGCCGGTCGGCAGCAACTCGGCATAGCAGAGCTTGAGGAACGTGGTCTTGCCGGTGCCCGATGGCCCGGTCAGAAAATGGAACGATCCCGGGGCCAGATTGAGCGACAGGCCGGACAGAAGAGGCTCGGCCCCATAGCCATAGGCGGCGTCCTGCATCTCGATCATGGAAATCCGGGCCCTCGGCTTGGTACTTTCCCTGTCTTGCACCGTGATCGCGCCACTTGCAATCAGGGGCAGGGACCCCGCGCGCACCTGACACTTGGATGCAACGCGCAAAGGGTTGTTATGAAACGGGGATTGGAAACAATGGCAGGGATTGTTAATCTTCGTGCCAGAAGAGTTCGGACGGGTCGCGCTTTGGGTGGCGGCAGAATGGCACGCGGCCCACGACCGGGCCCCAGGAAAGAGACCGGGACACATGCGGCTCACTTGCCCAAATTGCAGCGCGAGATATGAGGTCGACGAAAGCATGATCCCCGCCGCTGGGCGGGATGTGCAATGTTCGAATTGCTCCACCACCTGGTTCCAACCCGGCCCCCGTGCAGCTGACCCCTTGGCACCCGAGGTGGCGGCCGTCGAACCGCAATCCGCGCGCAAGTTGGCAGAAGTGGCCGTTGACGGACCCAGCGGCGCACCCGGTGCCGCCGCAGGGGGCCGTCCGCCACGGCGCCAGATCGACCCCGGCGTGGCCGACATTCTGCGCGAGGAAGCCGCGCGCGAAGCCAATCTGCGCCGGGCGGAAGCGCGTCCCGATCCCGTTGAAGAACAAGCAGAAATGCCGCTCGACCGGGGTGAGAGCACGGCGCGCAGCCGCCGGTTGGCCGAACTTGACGAGGCAGCGGAAGATGCCTTCGAGTCCGACCAAATCGTGATTGCCGTGGCCACCATGACCACGGGATCGCGGAGCGAGTTGCTGCCTGATATCGAAGAGATCAACTCCACCCTGCGCGCCACCGACGATCGCACCGCAGGCGAAGCCGACGGGACCGATTACGATACGGTGGGCGCTGGTCCCCGCAGGCGCGGGCAGGTCCGGCGCGGGTTTTTCCTCGTGCTGTTGCTGGCGCTGGTGGGCCTCGGGATCTACGCCTATTCCGACCAGATCGCGCAGGCGATGCCGCAGGCGGAACCCGTGCTGACCGGTTACGTGGCGCTGGTGGATCAGGCGCGTTTCTGGCTTGATGACATGGCGCGGTCCATCGCGCAGCCGTCGGACGGCTAGTGCATCCCAAGCACGCGAGATATCCTAGAACTGGTCCAGCAACCGGCGCAGATAGTCGAGTTCGAGGTCCGGGCGGGCCTGATCTGCGGACCGTTCGCGCAGCAGGTCGAGCAATTCGCGCGCCCGCTGGCGGGCATCTTCGGTGCCCTCAAGCCCTTCATCCGAGCCGAATGCGCCATTGTTGCCTGCCTGCCGCCCCAGCGGATCCTGCAGCGGTCGGCTTTCGGCCATGTTGCCCTCGGCCTGACCCTGTCCCGGTTCCGCGCCCTGCTCTTGTGCCAGCGCCTCGCCCAACTGGGTCATGCCCTCGCGGATCGCCTCCATCGCATCTGATTGCAGGTCGAGCGCTTCGGCGATGTCGCCGCGTTCCAATGCCTCTGCCGCTTCATCCATCGCTCGGCCAGCCCCATCGAGTTGCTCAAGCGCTTCGTCGCCAGCTTCCGTGCCGGTGCCGGGCAGGCGATTTGCCTGTTCTTCCAGCTGACGGCGCAATTCTTCCTGCCGTTCAGCCAGCGTGCCAGCGCTTTCCTCGTTGTCGCCGCCCTGGCCTTGGCCCGGGTTTTCGCCGTCCTGACCGGGCTGGTTGCCCTGCGGCGCCTGGCCTTGCTGTTCATTTTGCTGGCCGGGCCGGTTCGGGTTGAATTGATCCTGAAGTTCCTGGAAGCTGTCGTCGCTCAAGCCCTGCTGACCCCGCAGGGTATCCTGCAGGCCTTCCATGGCCTCCTGCCCCGGCGTCTGCGGGCCCTCGCCGCCCTCGCCGCCTTGGGTCACTTCCATGTTTTCCAGCATTTCCTGCAGGGCCTGAAGCATCTCCATCGCTTCGGCCATGCGACCTTCTTCCATCAACTCCTGAATGCGCTGCAGCATCTCTTCCAGATCGGCCATCGACATTTCGGTGGTCTCGCCCTGATCGGGCTGATCAGTGCCGTCGTTGGGTTCCGCGTTTTCCGCCAGTTCCTGCATGTACTCGTTCATCGCCTCGCGCATTTCCTGCATCAATTCGGCGATTTCTTCGGGCGAGGCGCCTTGGCGCATGGCCTCGGCCAACCGCTCCTGCGCGCGTTGCAGGCGCTCCAGCGCCGAGTCGAGTTCGCCGAATTCCAGTTCCAGTGCCGCGTTCCAGAGGATCTCGGCCACATCCTCCTGCGTTTCGAGCGAGATCAAATCCACAGCGGATTCAAGGCGCTGGATGGCCGAGCGCAGGGCCAGAAATACCCCTTGGTCAAGGCCAGGTTCGGGCAGATGGGTCAGCGCGCGCAGGATCTGGGCCGACCGCGTGGCGTTCTCGCGGCTCCACAACAGATCGCGGCGCAACTCGATCAGGCCATTGGCCAGCGGGTCGAAGAAGCGTTGCCCCGGCAGGCGCGCGACATCGTAGGAGACGGTGCCGATCTGGCCGGCGTCGTCGGTGACGGTCAGGGTCAGGGTGATCGGCAGGTTCGCAAAGGGATGTTGGCTGAGGTCTTCGACCATGACCTCGGAGAATTCCGCGCGGTCGCCCCGGAACGGCATCGGCAGGTCCAGCACCACCGGCTCGCGTGGTTCGGGGTCGGTGATGAGGCCGAAACGGCGGTCCACGGCGGCAAGATTCAGGCGGATCGTTGCTGTCCCGGAAAGGACGCCGTAATCATCGCTGGCGGCGAAGCCGAACTGCATCGAGCCCGGCGGCTCACCCTCGACCTCGCCCTCAAGCGCGACTGTCGGGGGCATGTCAGGCCGGACCGAGACTTGCCATTCCCGCCCGCCGGGGCCGTCGACGGCCAGCGTTCCCGCCCGCTCCATGGTGACGACCTGCGCGTAGGCGTTGGGGTCAACTGGCGGCAAGGGGCCGATATCGGTGCGCATGGTGATTTCGCCCGGTGCACCATAGGCGCGCAACGTGACTTCGGATCCCAGCGGGGCGTCAAAACTTTCCGCCATGATATCATTGAGATAGAGAGACGGCAGACCGGTATAGAGCGGCGGCTCGACCCAGCCCTCCCAGCTTGGACCGACAGAGGCAGTAGCGGGACCCGCCCCAAGCGGAACATCGCCGATATCGGCCACGCGCCCGAATGCCCCGAACAAAAGCGCCATCGCAAATGCCGTGGCACCGATGTAGCGCAACGCGTAAGGATCAGAGCGCGACACGCGCAGGTCGGGCTGCGGCGCGCGGGCGCTGGCGGCGCGTTGGGCCATCCGCGCGACATGCGCTGCCCAGACAGATCGACCAGCCGCATCGCTGCCGCCGATGGCGGGCGTGTCGAGCAGGGTAGAGATCGGTCGGCCGGGCATGGTGCGGTCCAACCGCTCCAGCGCGTCGGCGTGGGTGGGCAAGCGAAAGCGCCGGATGCCGAGCGCCAGAAGCCCGATAAACACAAGCGAAATCAAGGCTATGGCGGGCCAGAACATGACCTGCGACAGCAAGTCCCCGGCCCCGAAGGCAAGCGCCGCCAGCACCACGAACAGCGCCGTCCAGATCGGCCAGAACGCCTGAACGACGCACTCGGCCACCATGCCAAGACGGGTCAGTCGGAGGGGCCAGATCAGGCGTCTGATCGCGTCATGCTTCGGTGTCTGCTCGATGACGATGTCCTTTCGCGGACGCAATGACCGGCGGGCGGAGATGCCCACCGAGGCCGACGGGCGCTTACACCCAAGTAGGGGACGGCGCTTACACCCAAGTAGGGATAGTATCGCGGTTTATGATGTCGTCAAACGTTGGACGCGCGCGGATGACGGCGAATTGATCGCCTTTCACCAAAACCTCGGGGATCAGCGGTCGGGTGTTGTATTCGCTGCTCATTACCGCGCCGTAGGCCCCGGCAGAACGGAAGGCGATCAGGTCGCCTTCTCCAATGGGCGGCATTTGGCGCTGTTTTGCGAAGGTATCACCGGATTCGCAGACCGGGCCGACAATGTCGTAGGGGGCTTGATCGACCCCCGGCGCGGGTTCTTGCACCGGGATGATATCGTGCCATGCGCCGTACATGGCGGGGCGGATCAGGTCGTTCATGGCGGCATCCAGAATCAGGAAATCCCTGTCTTCCCCGTGCTTTACGTAGATCGTGGACGCCACCAGAAGCCCCGCATTGCCGGAAATCAGCCGTCCCGGCTCGATCTCGATCTCGCAGCCCAGATGGCCGACGGTGCGCTTGATGACGGCGCCGTAGTCGAGCGGCAGCGGCGGCGCGGTGTTGGAGCGCTCGTAGGGGATGCCAAGCCCGCCACCGAGGTCGAGGCGGGTGATGGTATGGCCGTCGGCGCGGAGCTGTTGCGTCAGCTCCGCGACTTTATTGTAAGCGAGTTCAAAGGGTTCAAGGTCGGTCAACTGGCTGCCGATATGCACGTCGATGCCCACGACCTGAAGGCCGGGAAGGCTGGCGGCCAGGGCGTAGACGGCGCGGGCGCGGGCGATGGGGATGCCGAACTTGTCCTCTTTCCGCCCGGTCGCGATCTTGGCGTGGGTCTTGGCGTCGACATCGGGGTTCACGCGGATGGTGAGGGGGGCGGTTTTGCCCATGTTGGTGGCAACGCGGGAGAGGCGGGCCAGTTCGGGTTCCGACTCGACGTTGAACTGGCGGATGCCGCCTTCCAGCGCCATGCGCATCTCGGCCTCGGTCTTGCCGATGCCGGAAAAGACGATGCGATCGCCGGGCACGCCGGCGGCCTTCGCGCGCCGGTATTCGCCGCCCGAGACCACATCCATGCCCGCGCCAAGCGCCGCCAGATGGGCAATAACCGCTTGATTCGAATTGCTTTTCATCGCGAAGCAGATCAGGTGGGGCAGCCCCTCCAAGGCCTCGACGAACACCTGATAGTGCCGCGTCAAGGTGGCGGTGGAGTAGACGTAAAAGGGCGTGCCGACGCTGGCGGCGATGTCGGGGAGGGCGACGTCTTCGGCATGGAGCACGCCGTTTCGATACAGGAAATGATCCATCGCGCCGCCTCTTTCATCTTGCACGCGGGCAAGTAGCATCTATCCCATTGAGGTCCAAGCCAAACGAGGGGGAACACCATGGCGAGAACAGCGGTTATCGAGGCCCATGGCGGGCCGGAGATGTTCAGGATCGTGGATCTGCCGGTGGGCGAGCCGGGGCCGGGCGAGATCCGCATTCGGCACCATGCCTGCGGCTTGAACTTTATCGATGTTTATCAACGGACTGGCACCTATCCGATGAAGATGCCGCAGGCGCTGGGCATGGAAGCGGCGGGTGTTGTGGAGGCCGTGGGCGAGGGTGTGACGCACCTTAAACCGGGCGATCGGGCGGCTTATGCGTCCAATCCGCCGGGTGCCTACAGCGAGGTGCGGGTGATGCCGGCGGCGCAGGTTTGCCCGCTGCCGGACGCGATTTCCTTCGAGGAAGGCGCGGCTATGATGCTCAAGGGTCTGACAACGCAATATCTTTTCCGGCGCACGACACCCATTGCCCGAGGTGACACGGTCCTTTTTCACGCCGCCGCAGGCGGGGTGGGGCTGTTCGCCTGCCAATGGGCGGCGAGTGAGGGGATCAGGCTGATCGGAACCGCCGGAACGGAGGAGAAATGCGCGCTGGCCCGCGCCCATGGCGCGGCGGAATGCATCAATTACCGGACCGAGGATTGGGTTTCCAAAGTGCGCGAGTTGACCAGCGGCAAGGGCGTGGACGTGGTGATGGATGCGGTTGGGGCGGATACCTTCGACGGCTCGCTCGACTGCCTCAAGCCCTTGGGATTCCTCATCTGTTTTGGCGCGGCCTCTGGCCCGGTGCCGCCTTTCTCGATCAATATCCTCGCCCAGAAGGGCAGCCTGAAGCTGACCCGTCCGACGCTGTTCGTGCATATCGCCGAGCATGAAACCTGCCAGCAGATGGCGCGGGAATTGTTCGAGAAGGTCACCTCGGGTGCGGTGAAGATCCGGGTCGATCAGCGCTTCGCCTTGGAGGATGTGGCCGATGCCCATCGGGCGCTGGAAGCGCGGCTGACAACCGGGCAGACGGTGCTGACATTATAGGCCCATATGGATGGACCCATTCGGGGACAGATAGGGGTAGTTTGGGACGATAGGCCAAAGGCAATCGTCCCATATGGCAGCAATCCGGGGGAATCGGGGCCTTGGTGATGCGCCCATTCGGGACCTTTCCATTCGGGAAGGTTCCAAATGGGATCACCGCCCCCGGCCGCGCAGCCGTAGGGCGGGGTTTACCCCGCCGCCCGCGCCCGGCGCAGGGTGAGGATCAGAAGCGCCAAGGGCAGACCGGCCGAGACGCCGATGCCGAAGGTGACGGGGATCACCAGGAGCCACCAGTAGTCGCGTCTGGTCACGGCCTCGAACACGACCCAGACGCAGAGCGCGATGGCGGCAATGGTCAGGTCCCATGTCAGGGCGGTTGTCGCCTCGTTCACATACCACGCGTCGATCATCGGGCCGAGATCCCAGCCGTTTTGCTGAAACCACGCATAGAAGTGGCGCCAAGGGTAGTAGATACCGGCGAAGATGAGGGCGAGGTAGATGTAGCGCATGGGGCGGGCCTTTCGCGTTGCCGGACCGACAGGTAGCGCCTTGACCCGTTCCCGTCCACGGGCCCGTCCACGGGCGGCCTGCGGCATTAATGATGCAGCGTCACAATTGACGCCCGCGGCACCTGCGGGCTAGGCCTCTTGCGACGTTTTCCGGGCCATGGGTCCGCCGACACAGGAGACAGGACATGGCCGAGATCGAGCGCGAAAGCATGGAATACGATGTCGTCATCGTGGGCGCGGGGCCTGCGGGGCTGTCGGCGGCGATCCGGCTGAAGCAGCTGGACGCGGATCTGTCGGTGGTGGTGCTGGAAAAGGGGTCGGAGGTTGGCGCGCATATCCTGTCGGGCGCGGTGCTGGACCCGGTGGGGCTCGATGCGTTGATCCCGGACTGGAAGGAGCGCGGCGCGCCGCTCAACGTGCCGGTGAAGGACGACAATTTCTACATGCTGGGCGAGGCGGGCGGCATTCGCATCCCGAACTGGCCGATGCCGCCGCTGATGAACAATCACGGCAACTACATCGTGAGCATGGGCAATGTCTGCCGCTGGATGGCCGAGCAGGCCGAGGCGCTCGGCGTCGAGATTTTCCCCGGCATGTCATGCTCGGAGCTGGTCTATGGCGAGAACGGCGAGGTGCGCGGCGTCGTGGCGGGCGTTTTCGGGCTGGAGGCCGACGGGTCCTATGGCGACGAAACGGAGCCGGGCATGGAGTTGCTGGGCAAATACGTATTCCTGAGCGAGGGCGTGCGCGGCAGCCTCAGCCAGCAGGTGATTGCGAAATACAATCTGGCCGACGGGCATGAGCCGCAGAAATACGGCCTTGGCATGAAGGAAATCTGGGAGATCGACCCGGAGAAGCACCGCGAAGGCAGCGTCACGCATACGATGGGCTGGCCGCTGGGCAAGAATGCCGGCGGCGGCAGCTTCATCTACCACCTCGAGAACAATCAGGTTTATGTGGGGTTTGTGGTTCACCTGAATTACAAGAACCCGCATCTGTTCCCCTACATGGAATTCCAGCGCTTCAAGCATCACCCGATGGTGGCCGAGTTGCTGAAGGGCGGAAAGCGCGTGGCCTATGGCGCGCGCGCCATCACCGAGGGTGGGTATCAGTCGATGCCGAAGATGGTGGCGCCGGGGGTGGCGCTGCTGGGCTGTTCGGTCGGCATGGTCAACGTGCCGAGGATCAAGGGCAACCATAACGCCATGCTTTCGGGCAAGGCCGCCGCCGAGGCTGCGTTCGCCGCGATCAAGGCGGGGCGTGCCGGAGATGAGTTGAGCGATTACGAGCGGCAGGTGCGCGATGGCGCCATCGGGCAGGACCTGCGGCGCGTGCGCAACGTCAAGCCGCTGTGGTCGGCCAAGGGGCTGATGGCCTCGCTGGTGTTCGGCGGCTTCGATATGTGGACCAACACGTTCGGGTTCAGCCTGTTCGGGACGCTCAAGCACGGCAAGACGGATGCGGCGGCGACCGAGAAGGCGGCAAGGTGGAACCCGATCGTCTACCCGAAGCCCGATGGCAAGCTGAGTTTCGACCGGCTGACCAATGTGGCGTTCTCGTTCACCAACCACGAGGAAAGCCAGCCCGCGCATCTGCGGCTGAAGGACCCGACATTGCCCGTGGCGGTGAACCTGCCCGATTATGCCGGGCCATCGCAGCGCTATTGCCCGGCGGGCGTCTACGAGTTCGTGCAGGAGGCGGGGAAAGAGCCGCGCTTCGTGATCAACTTCCAGAACTGCGTGCATTGCAAGACCTGCGACATCAAGGACCCCAGCCAGAACATCGTCTGGACCACCCCGCAGGGCGGCGACGGACCGAACTACCCGAACATGTGATTGCCAAGGGACAACGCAGGTCCGGCATTGTCC
>JBBQHZ010000063.1:0-20531 GCA_038324445.1 Rhodobacterales bacterium | reverse complement strand
CGACGCCTGGGCCATGCGCACCGCGCCGGACCTGGGCTTCCTGATGCAGAAGGAGACGGTCGAGACGCGCAAGCTTTCGCGCGCGGCCGTCGAGACGCTGGCGATCATCGCCTATCACCAGCCGGTGACGCGGGCCGAGATCGAGGAAATCCGGGGCGTCAGCGTCAGCCGGGGCACTGTCGACCAGTTGCTGGAGCTCGAGTGGATCCGTTTCGGGCGGCGCAAGATGACGCCCGGACGCCCGGTGACCTATGTGGTGACGCAGGAGTTCCTGGACCACTTCGGGCTGGAAAGCGCGCGCGACCTGCCCGGTCTGAAGGAGTTGCGCGCCGCCGGCCTCCTGGAGAACCGTCCGCCCCCCGGTGACGCGCTGCAGGGCGACGACGACGAGGACGACCAGGACCAGACCGACATGTTCGAGGACGAGGCATGAGCAGATGAACGCGAACAGGCTGATCAACATGGCGATCAACATGGTCTTCCGCCACGGGATGCGCTGGCTGAACAAGGGTCAGAAGGTCGATCCGCGCGTGAAGAAGACGCAGCAGACCATGAAGGCGATGCGGAAGATCAACCGGCTGATGAAGTGAGCCTGCGCATCCGGCGTCTCGTCTCGGTGGACGAAGTGCGCGGGCTGACGCCGCACCTGTCGGACTACGTCCGCTTCGTTTGCGACGACCTCGTTCGCGCCGGCGCGCCGCGATTCCAGCCGGACGGCCTTCTGTCGAAGACCCTCGCTCACCTGCAAGACGTGGTGCCGCCGCGCGGCTACGCTTTCGTGGCCGAGGATGACGAGGGCACTGTCCTTGGCATGGTCTTCCTGCGTCCGTCAGGCGCAGGCGCGATGGAGATCAAGCGCCTCTACGTTCCGCTCGCGGGCCGCGGCATGGGCGTCGGCCGGGCTCTGGTGTTGGCGGCCGTCGCAGCGGCGCGGGAGGCGGGAGCAGCGGTCGTCCGGCTCGATTCAACGCGCAACCTGACGCCCGCGCTCGACCTCTACCGCAAGCTCGGCTTCGTCGAGAGGGACGCCTTTCCCGAAAGCGACCTTGCAGGCGATCCCGTCCTGGGCCCCTGGGCGATCTACATGGAGCTGCCCCTTGGCCCTCAGGGCCAGAGCATCCAGAGATAGACGACGTAGAGCGCGAGGAAGGCTAGGCCCTCGGTGCGCGTGACGCGAAGGCCCGTTCGGCAGACGACCAGAAGCGCCACGGTCGCCGCAAGGAGGATGCCGCCGTCGCGGATCGACATGTCGGCCGGCACGGTGATCGGCGCGATCAGCGCGGTCAGACCGAGGATACCGAGGATGTTGAAGATGTTCGAGCCGATGACGTTGCCGAGCGCGATGTCGCCCTCGCCCTTGCGGGCCGCGATCACCGAGGTCACGAGTTCGGGCAAGGAGGTGCCGACCGCGACGATGGTCAGCCCGATCACCGCCTCGGACACGCCGGCCGCCTCGGCCAGGGCGACCGCGCCTTGCACGAGGAGCATTGCGCCCCCGATCATGCCGACGAGGCCTCCGGCGAGGTAGGCGGCCGCGAATCCCGCGCCGACCATCACCGTCTCCTCGTCCGCGTCGGGGCGCGGCGAGGTGCGGATGACATAGGTGAGGTAGGCGATCAGGCCAGCGAAGAGGACGAACCCCGCAAGTCTGCTCGCCTCGCCCAGAAAAAGGATCGCGACAGCGGCGAGGGTGGCCGCGATGAGCGCTACGGAGTCGCGCTGAAGCGCCGTGCGGTCGACGACGATCGGCATCATGACCGCGGCGAGGCCGAGGATCAGGAGGATGTTGGCGATGTTCGACCCGACGATGTTTCCGACAGCGATGCCGGGAGCGTCCTCGAGGGCCGCGACGAGGCTCGTCGCCAGTTCCGGCGCCGAGGTGCCGAAGCCAACTACCGTCACGCCGATCACGAGAGGAGAGAGACGCAGGCGGCGCGCGAGGGCGACGGCGCCCCGGACCAGGAGCTCGCCTCCGACGACGAGGATGGCGAAGCCGATCAGAATGAGAACGATATTCAAGAGGCACCTGTGCACGAGCGGCACGGGCGCCGCGTAAGAGACATCGTGTGTGCATCGGGCGGCGTCAAGGCCGGCTGGGGCGGAAGTCTTGGCTATCGCTTGTTGCGGCGTTGGATCGCCGGTGGCGCGCGCCGGGTCAGCTCCGCGGCGCGCGGAAATGCTTCGACAGCTTCAGCCCCTGGCCCTGATAGTTGGACGCGATCTCGCGGCCGTAGAGCGTCTCGGGCATCGCCGCCATCGACTCGTAGACCAGCCGTCCCACGATCTGGCCGTGTTCCAGGACGAACGGCGCCTCGTGGCAACGGACTTCCAGCACCCCGCGCGAGCCCGAACCGCCCGCCTCGGCCCATCCGAAGCCCGGATCGAAGAATCCGGCGTAGTGAACGCGGAACTCACCCACCATCGCGACATAGGGCGCCATCTCGGCGGCGTGGGTGGGCGGGATCGTCACCGCCTCGCGGCTGACGAGGATGTAGAACGCGCCGGGATCGAGGATGATCTGCCCGTTGGTGGTGTGGAGTCCCTCCCAGAAATCGGCGGTGGCGTGGGTGCCGATCCGGGTCAGGTCGATGACGCCCGCATGTGGCTTGGCGCGGTAGCCGACAAGCGTGGTGTTTTCGGGCGCGAGATCGACGCTGAACCCGAGGCCCTCGTCGATCAGCGGTGTCTGGTCGACCAGGGGCGAGGCTGCGTGGCGCGCACGCAACGCGTCGTCCGACAAGATCGCATGACCGCGGCGGAATCGGATCTGGTTCAGGCGCAGGCCGGGCTCGATCTTGACCGAGAATGAGCGCGGGCAGATTTCGGCATAGAGCGGGCCGTGGTATCCTGCGGGAATGCGGTCGAACTCGACCCCGCCATCGACGATCACGCGGGTCAGGCAATCGACCCTTCCGGTGGAGCTTTTGGCGTTGCAGGCGGCGGTGATGTCGGCGGGCAGAGACAGAGATTCCATCAGGGGGATGACATAGACGCAGCCCTTTTCGAGGACCGCGCCTTGGGTCAGGTCCATCTCGTGCATGGTGAATTCGGGCAGACGGGAGGCAACGCTGCGGTCCTTGCCGGCAAGGAAAGAGGCACGGACGCGGTAGGCGCGCGATCCCAGGCGCAGATCGAGGCTTGCGGGCTGAATTTGGCCTTCGGGGATCGGATGGGAGGCGGTGATGTGGTCTGCGTCGATCAGCGCGCGCAGCAAGTGGTCGGGCAGGACGCCGATGGGCGCCGTGTGAAGGGTATCGGTCATCTGTGCCAAGGCTCCTTCCCGCGCGCCACCGGTGCCGCACAAAAGCGGGAACGCCCGGCCGTGGCAAGGGCCCGGCAGGGATTGGATGGCGGTAGTGCGAGAATTGGTCGGGCTAGCAGGGTTCGAACCTGCGACCTTCCGTCCCCCAGACGGACGCGCTACCAGGCTGCGCTATAGCCCGACTAGCCGCCCTTCTAGCCATTTTCCGGGGCAGCGCAAGGGCTGCTTGGCGGCAGTGGTCAGCGGATTCGGGGATCGGCAGCCATGCGGTTGCGCAGCCGCGCAAGGGCGGCGATCTGCGGGGCAAGGGCGGCGCGCTGCCCGGCGGGAAGAGCGGCGATGGCGGCGAGCGCACCGAGGCGACCTTCGGCGGGATTGGCGTGGGGAAGAGTATTCAGCGCGCGTGGAGCAGCCTTGATTTCTGCGCGCGGGGGCGTGGGTTCAGGGGGCGTGGGTGTAGCGTGCGGGGGCGCGGCGTGCGGGGGCGAAGCCTGTGGCATCGTCTGCGCGGCGACAAGCGGCGGTTCGGGTTCTACCTTGGGCAGCGCTGCCTCTGGCTCTGCCGCTTCTTCCGCATCTGGCAGGTCGGGAGTTGCCGCGTCCTCTGGCTCACGCGTATGCTCTTCAGCAAGTTCCTGCATTGCCGGAGCAAGATCGGCCATCTCGTCTTCGAGTAGGGCGGCGTCATCTTCGTCTGCGTCAAACGCCGCTTCGGCGTCGGCGTCGACATCCCACGCATCGGCGGGGTTCAGTTGCACGACGTTGGGATTGTCCAGCAAGCCGTCGATCGGGGGCGACAGCGCGCTGACGGCCTCGGTTCCCTCGTCGGCGATCATCTTCTGCACGCCACGAATCGTCAGGCCACGGTCGTGCAGCAGCACCTTGATGCCGCCGACCAGCTCCATGTCCGCGGGGCGGTAATAGCGACGTCCACCGGCGCGCTTTACAGGCTTGATCTGAGGAAACTTCGATTCCCAGAAGCGCAGCACATGGGCGGCCACATCGAGCCAATCTGCCACCTCGCGGATGGTACGGAAGGCCTGTGCGGATTTCGCCATCTCACTCATGTCCTGTCCAGGACGCCCTTTCGGACGTCGGTCTGCGCTTCCTCGCCCTGCCGCCCTCTGCCGGGGAGGTTGGGCCCATGTCCGGTCAGCCGCGATTGCCGGCGGCGACCTGATCTTTCATCAAATGCGACGGGCGGAACGTCAGCACCCGGCGCGGGCTGATCGGCACTTCTTCGCCGGTCTTGGGGTTGCGACCGACCCGGGCCGTCTTGGCGCGCACCGAGAAGGTGCCGAACGAAGAGATCTTGACCTGATCGCCCTCGACCAATGCATCCGACATCATTTCAAGCACACGTTCCACCAGTTGAGCGGATTCGTTGCGCGACAGACCCACATCGCGGAACACCGCTTCGCTCAGGTCCATGCGCGTCAATGTCTTTGCGGTCATGCTGTTTTGTCCCCCAATTTTGGGGCAGGATGAAACAAGCGGTTTCTTTAGTCAATACAGTGCGTTGCGGCAGGTGTTTTGCACAGGCGGGACAATAGACGCTGTCGCGCCCTACCAGCGCATGATGACCGCGCCCCAGGCCAGGCCACCGCCAATGGCCTCGGTCACCAGCAGATCGCCGGGTTTGATGCGCCCGTCGGCCACACCCACCGACATCGCAAGCGGGATGGAGGCGGCGGAGGTATTGCCGTGGTCCTGAACCGTGACGATGACCTTGTCCATCGGCAGGCCGAACTTCTTCACGGTGCCCGCGATGATGCGGATATTGGCCTGATGCGGCACAACCCAATCGACATCCTCGACGCCGACGCCTGCCTTGTCGAGCGCGACCTCGGCAGTTTTGGTCAGCTTTTCAACGGCATGGCGAAAGACTTCCTTACCTTCCATGCGCAACACGCCGGTCGATTGGGTGGCGGAAACGCCACCATCGACATAGAGCAGATCGCGGAAGGTGCCGTCGGAATGCAGGTCAGTGGCAAGGATGCCGCGATCGGCCGCGGTGCCAGTGCCCTCCTGCGCCTCAAGGATCAATGCGCCCGCACCGTCGCCGAACAGCACGCAGGTGGTGCGGTCGGTCCAGTCCATGATCCGGCTGAAGGTCTCGGCCCCGATGACCATCACGCGCCGGGCTTGCCCCGAAAGGATCAGCGCGTTTGCCGTGGAAAGGGCATAGACAAAGCCCGCGCACACAGCCTGAACGTCGAAGGCGAAGCCGCCCGACATGCCAAGGCCCGCCTGCACCATGGTGGCGACTGACGGGAAGGTGAGGTCAGGGGTGGAGGTGGCAACGATCAGGGCGTCAAGGTCGTTGGCATCGAGGCCCGCATGGTTCAGTGCATTGCGGGCGGCGATGATGGCCATCTGGCTGGTCGTCTCGCCCTCGGCCGCGAAGTGGCGGCGTTCGATGCCCGAGCGCGACCTGATCCACTCGTCCGAGGTTTCCAGGCCCTCCATCGCTTCGAATTCCGCGTTGGGGACAATGCGGGCGGGCAGGTAGTGCCCGATCCCGACGGGGACTGCCCGGATTGTCATGGCTGGCCGTCCTTGTATCGCTGCGCGCTTGCGGCGGCGGCTTCTGATTGAGCGATGCGCGCGGCCAGACGTTTGTTGAATCCCGACGCGGCCAGACGTTCGGCCAGGTTCAACGCGGCGGCGACGCCGGTTGGATCGGCCGAGCCGTGGGACTTCACCACGGTGCCGTTCAGGCCCAGAAACACGCCCCCATTGACCCGGCGCGGGTCAATGCGACGGCTGAGGCGGCGCAGAGAGGTATAGGCCAGAAGCGCCGCAACGCGCGAAAACGGGGTTTTCTTGAACGCTTCTGCCAGCAATTCACGGATGAGGCGGGCAGTGCCTTCGCCCGTCTTCAACGCAACGTTTCCGGTGAAGCCATCGGTCACGATCACGTCGACGCGGTCGGAGGGCAGATCGCCCCCCTCGACAAATCCGACAAAATCGAAATCTGTCGTGGTCGCGGCCTGGGCGATCAGGTCGGCGGCCACCTTCAATTCGGCACGGCCCTTGTGCTCTTCGGTGCCGACATTCAGCAGCCCGATGCGGGGGCGGCCAAGATCCAGGCCGTTGCGGGCATAACTTGCGCCCATCAGCGCGTATTGGAGCAAATCCTCGGCATCGGCGCGGATGTCAGCGCCGACATCGAGCATGACGTTGAAACCGGATGGATTGCGCGACGGCCAGAGGCAGGCAATGGCGGGGCGGTTGACCCCCTCGATCTTGCGCAGGCGGAGCATGGAAATCGCCATCAGCGCGCCGGTATTGCCACAGGAGAGCGCAACCGAGGCCTCGCCCGCGCGCACCGCTTCGATGGCGGACCACATGGACGTGTCCTTGCCATTGCGCATGACATGGCTGGGCTTGGCGTCCATCGTCACTACTTCGGTGGCGTGACGGATCTCGCAGCGGGCGCCAAGACCGCGCTTGCGGTCGATCAGACGCTCCAACTCGGGCCGGTTGCCGTGGACGATGAAGCGCAGACCCGGGCTGGCGTCGGCGGCCTTTGCCATGCCTGCGACAACGGAAGTGGGGCCAAGATCGCCCCCCATGGCATCAACGGACAATACAGTTCCCGTCACTGCCTTGCTCGTCAACGACGCGCCGTCGCCCATCGGATCTGGCCCACCTCGGCCGGGCGGCAATTATGCCGCGTCTTCGTCAATGTCGATGTCGTCGGTTTTGGCGATCACTTCGCGCTCGTTGTAGACGCCGCACGACGGGCACACATGGTGCGGGCGCTTCAGCTCGCCGCAGGACGGGCACTCGTTGGGGTTCGCCCCAACAAGAGCGTCATGGGCGCGGCGCATGTTGCGCTTGGAACGGGTCACTCGGTTCTGTGGGACAGCCATGTCACAACCTCGGGCTTGGGGACGGCGCCGCCTTTGGGGGGCATTTTGTCCGGTCTTGTCAAATATCGTGCCGCCGCACCAGCCTTGAATGTGTCTTTCAGATCTTGCGCGCAAGCTACGCGGCAAGGCCCAAGGCGACACCAAGTCCGGGGGGCGAATGAGGCCGGGAACATACCTAGATTCCCCCGCCATGCAACCCCTATTCCGGGCTCTTTTCCGGCCCTTTGTGGGCGCCGGTCGGCAGGATCATCTCAGCCATCGTCGCCAGTGTCGTCGTCGGCGGTCCTGCCCGCCGCCAGCCTGTCTCGGAAGGCGGCCAGCCCGGCAAGGGGTTTGGCATCGTCGTCGGTCAGCGGGGCCACGCCCGGGGCGGTGAACACGGCTTCGCCCAGTGCCACGCCATCGGCGCGGGGATAGTCGGGCAGCGCCAGCGCCAGCGCCTCGACCAGAAGATCGATCAGCGACAGGCTGGCTGGCAGCGCCTCGATGGTGTCATCTTCGGGCATTTCCAGCTCATCGCCCGACGGCTCGGGCAGGTCGGCGCGGTAGGATCGATGGAGATCGATGTCAAGGCGCGTGGTCACCGGCTCCAGCGTCACGACGCAGGACTGGACGGCGGTGGCGCCGAGCCTCGCCTCCAGCCGCCAGTCCGCTTTGCCCTCGGGCGACAGCGTGCCTTCAAGCCGGACCTTCCGGAGCGCGCGCAGATCCAGCTCGGCCACGATGCGCGCGCGCATCTCCGGCCCGGGTTCCAGCGTGAACGCAGTCGGTGCGGCGCGGGTCAGCCGGGTAAGCGACAGGGTTTCAGTGGTCATGGGACCTCGCAACAACGGAAATCGTGGGCGCTTTACTTGCCCAAAGCGCGCCCCTGAGATAAGCCGATATTCAGCTTCCCCGGTCTGCGCAAGCAGTTCGGGGGGGAATCGAGCCCCGATGGGGCCGTCCGAGCAGGTGCAGGCAGGTACAAACGTCATGCGACATACCCCTTTCCCGGCGCTTTTGGCGGCCCTTCCTGGGTCCTCTTGGCGGCTTTTCCGGCAGATCGTGCTGATCCTGGGGGTTGGTGTCGGCCTTGCTGCGTGTTCCGCGACGTATTCCAACCACGGTTACGTTCCGCCCGAGGACGTTCTGGCGCAGGTCAATGTCGGCGACAGCCGCGAGACGGTGCAGGAAGTGGCCGGGGCGCCGGGCACGGGTGGTGTGCTGCGCGATGAGGCGTGGTTTTACACCCAATACCGGGTGCGCAATTATACCTACAATGCGCCAGAGGTGATCGAGCGCGACATCGTGGCGATTTCGTTCAATGCCGGCGGTCGCGTGACCAATATCGAGCGTTTCGGGCTTGAGGACGGCCAGCTTGTCCAATTGTCGCGCCGTGTCACCGAAAGCTCGGTCCGCGATGTGGGCTTCCTGAGCCAGATCCTGTCGAACTTCGGCCGGATCAACCTGGGCGACGCCACCGGCGGCTGAGGCTGACGGGTCTTTCAGGGTAGTTCGGTCCAGACCGGGTGCTTTTGCCGACACGGTGCGGATTCTTCCGGGGGTGTGCGTGTCGGGCAGGAGCGGGATCATGCTGACGATGCAAAAGGGGCGATACAGCGCCCGCATCGCTGCAAGCGATGCGGATCGCGAGGCAGCGCAGCGTCTGCGCGCGCTGGCGTTTCGCGGCGTTTCAGGGCTGGATGCAGATCCTTTCGACGCGGAATGTTCGCATGTTCTGGTGGAAGAGGCGCGCTCGGGCACGTTGGTGTGCTGTTTCCGGCTGCTGCATCTGGGCAGCGGGGCCGAGATCGGGCGCAGTTATTCGGCCCAATTCTACGAGTTGTCGGCGCTGGAGGCTTTCGGCGGCCCAATGGTCGAGATGGGGCGATTCTGCATCCATCCCGATTGGTATGACGCCGACATCCTTCGCGTCGCCTGGGCGGCGATGACGACCTATGTGGATCAGGAAGGGGTGGAGATGCTGTTTGGCTGCTCGTCCTTTCACGGCACCGAGGCGGCGGATTACACCGATGCCTTCGCCTTGCTGCGCGACAGACATCTTGCCCCCAAGCGCTGGCTGCCAAGGGTGAAGGCGCCCGCGGTGTTTCACTTTGCGGCCCGGCTGCGCCGCCGACCGGACCTGAAAGCCGCGCAAGCGAAGATGCCGCCGCTGCTGAGGACCTATCTGTTGATGGGTGGCTGGGTCAGCGATCACGCGGTGATCGATGCGGAACTGGGCACCTTGCACGTATTTACCGGACTGGAGATCAAGGCCGTACCGCCCGCGCGTGCGCGGTTGCTGCGGGCCTTGGCGGGGTAGGGTGTTGCGGCGGGCGTCGCGAATGGGATTTCGCAGCCCTCCTTACAGGGCTTTTTCGGAATAGTCCGGTGCAGCGGGTGGGGAGGCTTGAAGGACTCTACCTGTCGGCCCGTTGGAACGTGGCGTCTATTGCGCCGGCGACGTATCACCAAGGCAGGCCAGCAGGTGGCGGTGCGCACCGCCGTCCAACTCGGACACGGCGCGTCTGCGGGCCCACTGTCCCTTGCGGCGCGCCCATGTGGTGTCGAGCCAGGAGCCGCCAAGACTGCGCAGCCGCGCGCCGGTGCCGCGCTTGAAATGCGCGAGGCCGGGGGCAAGGGCGGGGTCCGCGGCGCCGAGATCGATCCGGGTGGCGCCCATTGCCTGCAATTCAACCATCGCGCGCCACATGCAGGCAGGACCGGCCGACAGGCGTCGGCCCGCCTCGTTGCTCCACCCGATCTGGTAGGTGGCCGATGTGCCATGGCGCAGGAACAGCATCGCGGCGACTTTCTGGCCAAGGTGATAGGCAGTGAAGAGTTGCGCCGATCCGGGGCGAATGGCGGCCATGGCGGCGATCATCTCGGCAGGCAGGGGTTGATACCACAGACGCAGCGATTGCTGCGCTTCGGCCTTGAACAGCCAGTGGCGGGTGTCGGCGGGCAAGGGGCGGCGCTGGATCACGAGGCCTTGCGACTGACCATGGCGCAGTCGATTGCGCCATTTGGGTGAGAGACGCGCGGCCATGAGGTCGGTGGAAGGCGACAGCGCCAGATCGGCCATGATGCGGGGTGCGAAGATCTTGTGATAGCCCGCCTTCGCCAGCATGCGGGCATCGTTGGTCGTTTCGGCATTCACCACCAGGTGCCGAACGCCAAGGGTCCGGCGCAGGCTATCGGCGGTGTCGCTGGAAAGGGCGAGGTCAGCACGCGAGATCAGGGCCATCTCCCCCACCACGGCCAGTCGACGGCGCAGGACCACGGTGGAGATACCGGCCACATCCTCGCGGCCAGCATCGCTGCCAAGTCGGCGGGTGGCGTCGACCCACAGGTCGCTTTGCTGCAGCGCGGTGACCTGAGGACGTGGCAAGTGGGACGGCCCCGCAAGGGGCGCTGCCGGCGTTACTTCAGGGAGGGCAGCAAAATCGAACATGGGGCGAGAGTGGCCCCGATTCCCTCAATTTGCGGTTAATGACGCCGCCCGATTGTCAGCCCTCAAGTACCACAATCGCGTGGCGCTTCTTGCCGGCGCTCAGTTTCATCGGTGCAGCCAGATCGGCGGCGCTTACCATCAACCCGGCATCTGCGACGGTCGCGTCATTCATTCGCGCGCCGCCCTCGGCGATCAGCCGCTTGGCCTCCTTGCCGGAGGCTGCCAGTCCGGCGCGGGCAATCAGTTGCACGATGGAGATGCCGTCGCCCAACTCGGCGCGCGACAGCGTCAGGGTGGGCAGGTCGTCGCCCATGCCGCCCTTTTCGAACACCTCGCGCGCGGTGGCGTTGGCCGCCTGCGCGGCGTCCTTGCCCCGGCAGAGGCCGGTGACCTGATCCGCAAGGATGATCTTGGCCTCGTTGACCTCCTGCCCGCCAAGCGCGCCCAGACGCGCGCATTCGTCCACCGGCAATTCGGTGAACATCTTCAGGAACTTGCCGACATCGGCGTCGGGCACGTTCCGCCACCATTGCCAGAAGTCGTAGGACGACATCGCGTCCTCGTTCAACCAAACGGCGCCATCGGCGGATTTGCCCATCTTCTTGCCGTCCGCCCGCGTCACCAACGGCGTGGTCAGCCCGCTGGCGGGCGCGCCGTCGACGCGACGGATCAGGTCGGCACCCGAGACGATGTTGCCCCATTGATCCGACCCGCCCATCTGCAGCGAGCAGCCGTAGCGGCGGTTCAGCTCCAGAAAGTCGTAGCTTTGCAGAAGGATGTAGTTGAATTCGATGAAGGACAGCGGCTGTTCGCGGTCGAGGCGGGATTTCACGCTTTCAAATGCGAGCATGCGGTTAATGGTGAAATGCTTGCCGATATCGCGCAGAAATTCGATGTAGTTGAGCTTGTCGAGCCATTCCGCGTTGTTGACAAGCGGCGAGTCGGTCGGGCCGTCGCCATAGGCGATGTAGCGGGCGAAAACCTTGCGGATGCCCTCGGCATTGGCGTTGATCTGCTCGACCGTCAGGATCTTGCGCATCTCGTCCTTGCCGGAGGGGTCGCCGACCTTGGTGGTGCCTCCGCCCATCAGCGTGATCGGCCGATGCCCGGTCCTTTGCAGCCAGCGCAGCAGCATGATCTGCACGAGATTGCCGATATGCAAACTGGTCGCTGTCAGGTCAAAGCCGATATAGCCGGTGATCGGGCCCTTCAGGCACCGCTCGTCCAGGTCTTGCAGATCGGTGCAATCGGCGATGAAGCCGCGCTGGCTCAGGGTGTGCAGGAAGTCGGATTTGGGCTGGTAGGTCATGGTGTGTCCGGGCGAGGGTGACGGCCAAGGGTGCGCGAGGAGGGTCTAGCTGGAATGGCTGGCAAGGAAAAGGGGCGCAAGGCGTCAGGGCCTGTCTGGGCAGCAGGCGCGATGTCGGGAACCTCGTTCGACGGGGTCGACGTCGCGGTGATCGAGACCGACGGGACGGACGTACTGAGTATGGGCGAGGTGCGGTCGGTGGGCTATGCGCCCGGTGATCGGGAGGTGCTTCGCGCGGCGATGGGGGCATGGCCGGGCGAGGCGCGGGCCGAAGCAGCGGCGCAGGTGGTGGAGGCCGCGCATATCGCGGCGATGGTGGGCTTGCCGCCGGAGGTGGCGGTGCTGGGGTTTCATGGCCAGACGCTGGCCCATGATCCGACGGGCGGGCGGACGCATCAGGTGGGGGACGGAGGGCTACTGGCCGATGCACTTGGCATCGAGGTGATCTGGGATTTCCGCTCTGCCGACATGGGCATGGGCGGGCAGGGCGCGCCCTTGGCGCCGTTCTACCATTGGGCCTGCGCGCGGTATGTGGGCGCGGTCGGGCCGGTGGCGTTCCTGAACCTTGGGGGCGTCGGAAATATCTCGTGGGTCGATCCCTTGGTCGCGGGGCCCGAATTGCCGGGGGCCTGCGTGGCGTTTGATACCGGCCCCGCGAATGCGCCGATCGACGATCTGATGGTGGCGCGCGGTTTGGGCGCCTATGATGCGGGCGGCGCCTTGGCGGCATCGGGCCAGATCGATCAGGGAATTCTGCAAGAGGTGTTGGGGCGGGCGTGGTTTGATGTGGTGCCGCCAAAATCACTCGACAGGGATGCGTTTGCGGATCTGGTGCGAGCGGTATCGGGTTTGAGCGACGCGGACGCGGCTGCGACGTTGACGGCGTGCTCGGCCGGGGCGGTGGCGCGCGGCTTGGCGCATCTGCCGGGACGGGTCGAGCGGATATTGGTCACGGGCGGCGGGCGAAAGAACGCGGCCATGATGGCGATGCTGGTTGAGGCGGCGGGATGTGCGGCGGTACCGGTGGAGGATGTCGGGTTGGATGGCGACGCGCTGGAAGCGCAGGCATTTGCCTATCTGGCCGTGCGGGTGATGCGAGGAATGCCGACATCGGCGCCCGGCACGACGGGGGTATTTGCGCCGGTCGGCGGCGGCCGACGGTCGCGGCCTGCCGGGGCACGGGCGCTGCGGTGAGGCAAAGCTGCCTGCGTCGGTTGGGGCGGTTTTTCTGTGCGCGTCAGGTGTTGCGAAAACTCGATGGGCAGGAGGGCGCTCTGCCCCTACGATGGGCAAGAGGGGGCTCTGCCCCCACGCCTGCGGCGCCTCCCGGAGTTTTCGACCAAGATGAAATCGGCGCGTCGGGGAGACTTTCGGGCGTGCAGCGGGTCCCAGACCTGAGGTGATCGGGTTGGCCAAGGCGCGTCGCGCGCTGCCTAAAGCGCGCTTTTGGCGATCGGCAGGTGGAGCGACACAGTGGTGCCGTTGGCCGAAGTGTGCATGCGCAGCGCACCTCCCGATTGCTCGGCAAACCCCTTGGCCATCGGAAGGCCCATACCGGCGCCCTTGCCGACGGGTTTGGTGGTGAAAAAGGGCTCCAGTGCGCGGACAGCGACCTCGGCGTCCATTCCCGGTCCGTCATCGGCCACGGAGAAGCGAAGATGTGCTTCATGCGGGTTGGCGGCGGGGGCAGAATTTGCTTCCTCTGCCGGACCTTGAACCAGATCGACCGCGAGGGTGATGGTGCCCAGCCCGCCGACGGCCTCGCCGGCATTTCGCAAAAGGCTGAGCAGGGCGGCGTGGAGGGCATCTGCGTCCGCCATGACATGGACAGGGATCGGGGGCTCGCGCAGATCGATGGCGACACCGGGTGGCGCCAACGCCCGTGCGTGGCGGGCTGCCTCGGCGATGACCGAGCCCACTTCCAGTGCGCGCGGGTCCAGCGGAGCGCGGCGCGCGAAGGCAAGCAGGTGCGATACCAAAGCGGTCGCCCGCCGACCGGCATCGCGCGCCTCCTCTATCAGGCTATCGCGCTCGGGGCCTTGGGGGACCACGTGATAGAGTTCCAGGCTGCCTTGCAGCACGGTCAGGATGTTGTTGAAATCATGGGCGATGCCACCGGCCAGGCGGCCAACCGCCTCCATCTCGTTGCTGTCGCGTTTCTGCCGGGCGGCGCGGCGCAACTCGCATTGGACGGTCCGTTTGGTGATCAGGGCCAACGTGTAGTAGCCACCCAACGCAAGGCACAGAACGCCCATCACAAGCTGCGCGGCAACGGAGGTGTGGCCCGGAATATGGGTCGCGCCCGCGATCGCCACAGCGAGCCAGCCGATGGCGATATCGATGGGTTGGATGATTGCCGGCGGTTCTTCCCGCAGCAGGTTGAATGCGCCAAGAGAAATCAGCGCCAGGGCGCCGCAGAACTCGAGCACCCGGTCATCGGTGGTGATCAGGTAAAGCGGCAGCGCGGCGAACACGCCGGCGATCAACAGGTGGCTCGCCACTCCGGCAATGAGCGCCGATGGCCGCGTCGGATCGGCCGGGCGCAGGACGTAGAAGCTGACGGCCAAAGCCAACAAATAGGCGGCGCACCAGATCGGCCCGATGATAAGCCCGTCATAAAACCAGATGCCGATGCCGCCGGCGGCGATGGCCAAAATGCGGGCGGCAACCTCGTACGGGTTGCCGAACGTGGACAACCACAGAAGTTCCAGATCGGACATGTCCGACAGGAGGCGATCATTCTTCGCGACAGAACGCGACTGGGTCAACAAAACTACGTCCATCCAAGGCATCGGCAAAAATACCATACCTAAGGATAGGTCGCGTGTCAGCCTGTGCTTTTCGTCAGGTTTTCGACTTGTTCAGCGGGTCCGGCGCAGGATGGAGCGCCCGGCATAGACCGCGGTTTCCTCCAATTGTTCCTCTATGCGGATCAGCTGGTTGTACTTGGCCAGCCGGTCCGAGCGCGCCAGAGAGCCCGTCTTGATCTGCCCGCAATTGGTTGCGACGGCAAGATCGGCGATGGTCGCATCCTCGGTTTCGCCAGAGCGATGGGACATCACGCTCGAATATCGGGCTCGGTTGGCCATATTCACGGCTGCCAGCGTTTCGGTTAGCGTGCCGATCTGGTTTACCTTCACCAAAAGCGAGTTCGCAGCGCCGCGTGCGATGCCTTCCGACAGTCGGGCAGGGTTGGTGACGAAGAGGTCATAGCCGACAAGTTGCACCTTGTCGCCCAATTCGCGCGTCAGGGCAATCCAGCCATCCCAATCATCCTCGGACATGCCGTCCTCGATCGAGAAGATCGGATAATCGCGCACCAGGGCCGCCAGATAGGCTACGTTCTCGTCCGACGACAGGGTCTTGCCCTCGCCCGACAGGACGTATTTGCCATCCTTGTAGTATTCCGTTGCCGCGCAATCGAGCGCCAGCATTATGTCGTCGCCGGGCACATATCCGGCCTTCTCGATGCTTTTCAGCACGAAATCGAGCGCGTCGCGGGTCGACGATAGGTTGGGTGCAAAGCCGCCTTCGTCACCGATGCCGGTGGATAGGCCTGCCGCCGACAGCTCTCCCTTCAGGGTGTGGAACACTTCCGAGCCCATCCTGACCGCTTCAGCGATGGAGGTGGCCGAGACCGGCATGATCATGAATTCCTGAATATCAATCGGGTTGTCGGCATGCTCGCCGCCATTGATGATGTTCATCATCGGCACCGGCAGCACATGGGCCATGGTGCCGCCGACATAGCGATAGAGCGGCAGGGCCGAGAAATCGGCCGCCGCCTTGGCCACCGCCAGCGATACGCCGAGAATGGCATTTGCGCCAAGCCGGCCCTTGTTGTCGGTCCCGTCCAACTCGCACATGGTCTGGTCGATGGCGACCTGTTCGGTCGCATCGAAGCCCACCAGCGTGTCTGCAATCTCGCCGTTCACGGCCGCCACGGCCTGCAAGACGCCCTTGCCCTTGTAGCGCGCCTTGTCACCATCACGCTTTTCCACCGCCTCGTAGGCGCCCGTCGATGCGCCCGAGGGGACGGCGGCGCGTCCGAACGTGCCGTCCTCCAGCGTCACATCGACCTCGACCGTCGGGTTGCCCCGGCTGTCGAGAATTTCGCGGGCGTGGATGTCGATGATGACGCTCATGGCTTGGTTCTCCGGATGCGTGGGTTGGGCGCGCTATAGCACCCAACTCGGGCAGGGGAGAACCCTTTTGTTTGTGGTTCCGTTAGCGGTAACGGCGGTCGGTCAGGCTCGGGCTGTCTTTCGTTCGCGCAGCAGCGTGTAGAGCCCCGTGGCGATCACGATGGCGGCGCCGATCAGCGTCCAGAGGTCGGGGCGTTCATCAAACACGATCAGGGCAAGGATCAGGGCGAAGATCAGGCGGGTGTAGCGGAAGGGGGTGACGGCGGCGATCTCGCCCACCCGCATGGCGGCGGCGATGGAATAATACGCGACGAGGGCGCAGGCGAGCGCGCCCGCCATCTGGAGGGCCAAGGCCCCGTCAGGCATCGCGGCACTCCCTTGCACCGCCAGAATAAGCAGACCTGCGATTGTGGCCCCGACAAAGCCCCACGCCGCCAGCAAGAGCGTGGATACGGTGCGGGGGATCGCGCGCGTGGCCAGATCGCGCCCGGTCAATCCGATCACCCCGGCAACGGCCCAAAGGCTGGCGGCATCAAAGCCCGTCAGGCCGGGGCGCACGATGATCATCACGCCGACCAGCCCGACCAGGATGGCCGACAGACGCCGCCACCCGACCGGCTGTCCCAGAAACAGGGCCGCGCCAAGGGTGACAAGCAGGGGGTTGGCCTGAATGATCGCCGAGAACAATGAGAGATCGATGGTCGCGAGGGCTGCGACCACGCAGACCGTTCCCACGACTTCGGACAACAGGCGCAGGATGAAGGCGCGGGTGAACAGGGACCGGTCGAAAAACCGCTCGCCCCGTGCCGCGGCCCAAACTCCGAAGATCAGCGCGCCTCCGGCGCTGAAGGTCGTGATGACCTGTCCGATCGGCATCGCCCCCAGCATCAGCTTGATGAACGCGTCGGTGATCGCGAAAAAGAGCATCGCCAGCGTCATCCAACCCATGCCCTTGAAATTGTCCATGGTTCCGTATGCCCGCCGCTCGTGTCGTTATGACCCCGCCTAGCGCGCCGGGCGGGGGGACGAAAGCCGTTTCGTCGCGCGGTGCCGTCCACCTCGATCTTGACGGGAGTTATGAGAGCCAGAGCGCTGAGGGCGCCGCCGTCGAACCGCTTGGAAGGCGCAAGTAGCGCCAATTCCCTTGAGCGAGACGCCGGGGCCCGCTCTACTTGCGGATCGGCACACCGTAGAGTTCCAGCCGGTGCCCCTTGAGCCGATAGCCAAGCTTCTCGGCGATCCGTTCTTGTAATGCCTCGATCTCGGGATCGACAAATTCGATCACCTCGCCCGAGTTCATGTCGATCAGATGGTCGTGGTGATCGCGCTCGGCATCTTCATAGCGCGCGCGGCCGTCGCCGAATTCCAGCTTGTCGAGGATACCGGCCTCCTCGAACAGCTTTACGGTCCGGTAGACGGTGGCGATGGAAATCTTCGGATCGACGGCAGTGGCCCGTGCGAACAATTCTTCGACATCGGGGTGATCTTCCGACCCGTCCAGCACACGCGCGATCACGCGGCGCTGGTCTGTCATGCGCAAGCCCTTGGCCGTGCAGCGGTCCTCGATCTTGTCGTTCATGGCGGTCCCCTTGCGCCGGGCGTTCCTGGTGTCGGGGGCGCACAGCCCTCCCCTGCGCGACGGGTCTAGGGGATTTGCCCGCTCGGATAAAGACCGAGCGGGCAAACGGCCTATTTGCGGTAGGGTCGACCTTGTCCCGGCCTGACCTCGGTGCTTTTGATCCCGGACCCATCGCCTCCGGATCCGGCAGGCGCCTGGATCGGTTGAGAATAGGGGCCGAAATTGTCCGTCTCGTCGAAGGGCTGGTCCGGCGTGTCGCCGTAGTGATCGGACATGCGGCGCTGCACATGGCCGCGCGCCCGTTCATCGATCCCAAGCGCGTTCGCCAGATCTTCCGCGAACTCCCGCTCCTTTGCGCTGTCGATCTCGATGGCGGACATGGCGGCGGCAAAGATCTGCGCCTTCAGCGCCGGATGGTCGGGCACGTCGCGGGCGAAGGCGTTGACGCTGATGTCGCGGTTCAATTCTTCGGTCACAAAGGCGCGCTCGCCGGGGTCGAGGTCTTGCAGTCGGCCAAGCAGTGCCTCGCGTTCGGTCGCGTCAATGCGGCCATCGGCCTTGGCGGCCATGACCATCGCGCGGATCATCAGGGCGGCCATGACTTCCTCGTCCTGCGTCGGTGGGTCGTCCGGCTCGCCACCCGTAGCCAGCGACTGGTTCAGGCGGCGGCCGAAGTCGGGCTGATTGCCGCTCGCGCGGCCTGCCATGCCGTTGAGCAATCCGCCAAGCGCGCCACCCGCGGCGCCGCCGCCCAGAAGGCCGCCAAGGCCACCCAGCGCGCCGGAGCCGCCAAATTCCTCCAACAGGCCCCCAAGGCCGCCGCCGGACCGGCCGCCAGAGCCGCCGCCCAACAGGTCGCCCAATCCACCCGATCCGGTGCCGCGCTGGCCACCCGTATTTTGCCGCAGCGAATCGAGCAGACCGCCACCGCCGCCGGTGCGACGCCCCGAAGTGCTGCCCGCGCCGCCTGAATTGGCGCGATCCGACAGCGCGCGTGCACCCCTTGCGGCGGCAACGCCGATAGCCACGGTCGCCAAAGTTCTCAACAGGCTCATGCCCAATCCTCCCAGTTGAAGTTGCCTGATGCCAACATGACAGACGACGCCTTGGTTCCGAAAGGATCATTTCGTCCGGTTTTCCCCGCAGCTTGACAGGAGCATGTCGGGGGCGCAGAGGCCGGGGATATTCCTGGATCCCATCCCATGCCCAAACACAGCCGCATCGACGCCTTCGGCGCGATCTCCCTGACCGGTTTCGCCGCCCTCCTGGCGTTCAATCAGGTCGTCATAAAGACTGGCAACGAAGGCCTGCAACCGATCTTCTTTGCAGCCGTCCGCTCGCTTGGAGGCGCCCTGGTGATCTACGGCTGGATGCGCTGGCGTGGGCTTTCCATGGCGATTGCGCCGGGCACCGTGCCTGCGGGCCTGCTGATCGGGGCGCTTTTCGCGGTGGAATTCATCTGTCTTTTCATGGCGTTGGATCTGACGACCGTCACCCGCACCTCGGTGATTTTCTACACCATGCCGATGTGGCTAGCGCTGGCGGCGCATTTCCTGATTCCCGGTGATCGGCTGAGCCTGCGCAAATCGGCCGGACTGTTGCTGGCCTTTGCGGGCGTGGTGGTGGCCCTGACGTTGCGGGGAAGTGCGGGCGAGGCCTCGATCCTGGGCGATCTTCTGGCACTGGTGGCGGCGATGGCATGGGCGGGCATTACGCTCTGCGCCCGGGCGACGCGGTTGAAGGCGGTTCGGCCAGAGCGGCAATTGCTCTGGCAATTGACGGTTTCAGCGCCGATCCTGTTGCTGGCGGCGCCCCTTTTCGGCCCCCTGTTGCGCGATCCGGGCGCAATCCATTGGGCGGCCCTGGGCTTTCAGATCGCAATCATCGTATCGGCGGGGTTCCTGTTCTGGCTGTGGTTGCTGTCGATCTACCCCGCCAGTTCGGTCGCCGCCTTCTCGTTCCTGTCGCCGGTATTCGGTGTCGGCCTCGGTTGGCTGGTCTTGGACGAGGCCGTGGGAGTGGGCGTGGTGGTGGCACTGGTGCTGGTCTGCGCGGGGCTGATCCTGATCAACCGACCGGCGCGCATATCGGGCTGAGGGCGCGAGGCGCGAGCCGTGCGCCCAAGGTGAGTATTTAAGAAAAGGTGAAGCTGGTCCCGGCGATCAGGTGCCGCAGAATGTCTGCGTGACACGTTCCGATTCGGTCGGTGCCTCTTGCAGGTCAGCGATGTCGGCGCGGTCGGTAAAGGGCTCTTCCAGCGCCGCGGTCAGGCGGTGAAAAGGGGCGTAGTCCCCGGCGGTTGCGGCGACGATGGCCTCTTCCACGCGGTGGTTGCGGGGGATCAGTGCCGGATTGGTAGCCTGCATCGCCGTCCTGCGATCGGCGTCCGAGCGCGGTTCACGATCCAGTCGCGCGCGCCACCGGGCAAGCCACGGGCCGAAGGCGGCCGGGGCCTTGAAGGCATCGGCGGCATCTTCGGGGGTCGGTCCGGACAAGGCGCGGAAGGTCTGGGTGAAATCGGCCTGGCCCTGCGCCATTTGGTCGAGCAGGTCGAAGGCGAGGTCGACGTCGTCGGACTCGTCGGTCGAAAGCCCGAGCTTTGCGCGCAGAACGCTGTGCCATTCCGCATCAAAGACGGTCGCAAAGCCATTGACTGCATTGGTGAACTCTTCAATCGCCGCGTCCCGGTCGGGCATGATCGGAAGCAGCGCCGTGGCCAGTTGCGCAAGGTTCCACGCTCCGATCTGCGGCTGGTTGGCATAGGCATAGCGCCCGAACTGATCAATGGAGGAGAACACCATCTTGGGATGGTAGGCATCCATGAACGCGCAGGGGCCGTAGTCGATGGTTTCGCCCGACAGGGTCATGTTGTCAGTGTTCATGACGCCGTGGATGAAGCCCACGCCCATCCACCTGGCGATGAGT
>JBBQHZ010000062.1:0-20637 GCA_038324445.1 Rhodobacterales bacterium | reverse complement strand
CTTGTCCAGCCGGTCCGAGCCGAAAATGCGCATCAGGTCGTCTTCGAGGCTGAGGAAGAACGACGATTTGCCCGGGTCGCCTTGCCGGCCGGAGCGGCCGCGCAGCTGGTTGTCGATGCGGCGCGATTCGTGACGTTCGGTGGCCAGCACATAGAGGCCTCCGGCGTCCTTCACCGCTTGCTCATTCTTGGCATGCGCCTCTTCGATCTGTTGGCGGATCGCGGCGTGGTCGCCATCGGGATTCGCATTGATGGCGGACATGATCTGGAATTCGACATTGCCACCCAGTTTGATGTCGGTGCCGCGACCGGCCATGTTGGTGGCGATGGTGACGGCGCCCAGCTTGCCCGCATCGGCGACGATCTGCGCCTCCTGCTCATGCTGGCGCGCGTTCAGGATGTTATGGGGCAGACCGGCCTTTTCCAGCATCCGGCCCAGCATTTCCGACTTCTCGATGGAGGTGGTGCCGACAAGGACGGGTTGGCCCTTCTTGTGCGCCTCTTCAATGGTCGTGACGATGGATTCATACTTCTCGCGCGCGGTCCGGTAGACGGCATCATCCTCGTCAATCCGCGCAATGGTGCGGTTGGTCGGAATCTCGACCACGCCCAGCCCGTAGATCGACTGGAATTCCTCGGCCTCGGTCGAGGCGGTGCCGGTCATGCCGGCCAGCTTCTTGTACAGGCGGAAGTAGTTCTGGAATGTCACCGAGGCGAGCGTCACGTTCTCGGGCTGGATCTTGCAGCCTTCCTTGGCCTCGATCGCCTGATGCAGGCCTTCCGACATGCGGCGGCCCTGCATCATGCGGCCGGTGAATTCGTCGACCAGCACAACCTCGCCATCGCGGACGATGTATTCCTTGTCCTTGTGGAACACCTTGTGGGCGCGCAGCGCGTTCGTCACGTGGTGCACGATGGTGGTGCTTTCGGGATCATAGAGCGATTGCCCCTCAGGCAGGATCCCTTCCGCATGCAGACGTTCTTCCAGAAAATCGTTGCCCTCTTCGGTGAAGGTCGCCTGACGGGTCTTTTCGTCCAGCGTGAAATGCTCGTCCTTCACATCGGGAATGATCGCGTTGATCGAAACATACAGCTCCGAGCGGTCCTGCGTCGGGCCCGAGATGATCAGGGGCGTGCGCGCCTCGTCGATCAGGATCGAATCGACCTCGTCCACCACCGCGAAGTTGTGGCCGCGCTGCGCCATGTCGCGAAGCGATCCGCGCATGTTGTCGCGCAGGTAGTCGAACCCAAGCTCGTTGTTGGTGGCGTAGGTGATGTCGCAGGCATAGGCCTGCTTCTTTTCGGTCTCGGGCTGACGCGGATAGACCACGCCCGTCGTCATGCCCAAGGCGGTAAAGACGCGGCCCATCCACGCGCTGTCGCGCTTGGCAAGGTAGTCGTTGACGGTGACGACATGCACACCCTCGCCCATCAGGGCGTTGAGGTAGCAGGGGAAAGTCGCCACAAGCGTCTTGCCCTCGCCGGTCTTCATTTCGGCGATGTTGCCCTGATGCAGGAAAATGCCCCCGATCAACTGCACATCGAAGGCGCGCAGGCCCAGCGCGCGTTTGGCTGCTTCCCGGCAATTCGCGAAGGCTTCCGGCAGTAGGGCATCCAGCGCCTCGCCGTTCAGCGCGCGCGCGCGCAGGTCGGCTGTCTTGGCGACGATATCCTCGTCGCTCATCGCGATGAACTTCGGCTCCATCGCGTTGATCTGTTCGATGATCGGCCGGACGGCTTTTACCTTGCGATCATTCGGTGTCCCGAAGACCTTCTTCGCCAGCTTTCCGAGCATATCTTCCAACCTTTTTTACGACCGCTGAGGCGGGCCGTCGCCGTCTGAACAATTCGTGTGGGGTCTCGGGTTGTTCGGCCTCGCGCAGCGGTCTAGATGTGTCGCGAACGGCCAAGGCCCCGGGGTAAACCCGTAAGCGAGATAAGGGGCGGCCCGATGATAGTCAACGGAAGGCGATCCCTCCCACGGATATGGGCCATTGGGGATGTGCCACGCAACATAGGAATTCCTTCGATGAAAATGCTTCTTGCCTCGGTCGCCATGGCCACAGTCTGCGCCACCCCCCTGTTCGCCGATGCCCACGACAACGCCGAAACCGTGCTTGCCACCGTCAACGGGCAGGAAATCACCATGGGTCACCTGATCGCCATGCTGCAGATGCTGCCCGCCGAATACCAGCAATTGCCCGACGATGTCTTGTTCGACGGCATGCTGGAGCAGTTGGTGCAACAGCAGGTTCTGGCCACCGCGGCCGAAGCCGATATCACCCGCCAGATGGAACTGGGACTTGAGAATGAGCGTCGGGCGTTTCTGGCGGCGATGTATATGGACGGTGTCGCCTTGGCAGGCCTGCCCGAGGAAGAGGTGCAGGCCGCATACGACGCTGCCTATGGCTCGGTCGAGCCGGCGCTGGAATTCAACGCCTCCCATATCCTTGTCGGGACCGAGGAAGAGGCTCAGGCGCTGATCACGGCACTTTCCGAAGGCGCCGATTTTGCCGAACTGGCAGAAGAAAGCTCGATCGGACCGTCGGGCCCCAACGGTGGCGAACTCGGCTGGTTCACTGCCGGCATGATGGTGCCGGAATTCGAGGCCGCCGTGTTCGCGCTGGAACCCGGTGCTGTTTCGGCCCCGGTGCAGACGCAGTTCGGCTGGCACGTCATCTTGCTCAACGAGACGCGCGAACAGGCCGCGCCCTCGCTGGAGGAAGTCCGCCCCGAGCTGGAAGAGACCCTGCGCCGCGCCCGGGTGGATGCGCGTCTGGCGGAACTGACCGAAGCTGCGGAGATTGACCGGCCTGAACTTGAGGTCGATGCTACGCTGATCCGCAATATCGAGTTGCTCGCTCAATAATCTGCGCAACCGGGTCGGGAGGAGCCGCCATGACTGACACCACACCAAGCAAGGTCGCAGTCGCCACTGGCGGTTCCAAATACAAGCGATCGCCACTTGCGCCCGAGGCGTTCCCCGACCTTCCCGCAATCGACGGCGTCCGCTTCGCAGCAGGCGAAGCGGGCGTGCGCTACAAGAACCGCGTCGATGTGATGCTGGCGCATATTGCCCCCGGATCCACGATGGCGGGGGTTTTCACCCGCTCGGCCACGCGGTCTGCCGCGGTGCTGGACGGTCAGGCCAAACTGCTCCTGCAGCAGGCGGATCAGGGCTTTGCGATCGTTGTGAACTCGGGCAATGCGAACACCTTCACGGGCAAGCGCGGCGTGACGGATGTCGACATGATCGCTGCGGCGGCGGCGGCGGCCCTGCATGTGCCGGCGTCGCATGTCTACACCTCCTCCACCGGCGTCATCGGCGAGCCGTTGGCCGCCTCCAAGATCACCGACATCATCCCGGTGTTGGTCGATGCGCTGGATGCCGGGGCTACCGAAATGGCGGCGCGGGCGATCATGACGACGGACACCTTCCCCAAGGGGGCGGTTGCTGTGGCCGAGCTGGACGGCAGGACCGTAACCATCATGGGCTTCGCAAAGGGGTCTGGCATGATTGCGCCCGATATGGCGACCATGCTGGGTTACATCTTCACCGATGCCGCCGTCGCCCAACCCGCGTTGCAGCAGATGCTCAGCGACACTAACCGCGTCAGTTTCAACGCGGTGACAGTGGACAGCGATACCTCGACCTCGGACACCGTGCTGATGGCCGCCACGGGACGTGCCGGGAATACGCCGCTGACCGCGCCGCATCAGGGCTTTCAGGGCGCGTTGCACAAAGTGATGCTTGACCTTGCGCACCAGATCGTGCGCGACGGTGAAGGCGCCACCAAGTTTGTCGAGGTGCGGGTAACGGGTGCGGCGTCGGACGTGGATGCCGAAAAGGTTGCGCGCTCGATCGCGAACTCTCCGCTGGTCAAGACAGCCATCGCGGGGCAAGACCCGAACTGGGGCCGCATCGTAATGGCAGTGGGCAAGTCCGGCGCTGCAGCCGACCGCGATCTTCTGACGATCCGTTTCGGCACCCATGTGGTGGCCGAAAAGGGCTGGCGCGCCGAGGCGTATGACGAGGCGACCGTCGCCTCCTACATGAAGAATCCCGAGTTGCTGGTCGACGTCGATCTGGGCCTCGGTGCGGGCAAGGCGACGATCTGGACCTGCGATCTGACCCACGCCTATATCGACATCAACGCCGACTACCGGTCTTGACGAAACTGGTGCTGGTCTCTGCCGTCGCGCTTATTGACCGCGATGGACGGGTGCTGCTTGCACAGCGCCCGGAGGGCAAGGCGATGGCTGGCCTGTGGGAGTTCCCTGGCGGCAAGGTCGAGATGGGCGAAACGCCCGAACAGGCCCTCATCCGCGAATTGCAAGAGGAACTGGGGATCGACACCTGGGCGTCGTGCCTTGCACCGCTGACGTTTGCCAGCCACGCCTATGACGATTTCCACCTGCTGATGCCGCTGTTCGCCTGCCGCAAATGGAACGGAATAGCGCAATCGCGCGAAGGGCAGATCCTCAAATGGGTGCGCCCGGCCGATCTGCGCGATTACCCGATGCCGGCCGCGGATATTCCGCTGGTGCCCATCCTTCGTGACTGGCTTTGACGGGTGTTTTTCTCGTTATCCAAAGAATTTTCCCCAGTTTTTCATAAATTGATGATTATTTAAGTGATTTGTTAACCGATCTGGCTAACATCATCGCAGCAGACAGGCCTATGGGGGGTTAGATCTATGCTGACGACTGTGCTTATTGGAACTTGCGTGTCCGTTCAGGGACTTTTTGTGCGCCGACTGGCCAATGGGCTGGTCATGGTGCGGGTGGACGACAAGTTCTATGCCGGTCGCCCGGTCAACGAACTTCAGGCCGCCTGACCGTCAGCCCAACCAACCGCGCAAATTCTCTTCCACGATCCGCGACAGCGCCAGCATATGCGCGTCGTCATCATTGAGGCAGGGAATATAGGTGAAGCTTTCGCCTCCTGCATGCTCGAAGCTTTCGTGAATCTCTTCGTTGATCTCTTCCAGCGTCTCGATGCAGTCGGCCGAAAACGCGGGCGCGCACACGGCGATGCGCTTCTTGCCTTGCTGGGCCAGTTTCGCGACTTCCTCGACGGTATAGGGCTGCAACCACTCTTCCGGGCCGAACCGGCTCTGGAAGGTGGTGACGATCTGGGTCTTTTCCCAGCCAAGCCGCTCGCGCAGCAGGCGCGAGGTTTTCTGGCATTGGCAATGGTAGGGGTCGCCCTCCATCAGGTAGCGCTTGGGCACGCCATGGTAGCTAGCCACCAGCACATCCGGCTTGACCGCCATTGCGCCATAGGCGCGTTCGATGGATTGCGCCAAGGCCTCTATGTAAAGCGGGTGGGCGGAATAGGGCTCGACCGTGCGAACCTGCGGCTGCCACTTGATGTTCTCGAGGCTGCGGAAGAATTCATCGCAGGCAGTGGCCGAGGTCGCCCCCGCATATTGCGGATAAAGCGGGAAGAACAGGATCTTGGTGCACCCCTGCGCCACCAGCGCGTCCACCTTGGATTTGGTCGACGGATTGCCATATCGCATGCAGAAATCGACCACGACATCGTCACCATAGCGCTCGGCCATCAGGGCCTTCATCTTGGCGGTCTGGTCCTTGGTGATCGTCATCAAGGGCGACTCGTTCGCCTCGTGGTTCCAGATCGACTTGTAGGCGGCACCCGATGAGAACGGCCGTTTGGTCAGGATGATCATCTGCAACAGCGGTTGCCAGATCCACGGGCTGTAATCGATCACTCGCTTGTCGCTGAGGAATTCGTTCAGGTAGCGGCGCATCGACCAGTAATCGTAGTTGTCCGGCGTGCCCAGATTGGCCAGCAATACGCCGACCTTGCCGAACTTCACCTTCGGGTGATCGGCGGGCGCATGGGATAGCGCATCGGCGGGGGCGGCTTGCATCATGTTCATCGGATCACTTGCCTTCGTTTTCGGACCGGTCATGGACCGGTTTGGCCGCCTCGTCAAACTCCGTCACGCCAAGGGCATCGGCAAGGCGATGCTTGGCCGCGCCGGGGCGCAGGGGGACCTGTTGGCTATCGTGCGGTGCCCATCCTGTGAGGAATACGAGTTCAAACGTCGCCCGGATGCGATTTTGTTCCGCCGGATACTGATTAGCGTAAATCGCGGCGGCGGTCGGGAACAGTGCGCGGGGCGGAATGGCGCGGTGGCGGCTGGCCAAAGCGTTGGTTTCTCCCATGGCGCGCAGGTCCTGCATCAGTGCGACGGCGTCGGGATAGGTGACCGTCTTGCGCAGCGCGTCAGCCACGGGAAGGGCCAGACCCACGCGTTGCAACAAGCCACCCATGTCGCGGATTTCGGCCATTGGTGCCACACGGGGGCTAAGGCCGCCGCTGACAAGCGTTTCTGCCTGCGCCAACACGTCGCGCAACTCCGTCAGGGTCGCGCCACCGAAGGCAACGGCCAGAAACAGGCCATCGGGTTGCAGGGCGCGGCGGCATTGCACGATCTGGCCCACCGGATCGTCGGCCCAGTGCAGGCCCATGGCATGAACGACCAGATCGTGGGTGCCTTGCGAGAGGGTCAGCGCCTCTTCCATAGGCACGATGACAGCAGAAGGGAGCAATTCTTGCCAGATTTTCGGAAAATCCGTCACGATCGCCGGGTTTGTAAACCTCCTGTTAACATCCTTCAGTCTCTCCTCGACCTCGAGAAGGGCCACGTCATGGAGAAACCGCGCGTCGTCGATACGGGCGCGTGCCCGGTGTGCCGCAAGCGCACGAGGATCGGTCAGGCGGGGGTAAGGTTGTTGCACGTTGTCCGGGGTCCGGTCCGAAGCGGGTTCAGGACAAGGTAGGGGGCGCATATGAGATTGCAAAGTGTGCTGCATGCGGTGTTTCCGCCCGAATGCCTGAAATGCAACGCCCGCGTGGAAGAAGCCTTTGCGCTTTGTGGTTCGTGCTGGTCCGAAACACCCTTTATCCTTGGTGCTGCGTGCGATTTGTGCGGAACCGGTCTGCCCGGCCAGACCGCGGCGAAGGGTGAGGTTCTGATCTGCTCCGACTGCCGTCAGACGCCCCGCGCCTGGGACCGGGGCCGCGCGGTGTTCATGTACGAAGGCGTCGGACGCTCGCTGGTATTGGCGCTGAAACATGGCGATCGCGCCGATATCGCGCGCGCAGCGGGGCCATGGATGGCACGTGCCGCCGCCGATCTGCTGGAAGATAGGCCAGTCTTGGTGCCGGTGCCGCTGCATTGGACGCGCCTGGCGCGCCGGCGGTTCAACCAGGCGGCGCTTCTGGCATGGTCTCTCGCCCGCCATGCGGATGCCGAAGTCGAACCGATGGCGCTGCTGCGCCTGCGCCCCACCCCCTCGCAAGAGGGCCACGACCGTGACGCGCGGTATCGCAACCTCGACGAGGCGATCATGCCCCATCCGCGTCGGGGCAGTATCATGGAAGGGCGCAGCGTGGTCCTGATCGACGATGTCATGACATCGGGCGCGACGCTGAACATCGCGACCGAGGCGTGCAGGCAGGCCGGTGCCAAAAATGTGTCTGTGCTGGCTCTGGCGCGAGTCGGTCCGGACACCTAAGATTGTGCCGTTGTCCGGTAGCAATAAGGGGCTCTGACCATGGCGACCATAGAAATCTACACCTCGCCGCTGTGCGGCTATTGCCACGCTGCAAAGCGGTTGCTGAACGACAAGGGCGCCAGCTTCGCCGAGATCGACGTGGCGGCCAACCCCAAGCGTCGTCAGGAGATGATGGGCCGCGCCAATGGTCGCCACACCGTGCCGCAGATTTTCATCAGCGGCAAACATATCGGAGGGTATGACGACATGGCTGCCCTCGACCGGACCGGCAGGCTGGACCCGCTTCTCGCGGCGGAGTGACCCGGTCGCGCGCTTAACCCTTGCGTCATTCTGCGGCGCGGCGTTTGATCCGCGCATGTCCCAATCCGATGATCCTCTTTCCGTCGCGCTGTTCAGCGAGGTCTTCATGGTAGACCAGCTTGCGCGCGCACGGCTGGGCAAGGCGTTGCCCAAGGGGATGGAGTTGAGCCATTTCTCGGTGCTCAATCATCTTGCCCGCACCAGTGAAGAGAAGACGCCCGCACAATTGGCGCGGGCATTCCACCTGACTCGCGGCGCGATGACCAATACGCTCAACCGGCTAGAGTGGGCAGGGCATATTCATGTACGCCCCGATTGGGACGATGCGCGGCGCAAGATGATCTCCATCAGTCCCGCCGGCAGGCGTGCGCGCGATGCCGCGATATCCGCGATTGTGCCGATCCTGTCCGATGCTGTGGTCGAGATTGGCGCAGACAAGGTTCGCGCGGCGCTGCCGGTGCTGCGCGCCATGCGCGAGCGACTGGAGGATGATGGCTGACGGCGTCAGGCTTATTTCCAAGCCGACTGCGCCTTCAGGGCGCAGCACTCTCCCGCTTCACCGAGGCCGTCACGTAATTCACGCTCAGATCCCGGTCGCTCAGGCTCCATGACCACAGGACCGGGTTGAAGACAAATCCCTTGCGATCGACGGGATCGAGGCCGCTCTTGCGGATCAATTCGAACAGCTCGTCCGGCGTGATGAATTTCGACCATTCATGGGTGCCTTTCGGCAACCAGCGCATCACATGCTCGGCCCCGATGATCGCCATCAGGTAGCTTTTCGAATTCCGGTTGAGGGTCGAGCAGACCATCAGCCCGCCGGGTTTCAGAAGCTGCCGACATGCGGTGAGGTATCCCAGCGGGTCGGCGACATGTTCGACCACTTCCATGTTGAGAACCACGTCGAATTGCTCACCCGCCGCGGCCATCGCCTCGGCCGTCGTGTGGCGATAGTCGATCTGCAACCCCGATTGCTGCGCGTGGAGCTGCGCGACGGGGATGTTCCGCTCGGCGGCGTCCGCTCCGACAACCTCGGCCCCCAATCGTGCCATGGGTTCCGCCAGCAAACCGCCACCGCAGCCGATATCGAGGATCCGCAGGCCCGCGAAGGGCGCGGGCCCCCCAAGGTCCCGCCCATACTCTGCCGCGATCTGCGCCGTGATGTAGTCGAGCCGCGTCGGATTGAGCATGTGCAGTGGCTTGAACTTGCCGTTCGGGTTCCACCATTCCGCCGCCATCGCCTGAAATTTGGCGATTTCGCCGTCGTCGACGGTGTTCACTGCTGCGGTGCTCATGGACATCTCCTCAATCTCTTGCCACTTTCAACCTGCCACTGCAGGCCGCACGCCTTATATAGGACAGGCATGGACAAGTTCGCCGGTCAAAAGCGCGCAAGCGCCCATTTGTTCCCGCCCATCGACCCGTTCGATCAGCGAATGCTGGATGTGGGCGACGGTCACCATGTCTATGTCGAGCAATGCGGCAATCCCCGTGGCGCGCCGGTTGTTGTGCTGCATGGCGGGCCGGGCGGTGGATGCAGTCCGGCGATGCGGCGCTATTTCGATCCGAGCGTCTGGCGCATCATCCTGTTCGATCAGCGCGGCTGCGGGCGGTCGCGACCCCATGCTTCCACGCGGGCCAACACCACATGGCACCTTGTTGCGGATATCGAGCGGATCCGCGCGACGCTGGGGATCGAGACCTGGGCCGTGTTCGGCGGATCCTGGGGCGCGACGCTTGGCCTGATCTACGCGCAGGCTCATCCGGCCCCGGTCGCCTATCTTGCGCTGCGGGGTGTGTTCTTGTCGATGCAGCGCGAGCTTGACTGGTTTTATGGCGGCGGTGCGGGGCAGTTCTGGCCCGACCAATGGGCGCGCTTCGTGGCGCTGGTGCCGGCGGAGGAGCGGGGCGACATGATCGCCGCCTATCACCGGCGGCTCTTCTCGGGCGATCTGATGGTGGAAACCCGCTTCGCACGGGCTTGGGCCGCGTGGGAGAACGCGCTGGCGTCGATGGATAGCGACGGGCATGGCGGCGAAAGCCCGGCCGATTACGCACGCGCCTTTGCGCGGCTGGAGAACCATTACTTCGTCAACAAGGGCTTTCTGGAGGAAGACGGCCAGATCCTGCGTGACCTTCCCCGCATCGCGCATATCCCCGGCACGATCGTGCAGGGCCGGTATGACATGATCTGCCCACCGATCTCGGCCCACCGGCTGGCGGCGGGGTGGCCGTCCGGGAGGCTGCACCTGGTGCGCGGCTCGGGCCACGCACTGAGCGAGCCCGGCATCAGCGAGGAACTGGTGCGGGTGATGAAAAGCGTGGGCGAGAAGCGGACGACGTTCGGGTTGTGAGCAGTACAAGGCCCTTGCAAGTGCCTTGTCAGCCTCTTGCAAGAGGCTGATCGACATCCTTGAAAGGATGTCGCAAATCCCTTGCAAGGGATTTGGGCCGCTCGAGGGCGGGCCGTTCCAGAAGCCTCGGGTCGATGCGCGGGCTCAGGCGGTCGCGGATCAGTGCCACGGGGTGGGTGCGGAGCGTCAGGCGCATCGCCACGTAATCCTCCACCACATTCTCGCCCTCGGTCATCCGGGGCAGATGGACGGCAGGCTCCACAATGCCCTCGCCATCCAGATCACCCGCGAAAAGAGGCAGTTCCTTGCGGGGTGTCAGGGCGCGGGCGGCCCAGAGCGCATCGCGGCGCGGGATTCCGAGCGCGGCGAAGACATCCGCCTCGGCCAGCGTGGTCAGCATCCGGGCGTCCAGCCCGGCGCGGCGCCAGACATCCTCGACCGAGGTATACCCATTGCCGCGCGCGGCGGTCAGCCAATCGACCTCCTCCTCACGCATGGATTTGATCTGGCGAAACCCGAGGCGCAGGACCAGGTCGCCGCGTTCCGTGCGCTCCATCACGTTATCCCAGTGGGAGCGGTTCACGCAGACCGGCCGCACATCGACGCCGTGTTCGCGGGCATCGCGCACGATCTGCGCCGGGGCGTAGAAGCCCATCGGTTGCGCGTTGAGAAGCGCGCAGGCGAAGATGCCGGGGTGGTGGCATTTCAGCCAGCTGGACGCATAGACCAGCAAGGCAAAGCTGGCGGCGTGGGATTCCGGAAAGCCGTAGGAGCCGAAGCCTTCGATCTGGCTGAAGCAGCGCTCGGCAAAGTCCTCCTCATAGCCATTGGCACGCATCCCGCGCAGGAAGCGGGTGCGCATTTCAGAGACGTTGCCGTGTTTCTTGAATGTCGCCAAGGCGCGGCGCAGGCGATCGGCTTCCTCGGGCGAGAAGCCCGCGCCGATGATGGCGATCTGCATCGCCTGTTCCTGGAACAGAGGCACGCCAAGGGTCTTGCCCAGCACGCGGCCCAACTCGTCCGAGGGGAAGCTGACCGCTTCCTCGCCATTCCGTCGCCGGATGAAGGGATGCACCATGTCGCCCTGGATCGGGCCGGGGCGGATGATGGCAACCTGGATCACCAGATCGTAGAAGCAGCGGGGCCGCATCCGGGGCAGGAAGTTCATTTGCGCGCGGGATTCCACCTGAAACACGCCCAGCGTGTCGGCCTTGCACAGCATGTCGTAGGTAACGGGATCCTCCGGCGGCAGGCTGGCCAGCGAATAGGTGGTCTGGTGGTGGGTCTGCAGCAGGTCGAACGCCTTGCGGATACAGGTAAGCATGCCCAGCGCCAGAATATCGACCTTGAGGATCCCCAAGGCGTCGATATCGTCCTTGTCCCAGCAGATCACGGTGCGGTCGGCCATCGAGGCGTTCTCGATCGGCACCAACTCGTCCAACCGCCCTTCGGTGATGACGAAGCCGCCGACATGCTGGGACAGGTGCCTTGGAAACCCGATGATCTCGTCGATCAACTGGATGGTCTGCGCCAGGCGCGGACTGCCGGGATCGAGCCCGATCTCGCGCATCCGCGCCATTTCCGGGCCGGTCTTGGACCAGGAGCCCCAGATCTGCGAGGACAGCGCCGAAAGGATATCTTCGCTCAGCCCCATGGCGCGGCCGACTTCGCGCACCGCGCGTTTGCCGCGGTAGTGGATCACCGTTGCGCACAGACCCGCGCGGTGGCGACCGTAGCGTTCGTAGATGTGCTGGATCACCTCTTCCCGGCGTTCGTGTTCGAAATCGACGTCGATATCGGGCGGCTCGTTGCGGGCCTCGGACACGAACCGCTCGAACACCATGGTGCCGATCTCGGGCGAGACAGAGGTGACGCCCAAAGCGTAACAGGTGATCGAATTGGCCGCCGAGCCCCGCCCTTGGCACAGGATGTTGCGCGACCGGGCGAAGGCCACGATGTCGTGGACGGTGAGGAAATAGGGCTCGTAGCCGAGCTTGCCGATCAGGGTCAGTTCGTGGGCGAGTTGTTTGTGCGCCTTGTCGGGAATGCCTTGGGGGTAGCGCCAGTGCAGGCCATCATGGGCAAGCCGGGACAGGCGTTGGGCCGCGGTCTCGTTCCCGGTGATCTCGGAGGGGTATTCGTAGCGCAGGCTCTTGATATCGAACTGACAGCGCGCGGCAATCTCGGCGCTGCGCGCCACGGCCTCCTCATGGCCTTTGAAGATGCTGCGCATCTCCGCCTCTCCGCGCAGCCGTTGTTCGGCATTGGCCTGGGCCGCGGTGCCCAGATCCTCGACGCGGATACCCTGGCGGATGCAGGTCAGCACATCGGTCAGCTTGCGGCGCGATCCATGGTGCATGAGCGGGCGGGCAGAGGCCACGGTTTGCAGGCCAAGCGCCTCGGCCAGATGGCTGTGGGCCTTGAAGCGGCGGGTGTCTTGCCCGTCATAGCGGGGCGAGAGGCAAAGCGAGGGGGAGAGAGGAACCAGACGCTCGGCCGCCTGCATCCACGCCTTGCTGCGGCGCGGGGGGGCGTGAAGCAGCAGTTCAAGCCCCTCATGGCGTGCCAGAAGGTCATCAAGATGGAGAAGGCAGGCGCCCTTTTTGGCGCGGAGCCTGCCGATGGAAAGCAGGCGACAGAGCGTGGCCCAACCCGTGCGGTCGCGCGGCAGAACCGTGATGTCGATGCCTTCGGCAAAGACAAGGCGGGAGGCCGGCAGAAGCCGAGGGATGTAGTCGAGGCGTGCGCGCGGGCCGGGCGGGATATGCGCAGGCCGGGGCGGCCCGATGGGATCGGCGGCGGCGGCCTTGGCGTCGGCGATCTGGTCCGCGATCTTGCGCAGTTCCGACCAGGCGCGGACGATGCCCGCGACGGAGTTCTCGTCCGCGATGGCGATGGCGTCGAGTTCCAGCAAGGCGGCACGGCGCGCATAATCCTCGGGGTGGGAACCGCCGGTGAGGAAGGTGAAGTTGGTGGTGATGGACAGTTCCGCGAATCCCATGGGGCGCAGTATGTTCACATTTTGTTCTAGTTTGGGAGTCGGTGTTGAGAGGTGTTTCGCCGCGCGTTCCGCGCGTCGACCAACCGGGGGATTTCATCCCCCGGACCCCCTGAGAGTACTTTTGAAAGATGAAGGGGGGGCCGAGCCATTCGTCGCGCGTCTCGGACGCGGAGGGCGTCAACTACACCGCGCCGCCACGCGCCGGACATGATCCGGCACCATGTTCTTGACCCGCTCAGGATGAGCACGGCGGACATGCAGGATCCGTCTTAATCGCCTTCATCTCGACCAGCGCGCGCGAATTCCAGCTCTCCCGGGCCGATGCGCGGTTGGCCCATGCGGCCGCTGCCGCCATCGGTGCTCAGGCTCGACCGCGCCGCCCCGCTCAAAGTAGGCGCGAAGCCCGCAATGTCGCCGCCCGGTTTCACCACCACGCGCCTTCACCAGAGCCGCCTCGCCCATGCAAGGAAGAATGGTGACCCCGACAGGACTTGAACCTGTAACCTATCCCTTAGGAGGGGATTGCTCTATCCAGTTGAGCCACGGGGCCGCACGCGACTGTTTTGGGTGATTTGGGCCGGTCCTGCAAGCGCTTGCGAAGGCGCGCCTTGCGGGCCTATCAATGCAAAACGACCAAAGGACGTTCCCTTGCGCGGACGCAATCCCTTCGACGGCAAACCCCAGATGACGTTGCGCGATGTCGCGGATGCGGCGGGGGTCAGTGAAATGACCGTCAGTCGCGTCTTGCGCGCGCGGGGCGATGTGTCGGACCGCACGCGGGCCAAGGTGTTCGAGGCAGCGCGGCGGTTGGGCTATGTGCCCAACAAGATCGCCGGTGCCTTGGCGTCCAATCGGGTCAATCTGGTGGGCGTCGTGATCCCGTCGCTGTCGAACATGGTGTTTCCCGATGTGCTGCACGGTATCGGCGAAGTGCTGGATGGCACAGATTTGCAGCCGGTCATCGGCACCTCGCAATACGATCTGGAGCGGGAAGAGCAGGTCATCTACGAAATGCTCAGCTGGCGCCCGTCGGGCCTCATTGTGGCCGGGCTGGAGCATACCGATGCCGCCCGCGCGATGATGCGCAACGCCGGCGTGCCGGTGGTCGAGGTGATGGATGTGGACGGCGATCCGGTGGCGGCCGCCGTCGGGATCAGCCACGGCGCCGCCGGTCGGGCCATGGCAGCGGAGATCGTGGCGCGGGGCTATCGGAAGATCGGGTATCTGGGGTCGAGTTCGAACGCCGATGCCCGTGCGCAGAAGCGGTATCGAGGCTTCAAGGCGGGGATGGCTGAGGCCGGCATGACGCTGGCGGACGAGATCTTCTACGAAGGAACCTCGGGCTTCGGCACCGGACGGGGGATGACAAGGGCGTTGCTGGAACGCTCGCCTGACCTCGATTTCCTCTATTACAACACGGACATGAACGCTGCCGGGGGGCTGCTTTACTGCCTCGAGACGGGGCGCGACATTCCAGGGCAGATCGGTCTTGCCGGGTTCAACTCCTTCGAGGTTCTGGATGGCCTGCCGATGCGGATCGCCACGATGGACAGCAAACGCGACGAGATCGGGCGGCGGGCGGCGGCGCTGATCGCGGCAGATGCGCTGACCGCCGAAGTGGTGCGACTGGAGCCGGAGTTCCTGCCGGGTGATACGGTTCGACGCAGGTGAAGCCGCCAGTGGAAGGCTGCCTGATCTTTTCGCCCACTAAACACTGACGAAATCAGCATTGACCTTAAATCATCAGCGACAGGAGGCGCGCCGGGCACCGAGGCGTGTCTTTGCGGCGGTCAAAACACCCTACAGTGAGTTGACACTGTGGCGTCAATTCTCCGTGATGGCCCGCACTATCAAGGGATTGGCGGCGTTGTTGTGGTGGTCATGCATCCGTGCATGACATCAAGGCTTCTCATCCGAAGGATTTTTCGTGACCATCCATCTCCACAGCCTTGCAACCGCGTTGCCCGAGTTCTGCCTGACACAACAAGATGTAAAACGTCGCGCTGCCATCATCTTCGGCGACCGATATCCGCAGTTTGACCGCCTCGCGCGCGCCTTCGACACTGCGGGAATAGACCGGCGCCATTCGGTTGTGCCGATCGACTGGTTCTCGGAGGCTCATTCCTGGAAGGACAGGGCCGAGGCCTTTGTGCGCGGCGCCAAGGCCATGTTCATCGACGCCGCCCGACAGGCTTTGCGCCGGGCGCAGTGGCGCAGCGACCAGGTCGACTGCGTCGTGACGGTAACCTCGACGGGGATCGTGACGCCGACGCTTGAGGCGCAGGTGCTGGTCGAGATGGGATTCCGCGAGGATATCTTGCGCGTTCCATTGTTCGGGCTTGGCTGTGCGGGTGGCGTTTCGGGCCTGTCGGTGGCGCAGGCCATGGCGGCGGCGCATCCCGGATCGAAGGTGCTGATCGTGGTGGTCGAGGCGTGCTCGCTGGCGTTCCGCGCCGATCGGCAGCAGAAGGCCGATGTCATTGCGGCGGTCCTCTTCGCGGACGGTGCGGCGGCGGCTTGTTTGTGCTCGGAGGCGAGGGCGGATGTGCCGGCCGTCACCTTTGGTGCAGGGGTGCAAAAGACCTGGCCGGAGACGCTGAACATCATGGGATGGGATGTGGACGACACCGGCTTTGGCGTGGTGTTCGACCGCTCGATCCCGGATTTTGTGGCTGAGAACTTCGCCGACGCTACCACTGGTGCGCTGAGGGCCTCGGGCCTGACCCACTCCCAGATCGACCGTTATGTCTGCCATCCCGGCGGCGCGAAGGTTGTGGACGCGATCGAGGGAGCGATGCATCTGGAGCAGGGGAGCCTGACCGACGAACGCGCGGTGCTGCGCGATCAGGGCAACATGTCGGCGCCGACGGTGATGTTCGTGATGAAATCGGTCCTCGACCGGGGGCTGACGGGGCAGATGATGGCTTGCGCGTTGGGGCCGGGATTTACCGCGTCTTATCTGCCGATGATGGTCGAGCGGCAGGCAGCGTAATGGCTACGGCGACGCTTCTCTTCCTGATATTCATTATTGTCCAACGGCTTAGCGAGTTGGTGATCGCCCGACGCAACACCGCTCGGCTGCTGAGCCAAGGCGCCTACGAGGTCGGCGCTGGGCATTATCCGGTGATGGTGGCGATGCATTCGGCGTGGATCGGGTGCCTTTTGGTGTTCGGCCATGACGAGGTGGTCTCAACCGAGTGGCTGGCGCTTTTTGCGCTGTTGCAGGTGGCGCGGGTATGGATCCTGTGGACGCTGGGACCACGCTGGACGACGCGGATCATCGTTCTGGAGCAACCGCTGGTGGTGCGGGGACCATTCCGGTTTGTGCGTCACCCCAACTATATGTTGGTGGTGGCCGAGATCATCGTCGCACCCATGGTGCTTGGGCTGGTCTGGGTGGCCGTGGTGTTCACCGTGCTGAACGCGGCGATGCTGTGGGTTCGCATCGGCGCAGAGGAGCGCGCGCTGGCCCCGCTGCGGGGGTAGAGCGGCGCTTTTCGGGCTGGCGGGGCTGGTGAGCGGCGTGGGCTTGATGCACCCATCTGGATGGTCCCATCTGGGGGTAGATGGGGGGTGTTTGGGACGATAGGGAATTTTATGTGCTCCCATATGGGCGGATTTATTGCGCCCGTTTGGGAGGGGTTTTTTGGTTCCATTTAGGACGGGTTTTTGGTTCCGTTTGGGAGGGTGTTGGGGCGGGCTGAGGCTTGCGAGGTTGTCCTGAGGGTGAGGTGGTTTCCGGCCCACAGCGGACATTCATGGTGCACGCGGAGAAGGTCGGTTTTGAGTTCATCTGGCGCGTCGATATGAGTGGAATCAGAGCGTGAGGAAAGCTTAATACCGATTATAGGTCATATGTACTGTCGCATTGTGACCTCTCCTAGCCAAAGAGGTACAGGGCCCCCAACCCGATGATCGCAAAGATCGACCATAAGATGATCTTGACCATTAACCAGAGGCGGCCAAAGCCGCCGCGCTCAATCCACTTTCCAGCTTGATCTACCACTTTTTCAAGGAGCTCTTCCTTCAGAGCATCGTTTGTGGTTTTTCGGTCAATGGCTACGTCCTCAACACGCTTATCAGTGCGTCGTCTTCGGTCGCGATCGTAGTCACTCTGTGCCAATCAACTGCGTCCATGTCCTAGCAGGGACCCATTCCCTGTATCCAAGTTGCCAGTCGGGCATCGCACCATTCTGAAACTTCGGGGACGTGCATCTCATAAGGAGAAGCACTCATCATCCATCCTATCACTGTGCTGTTCTCGATTCCCATGTTCCTCAAATATCCCCCGATTAATTCATATATGCGATCCTCACCGGGTATCGGCACACCATCTACATGGATTTGATGGAAGCCGAGGCGATAGGCTGAACGAAACATATTCCTGCTCTGTCCACCGAAGTAGACTAGGGGACAGGCGGAATAACAGTTTCCGTGTATCCGGGTCTCTAGGCCACGGCTCCGTATTTCAGACCCCATCAAGAGAGCATCGAGGACGCTACCCCCTGCACTCCCGAGTGAGATCACGGATATATCGGGATTGGCATCAACTGCAATTACAAATCGTTCGTAGATCCCCGGATCGATATCCCCGTACACTATGAGTGCCAGTTCGCCCTGACTGTAGGCCCCATGAGGCGGAGCACCTATCTCAAACTCAGCATTTGGATTGGGTGACGCGATCCCCACATTGATAGGAATATCAAACATCCCCAGGCAATCTAGGTTCCAAGTATTTATTCGATTTTCCTGATCAAGCTCGAGGGCATATTGTGCTGCACTCACCCAGTTACCAAGTGAGAGAGCAAGCAGGGCAGCTTGATGCCCTGTCTCCAAGCTCTCAATCGACGGCACTGGTACTTCGAAGAGGTGTTGGCTGAACTCTGAACGGCCCAACAGCTCTCCTAGCACCCCACAGAGATGTTGTTCAGATTTATAGCCAATATACATTGTGCCGAGGTGACCATCGAAGCCTATAGCTTGTGCATGATCGTCAAGTTGTATTCTCAAGTTTTGATACGTTGATATCTGCTGCTGAATGGTCCTTTCAGCAGTCTGACCGAGAGCATTGTTCGTGAGATGTATGAGACTCAGTGACGTCAAAAGGCAAAATGCTACGAAGTTCCCCACTATCCCTTTTCCAAGCTTAACCATGCGAGTTCCAATAACCGCTACCGAGATTGAACATTTGCTTTAGAGTATGTAGGCCGCCTAGCTGCAAGGTCGTACACCAACCAGAATGAGACCGTCGTTTCTATCCGCTACCAGGCCGGTGTGGACGAAATGGTGCGCCATGTCCCGCTAGCAGGCTGTCGGTCGCGCCGCAGACATGAAAAATAACCCCACGTAACGCTCCATCATCAAAGTATACCTTGATTGAGAGGTGGCGCATATCCTCAAAGCAGACGTCGACGCAGAACGCAGCGAACGACCGTTTCCCGCCCGAAATACCCCCCCTCAACACCCCGGCAAATTCACCGCCAGCCCGCCCAGGCTCGTCTCTTTATACTTCGTGTTCATGTCCAACCCGGTCTGGCGCATCGCCTCGATGCAATTGTCCAACGGCATGAAGTGGGTGCCGTCGCCGCGCAGGGCGAGGGAGGCTGCCGACACGGCCTTGATGGCTCCCAGACCGTTGCGCTCGATGCAGGGGACCTGCACCAGACCGCCGACGGGGTCGCAGGTCATGCCCATGTGATGTTCGAGGGCGATCTCGGCGGCGTTCTCGATCTGCTCGTTGGTTCCGCCCAGCGCGGCGCAGAGGCCGGCGGCGGCCATGGCGGCGGCGGAGCCTACCTCGCCCTGACAGCCGACCTCTGCCCCCGAAATGGAGGCGTTGTGCTTGATCAGGCCACCGATGGCGGCGGCGGTCATCAGGAAGGTGCGGCGCCCCTCCTCGGTCGCGCCGATGCAATGGTCGCGGTAGTAGCGCAGGACGGCGGGCACCACCCCCGCAGCGCCATTGGTGGGAGAGGTCACGACGCGGCCCCCGGCGGCGTTCTCCTCGTTCACGGCCATGGCGTAGACCGAGAGCCAGTCGTTGACGACATGGGGCTGGGACTGGTTGGTTCCGGCCTCGGCGCGGAGCTGGTCATGGATCGCCTTGGCGCGGCGGCGCACGCGCAGGCCGCCGGGCAACTCGCCATCCACCCGCAGGCCACGGTCGATGCAATCGTCCATGGCGGCCCAGATGGCGTCGAGTTTGGACTGGACGGCGCTGCGCGGCGAAAGGGCGGTTTCGTTGTCCCATTTCATCGCGGCGATGGATTTGCCCGAGGCGCGGCCCATCGCCAGCATCTCGGCGGCGGAGCCGAAAGGATGGGGAAAGCCGGTCGCCTGCTTTTCGGCATGGAGCGCGTCGGCGCCGCCATGGGCCTGGGCGGCCAGTTCGCGCGCGGTCAGGACGAAGCCGCCGCCGATGGAGTAGTAGGTTTCCTCGAGATAGAGGTTCCCGGCGGTGTCGAAGGCCCGCAGGATCAGGCCATTGGCATGGCCGGGCAGGGTGCGGTCGTAGTCGAAGGCGAGGTCGGTCGAGGGATTGAAGCGCAGGGGCGGCAGGCCCGGCGGCGTGACGGTGCCGGAGGCGAGGATGGCGGCCTCGAGCGTGGCGGCGGCGTCGGGGTCGAGGGTGGCGGGGGTGAAGCCGGCAAAGCCAAGCACCACGGCGCGGTCAGTGGCATGGCCCTTGCCGGTGAAGGCGAGCGATCCGTGGAGGGAGGCCGCAAGGGAGGCCAGCGTGCCTGCGCCCGGCTCCTTCTCGCGGCCGGAGCGCAGGTCGTCAAGGAAGCGGGCGGCAGCGGTCATCGGGCCCATGGTGTGGGACGAGGACGGACCGACGCCAATCTTGAAGATGTCGAAGATGCTCAGGAACATGGGGCCACTCCGCTCTGGTGATGCAGTCACCATAGGCCAAGGCGGGGGGCGGCGCAGCAGGGATGCGACATCGCGGGGATGCATCGCGGCGATCGATAGAATTGTCCCTATCCGTTGGCAGGGGTGCCGTCGGGGATTCATCCCAAGTTAGCGGTTGCATCGGCACAAAGGGAGTGGACCCCAGATGTCACTCCAACCCGAAAGGACCGAGCATGCGCTATCTTCTCCTGTCTACCGCCCTCTTGTTGAGCCCGGTGGCGGCATTCGCCACCGATTATCAGGCCCAGATGACGGCATTCATCGACAGCGGCCAGTTGGCCTGGCTGTCGGACGCGGCGCTTGTCGCCGCCGTGCAGGCACAAAACGCCACCACCGCCAGCCTGACCGAGGCCGAGATCATCGCGCTGGACGATACCTGGCGGGCGCAGGTCGGCACGGCTGAAACGACGCTGGTCGACTCCGTGCTGGACAATGCCACCGCCGATTTCCTGCGCCAGCAGGTCGAGGCATCGGGCGGTGTGATCACCGAAATCATCGTGATGGACGCGGCCGGCCTGAA
>JBBQHZ010000061.1:0-20923 GCA_038324445.1 Rhodobacterales bacterium | reverse complement strand
GACGCGGTGCCGAAACCATCGAACCGCCCCGTTACCCTGTCCCACAGATGCGACGCCACACCGCGCACCACCGTCATCGCCGGCGGACGAAACCGCCGCACGCCGCGCTTGTCGGCGTTGATCAGAAACTGATCCTCGATGACGCGATCATAGTTCAGCCCGACGGGGATAAAGATCACGTCCCGCCTGCCAGGTCTGTAATTGCTGACGATGTAGTTCAGTAGGCCCAGCCGTGGTGCCCTGACTTCTCCCGTCAGGGACAGGCCGCCTTCGGGAAACATGGCCTGCGTGACCCCGCCATCGGTCGCCATCTGGACATAGCGCGCCAACACCCGGCGATAGAGATCGCCGCGCGACCGCCGCCTGATGAAATAGGCCCCCAGCATACGGATCAGCGCCGAAAGCGGCCAGACCCGCGCCCATTCACCCACGGCATAAGAAAGCGCCCCGGCCCGGCTGACAAGATAGGTGACAAGGACATAATCCATGTTGCTGCGGTGGTTCATCACGAAGATGATCGTCGCATTGGGATCGAGTTGCGCCAGTTCCTGCCGCGGAAAGGTCGAGATACGCACACGGTAGAGCGTGTTCGACAAGAATCGGGCCAGCCGCATACCGAAGGAAAAGTAGGCCGTCGCCGAAAAGCCCGGCACGATCTCTCGGGCGTAGTTCTTGGCCTTCTCGAAAGCGACGTTTTCGGGAACGTCATGTGCCTGCGCATAGGCGACGACGGCTTGCGTCACTTCGGGGTCATAAATCAGCCGCTGGATCATGTCGTAGCGGCGCGCCAGTTTGAACGGCTCGATCGGCCGCGCGAGACGTTCGTTCAGCCGCGCGATCACGCGTTCGGCTCGCTTGCGAAAGAACCATCGGACGGACGGAAACAGGAAATGCGATGCAAACGTGACCGCCGCGAACAGCACGATGAGGACAAATGCCCAGAGCGGCAGGATCACGGGTTGAGTCATGCCGAAACCGTGACAGGTTTGCCCCGCGTCGTAAATCCCGCCGTGCTGCAACGCAGCGCTTGACCACAATGCAAAGTTTCCTATAACCGAACCTTGGCGAAATATTGTTGCGCAGAGACTTTTGAAGGATATGAACCCCGATGACCGATCGCCCTTGGCTTTTCCGCACCTATGCTGGTCACTCGACAGCCAAGGCATCGAACGCGCTGTATCGCGGCAATCTGGAAAAGGGGCAGACGGGCCTGTCTGTCGCCTTCGATCTGCCGACCCAGACGGGCTATGACAGCGACCACGTTCTGGCGCGGGGCGAGGTGGGCAAGGTCGGCGTGCCGATCAGCCATCTGGGCGACATGAGGGCGCTGTTTGCGGATATTCCGCTGGAAAAGATGAACACGTCGATGACGATCAACGCGACGGCGCCGTGGTTGCTGGCGCTCTATATCGCGGTGGCGGAGGAGCAGGGCGCGGATGTGGCCGAATTGCAGGGCACCGTGCAGAATGACCTGATGAAGGAATACCTGTCGCGGGGCACGTATATCTGCCCGCCCAAACCCTCCATGGCGATGATCGCGGATGTGGCGGAGTATTGCTATACCGAGGTTCCGAAATGGAATCCGATGAATGTCTGCTCGTACCACTTGCAGGAAGCGGGGGCGACGCCGGAGCAGGAATTGGCGTTTGCCTTGGCAACGGCGGTGTCGGTGCTGGATGAATTGCGGCCGAGGGTGCCGGCGGCGGATTTCCCGGTGCTGGTCGGGCGCATCTCGTTTTTCGTTAATGCGGGCATCCGTTTTGTCACCGAGATGTGCAAGATGCGTGCCTTTGTCGATCTGTGGGACGAGATCTGCGAGACGCGCTATGGGGTGGAGGACGCGAAATACCGGCGCTTCCGCTATGGGGTGCAGGTCAATTCCCTGGGCCTGACGGAACAGCAGCCGGAGAATAACGTCTACCGCATCCTGATCGAAATGCTTGCGGTGACCCTGTCGAAGAAGGCGCGGGCGAGGGCGGTGCAATTGCCTGCATGGAACGAGGCGTTGGGGCTGCCGCGCCCGTGGGATCAGCAATGGTCAATGCGGATGCAGCAAATCCTTGCTTTTGAAACCGACCTTCTCGAATACGGCGATCTCTTCGATGGGAACGCAGTGGTTGATGCGAAGGTTGAGGAATTGAAGGCGGGCGCGCGGGCGGAATTGGCCAACCTCGATGCGATGGGCGGTGCGATTGCCGCGATCGATTACATGAAGGGGCGGTTGGTCGAGTCGAATGCCGACCGTCTTGGCGCGATCGAGCGCGGCGAGACCGTGGTGGTGGGGGTGAACAGATATACCGCGACCGAGCCGTCCCCCCTGATGGGCGAGGATGGCGGGATCATGGTGGTCGACCCGGCGGTCGAACAGGACCAGATTGCGCGCCTGCAAACGTGGCGACGCGACCGTGACGAGAGTGCCGTGAATGCGGCGCTGATGGCCCTTCGCACGGCGGCGCGCGAAGCGCGCAATGTCATGCCGGCCTCCATCGCCGCCGCTAAGGCAGGCGTCACCACCGGCGAATGGGCCGACGTGATGCGCGCCGTGCACGGGGAATACCGCGGACCGACAGGCGTATCGGCCTCCGTCTCCAACAAGACCGAGGGGCTTGAGGGAATCCGCGATGCGGTCGATCTGGTCAGCGACAAACTGGGCCGACGGCTGAAATTCCTTGTCGGGAAACCGGGCCTCGACGGCCATTCCAATGGCGCCGAGCAGATCGCTTTCCGCGCGCGCGATTGCGGGATGGATATCAGCTATGAGGGTATACGCCTGACACCTGCGGAAATCGTTGCAGCCGCCCAGGATCAGCAGGCGCATGTGATTGGATTGTCGATCCTTTCAGGCTCTCACGTGCCGTTGATAAAGGATGTGATGGAGCGGTTGCGCGAGGCGGGCCTTGATATTCCGGTGATGGTTGGCGGCATTATTCCCGATGACGATCGCGCGACACTTCTGGGTTATGGCGTGGCGCGGGTTTATACGCCGAAGGACTTCGAGTTGAACAAGATCATGATGGATATCGTGAGGCTGGTTGATCCAACCGCAATTGCCGCAGAGTAGGCAGATGCAGTTTTTCGAAAGTATCGAATTTCAAGACAGCTCTTGCCTTTTCGGAATGGTTTCTTCAACTGTGCAAAGTGGAGTTTGCACACTGAGGGACAACTAAAATGGCAAAAGCACTGGACAAGATGAGCCTTGAGGAATTGGAAGCGCAAAAGCGCGAGATCGAGGCGACGATAAAGGGCTTCGAGAAAAAGCGTCGGGCGGATTGCCTGGCCGAGTTGCGCGCGGTCGCAAAGAAGCATGGCTTTGCGCTGGAAGAATTCACCGGCGGCAAGGCGACCAAGACCGCTGGCCCCAAGGGTGCCGCGAAATACGCAAATCCCGCCGATGCCAGCCAGACTTGGACCGGTCGGGGACGCCAGCCGAACTGGGTGAAGGCGGCATTGGCTTCCGGCAAATCGCTGGACGCATTCGCGGTGTGACATGGAAGGGGGCGGCGCGCGTGCACAACGCTGCCACCCCCACCTTTTTGTGCCATTCGATCAATTGCCCTGCCCTCTCGGCTGACCTAACCTTGGTCCTGGCAACTGATCCGAAAGGCATTCCCTCATGAGTATCCATATCGGCGCGAACCCGGGCGATATCGCCGAAACGGTCCTGATGCCCGGCGATCCCCTGCGCGCGAAATGGGCCGCAGAGCGGTTTCTGGACAACCCCGTCTGCGTCAATCAGGTGCGCGGAATGTTGGGCTACACCGGCACATGGCGGGGCAACCGGGTCACCATCCACGGCTCGGGCATGGGGATGCCCAGCCTGTCGATCTATGCCAACGAACTGTTGCGCGACTTCGGCGCGAAGACGTTGATCCGCATCGGATCGTGTGGCGCGATGCAGCCGCATATCGGCTTGCGCGACGTGATCCTTGCGATGACATCCTCGACCTTGTCGACGCCGTCCTCGGGGATATTCAGGGAACTCAATTACGCGCCCTGCGCCGACTACGGGCTGTTGCAGTCGGCATATGTCGCGGCGCAGGGCAAGGGCTCGTCGGTCCATGTGGGCGGCATCTATTCCTCGGACGTGTTCTATGACGAGCGGCCGGACCTGAACGAGCAGATGCAGCGCCACGGCATTCTGGCGGTCGAGATGGAGGCGGCAGAGTTGTATATCCTCGCCGCCCGCCACAACGCCCGCGCCTTGGCGGTCTTGACCGTGTCGGACCATCTGCTGACCCAAGCGGCGCTGCCATCCGAGGACAGGCAATCGAGCTTCTCGGATATGGTGGAAATCGCGCTGGAGGCAGCCTTCGCATGAAACAACGCGATTTGGCAGGGCACCGGGTTGGGGCCGTTGGTCTGGGCTGCATGAGTTTCGGCGGCATCTACGGCGCGACTGTCGAGGAGGACAGTTTCGCCTGCATGCAGGCGGCTCTCGATCTCGGTGTAACGCATTGGGATGTGGCGGAGATCTATGGCGGCGGCATGTGCGAAACCGTGATCGGGCGGTTTCTGGCGGCGACCGGCGCACAGGTGATGCTGGCCACCAAGGCCGGCATCTACATGCAACCGTCGCGGCATTTCAGCAATGCGGGCGGCGACTTGCGCCGCTCGCTCGAAGGCTCGTTGACGCGGTTGGGACGCGACAGGGTCGAGTTGTTCTACATCCACCGGCGCGAGGCCGAGCGGCCCGTGGAAGAGGTGATGGAGACCTTGGCAGGCTTTGTGGCCGAGGGATTGATCGGCGGCATCGGATTCTCCGAAATCGCGCCGGCTACTTTGCGGCGGGCCGTGGCGATTCACCCGGTGGCGGCGGTGCAGTCGGAGTATTCGCTGTGGAGCAGGCAACCGGATCTGGGGATGGTTCAGGCCTGCGCTGAACTGGGCGTGGCCTTCGTTGCCTTCTCGCCCTTGGCGCGGGGAGTGCTGAGCGATCATTTTCCGGGTCGAGAGGCGTTTCCCAAGGGCGATTTCCGGGCGAGGCAGCCGAGGTTTCTGGACCCGAACTACACCGTCAATCTGGCGCTCATCGCGCCCTTCAAGGCGTTCTGCGCGGCACGCGGATGGTCCACGGCGGCGGCTTCGCTCGCCTGGGTGATGGCGCAGGGCGATCACATCATCCCGATCCCCGGCACGCGGACTGCGGCGCATCTGGCTGAACTGGCGCAGGCGGATGCGATCGTGCTGACGCCCGAGGATCACGCGGAGATAGACCGTCTTCTGCCTGTGGGTTTCGCGCATGGCGCAAGGTATGCGGCGGATCAATGGCCAGCGGTGGAGATCTACGGCTGAGCGTTCAGCGCCCGTGGCTGCGGTCATAGGGGTTGGGCGGCGACGCAGGGTAGTGGGCCGTGACGGCAGTGTCGAAGACCTCGATCAGCAGTGGATAGCAGGGCGTGGTGTCCGACGAATGCTCGGACCCGCAATCGCCGCCGGGACAGGCCGAAAGCGCGCCCAGAAGGTCGATCTCGGCCCGGAACTCCAGCTTGTCGCCGGGGCGGACGGGGCTGGCCTTCATGAAATATTGCCCGGTGTCGCGGGTAAAGCCAGTGCACATGAAGACGTTGAGCACGTCGTGGACAAGCAATTCCGCCTCAAGCAAAGGCAGGCCCGTCGCGTCGGCCAAAGCACGGGTCAGGTTTGAATGGCAGCAATGGTGGTATTGGTCGCCCTTGTGGAGCAGCGCGTTGGTGTAGGGGTCGCATCGGGTGCCGATGACGTCATGGACTGCGCCGCCGAAGTCGTCGATGCCATACCAGTCGAGGCTGTCATGGGTGAGGGTCGCCATCGCGCGCAGATGCGGCAGGCTGGACCAGAGCGTATCGCCGGTGGTGACATGGGTGCCGTGGAGTGCGCGCGTCTTGCCGGAGAAGAACCGCTCGGTCAGGTCATGGGCGTTCCAGAGGTTCAGGTCGCCGACCTGCGGGCCATCGACGGACGTGATGCGGACGGTCTGGCCTGCCTTGGCGCGGAAGGTGGCGGCCTCGCGTGGTTGGGCGATACTGGTGGCGATCGGACCCTTGGGCGTGGCGGCGCCGAGGTTTCGCGGATCGGGGAGGGTGTCGGGCGGGTAGCACACGACCGGAGCGAGGGCGCGGCGGTGGGCGGCGTCCGGCGGCGGCGGCGAGAATTTGGGGCGGCGATTGGGCATCGGGTGCGGGCTCCGGTCTGGATGGCGGCGGTGGGACGTGGGGTTTGGGGTGTGGGGAGGTGGATGATTGGGGGCCAGCCCCCAAACCCCCGGAGTTTTTTGCCAAGATGAAAGAGGGCCTGACGCGCTCAGCTTAGCGGAGGGGTGTCTTGGGGCAAGGCATCTTGATTGCCGCGCCTCGCGTTGCGCAACGTGCCGTGGAAGTCGGCACAGCGGCGCGGCGCGAGGTGATCGACGCTGGGGCCCATCGCCTCGCAATCGGCGCAGATCCACATCCAGACCTTTCCGTTGGGATGACGGCCGACCAAGTGCCACGGACAATCTGTTGGCGGAAGCTTGGCGAGGTCGGAATCGATGCCGAGAGCTTGCGTGAGGCGCGCACGGCGCACGGAGCGGGCGGCGAGGAGGATGGCTGCCAAGGCCACAATGAACATGAGGCCATCGAGGTAGGGCGTGGGATTTGCGAGGGGGTCGGTCAGCATGGCCAGACGATGCCAAGGCGATGTGACGGCAATTGGGCGTCAGAGACCATCCCCCAAGGTCTTGCCGGAGAAGATGCAGCCGCCGAGGAAGGTGCCTTCCAGCGCGTTGTAGCCATGGTAGCCGCCGCCGCCGAAGCCCGCGACCTCGCCTGCTGCGTAGAGGCCCGGGAAGGGTGAGCCGTCGGGGCGGAGGCATTGGCCCGCAAGGTCTGTATGCAGGCCGCCGAGGCTTTTGCGGGTCAGGATGTTGAGGCGCACGGCGATCAGGGGGCCGTGTTTCGGGTCGAGGATGCGGTGCGGTCTGGCGGTGCGGATGAGTTTGTCGCCCAGATACCGGCGCGCGCCGCGGATCGCGGTGATCTGCGCGTCCTTCGAGACCTTGTTGGCGAGTTGCGCGTCGCGTGCGACGATCTGGGCGCGGATATGCACCGGGTCGAGCGGTGCGTCGGGGGTGAGGGCGTTCATGCCGGCGATGAGGGCGTCGAGGTCGTTTGCGACGATGAAATCCTCGCCCTGCGCCTTGAACGCCTCGACGGCGGCGGTGGCGCCTTTGCCCAGACGCTCGCGCAGGACGGCGGACCATCTGCCGGAGGTGAGGTCGGGGTTCTGCTCGGACCCCGACAGGGCGAATTCCTTTTCGATGATCGACTGGGTCAGGATGAACCAGCTGTGATCGTGGCCGGTGGACAGAATGCGTTTGAGGGTGGCGGTGGTATCGAAGCCCGGGAAGCAGGGTGCGTCCATCCGGTCGCCCCTTGCGTCGAACCACATCGAGGAGGGCCGGGCAGGATGCGGATGCCGTGGTTGGGCCAGATGGGCGACCAGTTTCGCAGGCCCTCGGTATAGTGCCACATGCGGTCGCGGTTGATGACGGCGGCGCCGGTGGCTTCGGCCAAGGCAGAGAGTTGGCCGTCGACATAATCGGGCACGCCGCTGACCATGGTGAGGGGTGGCGGGCCGAGGCGCTCGGTCGGCCAGGCGGCGCGGACCAGCGCGTGATTACCGCCGATGCCGCCCGAGGCAATCACCACGTTGGGCGCGCGCAGGGTGAAGCTGCCCGTCGGTGTGCGGTTGGTGGGGGCGCCGCGCGAGGCGTCGTCATGGGCGAGGACATCGCCTGCCACGCCGGTGATCGCCCCGGCCTCGACGATCAGGTTGGTGACCCGGTGGCGAAAGAGGAGCGTGATGTTGGGGTGAGCGAGGACGCGTTCGGCATAGGGGCGCACGACGCCGGTGCCGGTGCCCCAGGTTACGTGAAAGCGCGGCAGGGAATTGCCATGGCCCGAAGCGAGCGCGCCGCCGCGTTCCGCCCATCCGACGATGGGAAACCAACGCATTCCGAGGGCGTGGAGATAGGCGCGCATCGGACCGGAAGCGAAATCGAGATAAGCTTCGGCCCATTGTCTTGGCATCGCATCCTCGGGCCGGTCGAAGCGGGCGGCACCGTGCCAGTCGGCGCCGGCAAGCGCGCGGCTGTCGCGCAGGCCGAGGCGGCGCTGTTCGGGTGTGTCGACCATGAAGAGGCCACCAAGGCTCCACCACGCCTGCCCGCCGAGCGATTGCGGGCCCTCCATGTCGAGCAGGGCCACCTTGCGGCCGCGTTCGGCGGCGTGGAAGGCGGTGACAAGGCCCGACAGGCCCGCGCCGAGGATGAGGATGTCATGGTCCATGCCGCGACACGCTAGGTGCTCGGTCCGGAATTGTCGAACACGTCGAACTTGAACGCGACGCTGCGCGTCAAAGCGTTGCCGGGTGGCACATGCGCTTGCATTCCACCGGGGGACGTCGCCCTGCGGCAAAGGCCTCGATCCCGCAGTTGCGGCAGGACCAGGCCTTGAGGGAGGGTCGACGGCGGCGATGGTTCTTGACGCGGCGCCAACGGCAGCGCTGTGGGGCGGCACCCCTGTTCCGCACTGCCCGGCGCAGCGTGAGCATCAGGAACAAGGCAATACCGGCCAACACCGCGACCGAGATCGCGTCGAGGCTTCCCAGTCCGGGAATAAGCAAGTGGGGCAGGTCCGACTCCATTAACCAAGAAGGCCAACGAAAACGGGCAGAATTTTGACCTAAGTCAGGCCGGGGTCATCTCCACCGACAGAACGGTCGGCAGGTGGCGCGCGACCTCCTGCCATGTCTCGCCCCGGTCGCGGGTCAGGAAGATGGAGCCGCTATTGGTGCCGAAGGCGACATGGCCGGGGGCGGTTGCCATGGCCTGGCGCAGGACCGTGAAGTAGCACGATGTTTGCGGCAGGCCGTCGCGCTGTGCCGTCCACGTCTCGCCCCCATCGGTCGAGCGCCAGACGGCTGCGGCGGCGTCGGGCGGGAAGCGGCCCTCGGTGTCGCCGTTGAGCGGCACGGTCCAGATCGTCTGCGCATCCTCGGGGTCGAGGCCAATCGGAAAGCCGAAGGTGGAGGGCAACCCCTCGGTCACGTCCTGCCAGTTGCGCCCGCCATCGGGTGAGCGGAACACGCCGTGGTGGTTCTGCTGGTAGAGCAGGTCACCCGCGCCGCGCGCGATGTTGTGCACGCAATGGCCCGTCTCGCCCTTCGAGGGGGCGGCGGGGTGGTGCGAGTGGTTGCAGGGCGCGACATTCGACAGGCGATTGCGGCGGTCCCAGTTGTCGCCGCCATCCTCGGTGGCAAAGACACCGGCCGCCGAAATAGCCAGCCAGAGCTTGTCGGCGTCCTCGGGTGCCGTGGCGATAGAATGCAGCACCAGACCCGCCGCGCCGGGGTTCCAAGTGTCCCGGTCATGGTAGGTGGCCAGCGCGTCGTTGCGGGTCCAGGTTGCGCCGCCGTCCGCGGAGATCAGCAGGTGCGCGGGGTCGGTTCCCGCATGCACCCGGCCATGCGCGACATGCAGCGACCAGACCGATTTGAGCGTATCGCCAAACAGTGCCTCGCCCGGTTGCCAGCCGATCATGGCGGCAAAGTCGGGGTCGTTGGCGGCCCATTGATCCATCTGCCCCGAGGACAGTTTGGCCAGCGTCCATGTCGCGCCGCGATCGGTCGAGCGGAACACCCCCGCGCCGAACCAGTCGCCACCGCCCCCCGCATATAGCGTGCCGGTTTGCGCGTCGCCTACCACGTGATTGATCGGCCAGCCGTCGCAATGGGGGCCTGAGACAGTCCAGCCGTCCGGGCCATCGCGCAAGATGAAGGCACCCTTGCTGGTGCCGGCGAGGATGGTTTGCGGGGATGTCATGGGCTGGTCCTCCTTGCGGAAGAATAGCAAATGCCACGCGGCACCGTTAATGATTCTGGGCCCCGAGATATTTGCGCACTGGATGCCGGTCAGGTCGCGCCAACCATCAGCCCGCCGCCAGATGCCCTGCAAGCCCCAGGGCAAAGCCCGCGACGGAGCCAAGGGAAGATCGCAGATCGTGGGTATCATGGGCAGCGGGGGCGACATCCTCGAACACCAGATAAAGAATACCGCCCGCGGCGAATATCATGATCCCGCCCAGAATGCCGCGCTGGTCGGACAAGAACGCAAGACCGGTGAGGGCGCAGACCGGGCCGATCAGGGCCAACAGGGTGAAGAGGAGCAGCGTGCGGGACGGCGGAATGTTGCCGCTTTGCTGAGCTTCGCGAAAGGCCGAATAGCCCTCGGGCAGGTTCTGCAGAAAGATCATCGCCGCCAGCACCCACGCCGTCGCGCGGTCGATGACGATCATCGCGCCAAGCGCCGCGGCCTCCGGCAGGTAGTCCAGCAGCATGGCCAGCAGTTGCGCGCCGGTGCCGCCGGATGACCGCAAAAGGCGGTCGACCCCGAAGAAGGTCAGCCCGCCGAGAACCAGCAGCGCGCAGGAGAGCCAAGCGGGCAGGTTCTCTGCCCCCTCCGGCACCAGCACCAGCGACACGGCCGACATCAACGCCCCACCGCCAAATGAGATGACGGCGTGGTTGAGCGGTTCCGGTTCCGCCCGCCGGGCGGCAAGCCAGGCGCCAAGCGGCATCGCCAGACCGGCAAGACCGGTCAAGAAAACTGCCAGGGCGACTTGCCCCACCGACGCCTACATCTGCCGCTCGACCATCATCTTCTTGATCGACGCAATCGCCTTGGCCGGGTTCAGGCCCTTGGGGCAGGTCTTGGTGCAGTTCATGATCGTGTGGCAGCGATAGAGCTTGAAGGGATCCTCCAGATCATCGAGCCGCTCGCCCGTTGCCTCGTCGCGTGAATCGATGATCCAGCGATAGGCGTGCAGCAGGGCAGCGGGGCCAAGGTAGCGGTCGCCGTTCCACCAGTAGGACGGGCAGGACGTCGAGCAGCAGGCGCACATGACGCATTCGTACAAGCCATCGAGTTTCTCGCGATCCTCGATCGATTGCTTCCATTCCTTCTCGGGGCGGCGTGTCTTGGTTTCCAGCCACGGCATGATGGAGGCGTGCTGGGCATAGAAATGCGTCAGGTCCGGGATCAGGTCCTTGACCACGGGCATGTGCGGCAATGGGTAGATCTTCACGTCGCCCTTGATCTCGTCCATGCCATAGATGCAGGCCAGCGTGTTGATGCCGTCGATATTCATCGCACAGGATCCGCAAATCCCCTCGCGGCAGGAGCGGCGGAAGGTCAGCGTCGGGTCGATCTCGTTCTTGATCTTGATCAGCGCGTCCAGGACCATCGGTCCGCAGGTGTCCATGTCGACGAAATAGGTATCGACACGGGGATTTTCCCCGTCGTCTGGGTTCCAGCGATAGATCGAGAACTTGCGCACATTCGTGGCACCCTCGGGCTTGGGCCAGGTCTTGCCGGTGCGGATACGCGAGTTCTTCGGAAGGGTGAGTTCAACCATGACGGATATCTCCTCGGGTCTGATCTGGCGGGCCGCACCGTGGGTTCGGTGTGGCCGGAAGGGCGTGGCGGGCGATCACAGTCGACCGCCGAGGGAAACGGAGAAAGCCGGACGCGGGGCGGGACCGCTGTCGCCGGCAAGGCGGCGCTGGATGCAGGCTTCCAGCGCCTCAGCCTCGGGGCGCGGATTGCGGATGTCGGAGGTGATGGTGACGTTTCCCGACGCGAAAGGGCCGTTCGATCCGCCGCCGATCCCCACATTGCCGCCAAAGCCGTCGGCAAGGCGCGCCTCGTCCGCGCAGAGGCGCGCGGCAGTGGCGCGCGTCGGCGGTTGCGGCGGTCCGCAGGCTGCGAGGAGCGCCAGAAGCGCGAGGAGGGCCGGATAGCGGGTCAAATCCGACCTCGCGCCAGTCCGTCGAAGTAGTTGCCTGCCGCACATTGCAACGTGCCGGGCCGCTGCAGGACCGTGTTGACGGTATTGGTCGCGGCATCGGTATTGCCCAAGGCGATACCGCCCGCGATGGTGATGATCTCCTGCGCATTGGCGTTGTCGATCACGCAATTGGTGATCGGCGTGGCGTCCACGCCGGGAAAGCGCTGCTGAACCTCGGCATTCACATAGGTGCGCGCCTGTTGGCGGGCGATTTGGTCGGCAAGGTCCTGCACGCCCACGCAGGCGGTGAGGGAGAAGACGACAGAGGTAAGGGTGAGCGCGCGGATCATTTAACTCAATACCTCGATCGAGAGGACGATGGTGTCTGAGGGATGGTCCATTGGTACCAGTGTGCCATGTGGAACTTCCACCCCCTCGGCGGCACAGAATGTGACTGCCGCGTCCTCCAGGTTCAGTGTCTGCAATGGCACCACATGGGAGGCTGCCGGCACAACAGGGATCGGGAAGGCGGTGGCGCGTGGCAACAGCAGATGTTGCCTCTGTCCAGTTTCATTCATGCGCCGTGGCCTCTTTCTCGGCGATAAAAATGCGCTCTCCCGCAACGAGACCGTATTTTATCGCGTCTTCCATTCTGGCAGTGTACTCCCTCAACGAGAAATTCGCGTCCAAGATGGCGTCGCGAAAGTCACGTCCCAGAATGCGCACATGATCACGTTGCTGGAAGTGAAGATGACGGTCCGTTTCCCTTGTGATGGCAGGGTTTTCGTATGTCGTGTCCAAGCTCTCATTGATGGGTACCATAATGAAGGCCTGGCCGCCTGGATGCAGAACGCGGTAAATTTCTTTGAGAGCTGCATGGGCATCGACATGTTCGAGAACGTGGCAGCAAATAACTGTGTCGAAGGCGGCATCTTCGCTTTCGATTGCTTCGATATTCCAGGTTTCATCGGCGTTCGTATCGAAAAGATCAGCGTTTACATAGCGCTTGGCCGAGGGCCGCAAGCGCGACATGACCCCCTTCTCGGCTGCGAAGTGAAGGACTGATTTGCCGTTAGTAGAATATCCGATTTCTTCCAGATATAGAACCAGCAGTCGCTGCCGATCAATTGAACGGCATTTCTTGCACAGCGCGTCGGGTCGCACGAAGTAAAGACCTGACGGGTCAAAGGGCCCGGAATAACCACACAGGTTGCAGGTTCGATCTGCACTCATGCGCAGAAGCCCGTAATTGTATCCAAGAAGCCTGGCCATCTTGATGAGTGCCCGAACATGGAATGGCGGGCGCCCGTCTATGCTGTTTATCATGGTCAAGTTCCCTCTGACTTCCCGCTACGCGTCCAATCAATAGACCCGCGCCTTCGGTTTGATCTTGTCCAGATCGATGCCGCCTTCGTTGTGGCCCATCAGCGGGTTCAGATGCACCGGGCGATAGGTCAGATCAAACTTGTTGCCGTCCACCGTCGCCAGCGTGTGCTTGCGCCATTCGACGTCGTCGCGGTTCGGATAGTCCTCATGCGCATGGGCGCCGCGCGATTCCTTGCGCGCCTCGGCGCCCGCGATGGTGGCCAGCGCATTGGGCATCAGGTTGGTCAGCTCCAGCGTCTCCATCAGGTCCGAGTTCCAGATCATCGAGCGGTCGGTGACGGCCACGTCCTTCATCTTGCCCGCGACGGCGACCATTTTCTTCAGCCCTTCGGCCAAAGTCTTGTCGGTGCGGAAAACGGCGGCATCGTCCTGCATGGTTTTCTGCATCTCCAGCCGCAAGTCGGCGGTGGGGGTGCTGCCATTGGCGTGGCGTATGTCGTCGAAGCGATTGAGCGCTTTCTCGATGGCGGCGGAAGGCACGTCGGGATTGGCGGCGTTGGGGTCCACAATCTCGCCCGCCTTGATCGCGGCGGCGCGGCCGAAGACGACAAGGTCGATCAAGGAGTTCGAGCCAAGGCGGTTCGCGCCATGGACGCTGGCACAGCCCGCCTCGCCCACGGCCATCAGGCCGGGCACGATGGCGTCGGGGTTCGCGGCGGTGGGGTTCAGAACCTCGCCCAGATAATTCGTGGGAATACCGCCCATGTTGTAATGCACGGTGGGCAAAACCGGGATTGGCTCCTTGGTCAGGTCCACGCCGGCGAAGATGCGCGCGGATTCGGAGATGCCTGGCAGTCGCAGGTGCAGCGTTTCGGGCGGCAGGTGGTTCAGGTGCAGGTGGATGTGGTCCTTGTCCTTGCCGACGCCGCGCCCTTCGCGGATTTCCATGGTCATGCAGCGCGACACCACATCGCGCGATGCCAGATCCTTGTAGGTCGGCGCGTAGCGCTCCATGAATCGCTCGCCCTCGGAATTGGTCAGGTAGCCGCCTTCGCCCCGCGCCCCCTCGGTAATCAGGCAGCCCGCGCCGTAGATGCCGGTCGGGTGGAACTGCACGAATTCCATGTCCTGCAAGGGCAGGCCGGCCCGCGCCACCATGCCGCCGCCGTCGCCGGTGCAGGTATGGGCGGAGGTCGCCGAGAAATAGGCGCGGCCATAGCCGCCGGTGGCAAGCACGGTCATCTTCGCGTGGAAGACGTGCATGGTGCCGTCGTCGAGTTTCCACGCCACGACGCCGACACAGTGGCCTTCGTCATTCATCAGGATGTCGGTGGCAAAATATTCGATGAAGAATTCCGCATCGTTCTTGAGCGATTGGCCGTAGAGCGTGTGCAGGATCGCGTGGCCGGTGCGGTCGGCGGCGGCACAGGTGCGTTGCACGGGCGGGCCTTCGCCGAACTGGGTGGTATGGCCGCCGAAAGGGCGCTGGTAGATCTTGCCCTCCTCGGTGCGGGAGAACGGCACGCCGTAGTGCTCCAACTCGTACACCGCCTTGGGCGCTTCCCGCGCGAGGTATTCCATTGCATCGGTATCGCCGAGCCAGTCGGACCCCTTCACGGTGTCATACATATGCCAGTGCCAATGATCCGGCCCCATATTGCCCAAGGACGCTGCTATGCCGCCCTGGGCGGCCACGGTATGCGAGCGGGTCGGGAACACCTTGGAGATGCACGCGGTCTTGAGCCCCTGTTCCGCCATGCCAAGCGTCGCGCGCAGGCCCGAGCCGCCCGCGCCGACAATGACGACGTCATAGGTATGGTGGGTAAGCGGATAGGCGGGCGTGGCCGTATCTTTCATGAAGAAGTCCTCAAAGGGCTATTTGCATCAGCGCGACAAGGCCGCCAGCGGCGATCCCGTAACTGAGAATGGTTGTAGCGATGATCGCGATCTTGCGTGTCAGACCTTGAACATAGTCCTCGATCAGGACCTGAACACCATAACGCATGTGGTGCATGCCGACGACCAGATAGGCCGCAACGATCACGGCGGGAATGGGTTTGCCGAGGCGCGCGATCACCTCGGCATGGTCCGCACCAAGGATCGGGCCGATGACGGCAAGGAAGAAGGGCGTCAGGATCAGAAGCGCCACCGAGGTAACGGTCATGGTCCAGTGCTGCGCCGTGCCGCCTCGGGCAGAGCCGAGGCCGGAAACGCGCTTGCGGTCGGTGATGTATGCCATGCTCAGCCCCCTCAGACAGCGATGATGGTCAGGAAGGTCAGCGCGACCGAGCCGATGATCATGCCCCAGCCCATACGATCTGCGGTGATCATATCAAGCCCGCGCCCGGTGTCCCAGATCAGGTGCCGGACGCCGCCAAGGGCGTGATACCAGAGGCCAAGGACGCTGAGCGTCAGGACGATATCGCCGATGAAGCTTGTCATCAGTCCGTCGATGGTGGCGAAGTAGTCGGGGCCAGAAGCGGCGGCCATCATCCACCACACCAGCAGGATCGCCGAAATGAGCAGGGCGTTGCCGGTGATCCGCACCAGGATCGAGGTGATCGAGTTCAATTGCGGGCGATAGACGGTCAGGTGCGGTGAGAGCGGGCGATTGCCTCGGTTCACATCGGCCATGCTTGATTTCCCCTTGGGTTGAGCCGTCAGGTCTGGCGGGCGGCGGTTGTTGTCTTATCAATAGCAAGAAATTCCGCGTAGTCACGCGCAAGGGCAGCGATTTCACAGCAAGGTGTGGGGCCTAACGCCGCAGAATGGCGAATTGTGATCACAGGCTCGAAATGTGTGATCACAAACTTCCACCCCCTTTTCACATGGGAATCAACGCCCAGTAATCCAGATCCAGCAGCACATCGGGCAGATACTTCCCGTCGGTGTCGCGCAAGGCACCCGCAGCGCCCTTGGTGGCAACCAACCGCAGGCGGAGCGCGCCGACATGGGGATTGGTGGTGGCCGCGCGGTCCAGAACCTCGGACCAGGCGCGAACGGTGTCGCCTGCCATGGCCGGGTTGGCATGGGCGCCCGCATTGATCGCGGCGATCAGCTGCGCATTGGCGAGGCCATTGAAGCTGAGTGACCGGGCGAGGCTGATGATATGGCCGCCATAGATCAGGCGCTGCCCGTCCGGGCGCGCGGTGACATCGAAATGCACCTTCGCCGTGTTCTGCCAGAGGCGCGTGGCCATCATGTGTTCGGCATCGGTCAGGGTGACGCCATCGACATGGTCGATGATCTCGCCGATCTGGTAGTCGCCCCACCGGTGTTGCTCGCCCGCCATGGCGAAATCATAGGCGGACCAGTCGAGCGTCTCGGGCACGAAGAGCGTCTCGGGCGCCACGACCTCCGCCAGATGGGGCACGACCTCCGCAGGTGCCGGCGCACCCTCGTCGCGTTTGCGCACCATGACCCAACGGACATATTCCAGCACCGGCACGTCGACGTCGCAAAACCCCCGCGTGCGGACCCAGACGATGCCGGTCTTGCCGTTCGAGTTTTCCTTCAGCCCGATGATTTCGGACACGGAATGAACCGTGTCGCCAGATTTCACGCGCGTAAGGAACCGCCCCTCGGCATAGCCCAGATTGGCCACCGCGTTCAGCGAGATATCGGGGACGGTCTTGCCGAAGACGGTGTGGAAGGTGATCAGGTCGTCCATGACCGGATTGCGAAGGCGGCCTCCCGGCGCGGCGAAATCCCACGACGATTGCAAGGCGAAGCGGGGTCCGTAGATGGCCTGATACATCGCGACGTCACCATCGTGCAGCGTGCGGGGCGTGGCGTGGGCGATTTGCTGACCGACGCGGTAATCCTCGAAGAAGTAGCCCGCGTTGGTTTTGGTCGTCTTGCCGGTTATCGTCGTGCCAGTCGTTGTCTTCCCAGCCGTCGTCTTTCCTGTCACTGGGCGCCCAGTTTCATGTCGGGCGAATAAGGCACCGCGATCTCTTTCGTCACGGCCTGCCCGCAGCGCATCATGCCCGTCGCTTGGTCGAAGGCATAGGTGGGGTTGCCATAGAGCACCCAGCCCTTGGACAGGGCCTCGGAAACCTTGTGGCAGAAGACGGAGGTGTCTTCCTCGCTCAGGAAACGGTAGATTAGCATGGATCTATCCCCAAGGCGTCGCGCCGGCCCAATAATGCAGGGCCATGACGATGGCGGTCAGAACGACGGTTGCCACGATGGCGGTGATTTCCTTGGTGATCGGCACCGGATGCGGCGCCGTCCACGGCACGCCCGCGCGCTTGAGCAAGATCACTTCGCCCACCGCCCATGCCAGCAGGCCGCCGAACAGGACGAAGGACGCCAGATCGCCATTCACCAGCAGATGCGCCACGGCCCAGACCTTCACGGCGGTCAGTTGCGGGTTCTTGATGGTGCGCGTGATGCGCGTCTTTGCGCCGGATGCGGCGAAAAGGTAGAAGGCGAAGACCATCAGCAGGTTGTTGATGCCGACCGTGGCGGATGAGCGGCCCCACCACACCGGTCCCTCTGCCCCGCGGTAGCCCACCACCATCAGCACGATGCCGATGATGGACAGGACCGCCACGATGCCCTTGCCCTTGTCGCCGAAAGACGCGCGGGAGGTCGGCGAAAGCCTTTTCCAGAAATGCGACCCGGACCAGAGAAGCAGGCCCGCGATCAATAATATCCAAGCCATCATGCGGCCTCCCGTTCGGCAATCGCTTCGGCCTTCGCAAGGGTTGCTCGGGCGGTTGCGACATGCAGGTTCTCGACGATCTTGCCATCGACGACGGCCACGCCTTCGCCACGCGCCGTGGCGTCTTCATACGCGGTGATCTGGCGTTGGGCGAGGTCAATTTCTGCCGCGGACGGCGCGAAGGTGGCGTTGGCGATGGCGATCTGGGCCGGATGGATCAGGGTCTTGCCGTCGAACCCGAAATCGCGCGCCTCAATGCATTCGGCGCGCAGGCCCGCGTCGTCCCGGAAGCTGTTGTAAACGCCGTCGAGGCAGACAAGGCCATGGGCGCGGGCAGCCAGCAGGCAGAGTTGCAGCGCGGTCGTCATCGCCTCGCGGGTCCGCGCGCCAAGGTCCTTGGCGAGATCGTTGGTACCCATCACAAAGCCTGCCATGCGGGGCGCAGCGGCGATTTGCGCGGCGTTCAGGATGCCAAGCGGCGTTTCCATCATCGCCCATATCCGGGTGTGCTCGCAGCCCTTGGCAGTGTCCAGCCACGAAGCCAGCGCGGCAATATCGGCGGCGGCATTCACCTTGGGCAGCAGGATCGCCTGCGGTCCGGTGCGGGCGATGGTTGCCAGATCTTCGCGGCCCCAGTCGGTCGACAGGTCGTTGATCCGCACGATCTGGTCGCGGGTGCCGAAGCCGCCCTCGGTCAGGGCACTGGCCAGAAGCGATCTGGCGGCGGGTTTTTCGGCGGCGGCGACGGCATCCTCCAGATCGAAGATGATCGCGTCGACGGGCAGTCCGCGCGCCTTTTCCATGGTGCGTGCCCGCGCGGCGGGAATATAGAGCGCGGAGCGGTAGGGGCGGGTGGTCGGGGTCATGGCAACCTTTCGGAATGGTGCCCTTTCGGACCATATGAACGGCAGGAGCGCAAGACTTTTGCCGCACCGCAGAATGTGGCCGTGCAATGGTTCAGATGTGGCGGAATTATTCTGGTCCTGCGTTCACGACAATTTAACGGTTAATCCGGCATGGTGGCGTGTCAGTGGCCCGCAGAGGCCCGGATTATTCGGAGGGTGTCTCACCACAATCAGGGCGCAAGATCACACGCAAAATCTTCGCGCGCCCCAGCATAGAGGGACTTGAGCGCCATGAAGAGATTCGCATTTTCGACCGGTCTGGTATTCGCCGCCCTGGTGACCGCCCCGATGAGCACGCCCGCTTCGGCACAGACGCGGCCCGGAACCATGTTGTGCGGCGCGCGGGACGCGATCGTCGGGCAATTGATCGGCCGCTACGGGGAACAGGTGCAGGGCATGGGCCTTGCCCACCAGAACCGCATCGTCGAGGTGTATGTTTCCGAGGAAACAGGCACTTGGACAATCACCGTCACGTCGGCCGACGGCACCACCTGCCTGATGGCTGCGGGCCAATATTTCGCCAGGATGACCCCGCCCGTCCCCGGCGAGGATCTATGACCCTGATGCGCTGTGACGGAGGGGAAGGGTGGCGACCGCGCGCCGCGGTGCGCCGACGCGGCGCTGGGTCTTGCGTCACAGCGGCGCTGGGTCTACCCCTCCGGGCATCAAAACATCGGATCAAGGACCTTTTGACATGGCCAGACCCAAGATTGCGCTGATCGGCGCGGGACAGATCGGCGGCACGCTTGCCCACCTTGCGGCGCTGAAGGAATTGGGGGATGTGATCCTCTTCGATATCGCCGAGGGTGTGCCCCAGGGCAAGGCGCTCGACATCGCGGAAGCAGGCCCGTCCGAGAAATTTGACGCGCGCGTCACCGGCACCAACAGCTACGCCGATATTGCGGGTGCGGATGTGTGCATCGTCACCGCCGGTGTCGCCCGCAAGCCGGGGATGAGCCGCGATGACCTGCTCGGCATCAACCTGAAGGTGATGAAATCCGTGGGCGAGGGCATCCGCGACAACGCGCCCGATGCCTTCGTGATCTGCATCACCAACCCGCTCGATGCAATGGTCTGGGCCCTGCGCGAATTCAGTGGTCTGCCGCATCACAAGGTCTGCGGGATGGCGGGCGTTCTGGATTCGGCGCGTTTCCGGCACTTCCTTGCGGAAGAATTCGGCGTCTCCATGAAGGACGTGACCGCCTTCGTTCTGGGCGGACACGGCGATACCATGGTGCCGCTGGTGCGGTATTCCACAGTTGCGGGCGTGCCGTTGCCTGATCTGGTCGAGATGGGCTGGACCTCGCAGCAGAAGTTGGACGCCATCGTTCAGCGCACCCGCGACGGCGGTGCCGAGATTGTCGGGCTGCTCAAGACCGGATCGGCCTTCTATGCGCCCGCCACCTCTGCCATCGAAATGGCCGAAGCGTACCTCAAGGACCAGAAGCGCGTGTTGCCTTGCGCCGCCCATGTGGATGGCGCGTTCGGCCTGAAGGGAATGTATGTCGGCGTGCCCGCCGTCATCGGTGCGGGCGGGGTGGAGCGCATCCTCGACATCAAGATGACGCGTGACGAACAGGCGATGTTCGACAGCTCGGTCGCGGCGGTCAACGGGCTGGTCGCGGCATGCAAGGCGATCGACGACACGTTGGCCTGAACCTTCACAGCTTTTTCAGCTGCACGGCCGGGCCACGCGCCCGGCCGTTTCCGTTTGGTAGGTCAAGGTCAGCCTGAAGAACGAGGCCCATGACGCTGACGGCGAATTTCTGCGCCATGGGCAGGATGATCCGGGGTTCTTTGTGCCGAACGGCAGCAGCAACCTGAAAGTTTCCGAATCGCAGATGTGGGGGCCGTGCTGGCCGGGTGCCAAGCGCTGGCCTTTGCCATGAAGGCGCAGGATCTGACGGTGTTCGCGAATTCGGGCACGTTGTTGGGGCTGGTGCGCGAAGGCACCTTGCTGGCCCATGACAACGACATCGATCTTGGCGTGCTCTTGTCCGCGTGCACCGAGGCCGAGGCTGCCAGGGAGTGGCTGGCCTTGCGTGATCGGCTGATCGCGGCGGATCTGGCGCGGTCGCGCAGCACCTGGAGCAAGGTGGCGCTGAAGCTGAGGGAAATCGGCGGGTTCGGCGTCGACCTGTTTCCGGCCTGGATCGATGCGGATGACAGGGTCTTTGTCTCCTCGCACACGTTCGGCCGCCTAACGGTGGGCCAGCTTTTGC
>JBBQHZ010000060.1:0-21276 GCA_038324445.1 Rhodobacterales bacterium | reverse complement strand
TTGCCGGTGACCCGGCTCATGCCGCCACCCAGGCGATGTCGTGCTCATCGAAACCGAAGCGGTGTTGGCTGCCCGGAGCGAAGGCGTCCGCCGTCCCCGCGACCTCGGAGATCAGAGTGGCACCGGAGGGCGCGTGCAAGTGCAGTTGCGACCGTGAGCCCAGCATCAACCGCTGCATGACGGTGAGGGTGACCGCGATCTGCCCCGTCCCGGGCTTCAGCGCCTCGGGCCGCACCACGGCATACCCTGTGACGCCATCGGGGGCGGCTGCATCGAAATCGGCAAAGCGCCCGGCTTCGACGGCGAGGATGTTCACTTCGCCCATGAAGCTTGCCACGAAGCGGTTGGCGGGCCGCGCGTAGATCGTCGCCGGCGCGCCGATCTGGATGATCCGGCCCGCCTGCATGATCGCGATCCGGTCGGACATGACCATCGCTTCTTCCAGCGAATGCGTGATGTAGACGAAGGTGCGCCCGGTTCGCTGGTGCAACTCCTTCAACTCTACCTCAAGGGTCTTTCTCAGGCGGTAATCGATCGCGGACAGCGGCTCATCGAAGAACAGGATCTCCGGGTCCGAGGCGAAGGCGCGGGCCAGCGCCACGCGCTGCCGTTCTCCGCCGGAGCATTGCGTCGTGGCGCGGCCATAATAATCCTCGGGCAGTCGCACGAGGCGCAACAGTTCCAGCGCGCGCTCCTTGCGCTTGGGCGGGGATACCCCCTTCATCTTCAACGCGAATTCGATGTTCTGCCCGACAGAGCGATGATCGAAGAGGGCCAGCGACTGGAACACCATCGCCGTGGGTCGCTTGTTGGCTGGAATGGCGGTGATGTCCTTGCCGCGCAGGGAGAGCGTGCCCTTCGTCGGCGCATCCAGCCCCGCCAGAAGCCGCACAAGCGACGACTTGCCCGAGCCTGACGGCCCCACGATCGTCAGGAATTCCCCCTCGGGGATATCTAGCGAGACGTCATCAACCGCGCGCGTCTGGCCAAAATCCTTGGTCAGACCGGCCAGTGACAGGATCACTGGCCGGGTCGTCGCGGCCTCGGTGGTCACGCGTCAGCCCCGGTCGCGCATCGCGGCGGAGTAGATATCATAGAGGCGGTCGTAATCCGGCACGATGTCGAATTCCACGGCATTGGCGATGCGCTCGTCGAAGTCGTCCCACTGGATCGCCGCCAGTTCCTCGGTCGAGAAGCGCGCCATCAGCTCCGGGTTGGCCATCTGGCTGACCGGCTGAAGGTTGCCGTTGCCGCGCGCGACCATTTCGGCCGCATCGACGGTGGTGATGAATTCCAGCCAATCGAAGGTGGCAGGCAGGAAATCGGGGTTGTTGACGGCCGAGTTCAACTCGATCCAGTTGATGCCGCCCTTGCCGTCGGCCGGGCCGCTGCGCGGGGTGACGGCGTAAAGCTGCTCCACCCCTTCAAGACGCGCGGCGGCGGTCGTGTAGGTGCCGCCGGTGAAATAGAGGTCGATCTCGTCGTTGAGGATCGCGAGGTTCAGCTGGACGAAGTCGGTGGTGATGAGGGCCGCGTTGTTGATCCAGCGCCGGGCGGTTTCCTCGAACCGCGCCACTTCGTCGTCGGTCTTGACGCGGAAGGGGTGGATGCCCGCGCCCATGCAGATATCCATCACGTTCCAGTCCTCGTAGGCCAGAATGCCGTAGCGGCCCGCGAAATCCGGGTTGTTGAACAGGTCCCAGCCTTCGTCCTTCGCCAACTCGGGCGAGATCACGTCCGAGTTCACCACAAAATCGAACGTCTCGTAGCGCTGGACGACGCCCAGCAGATTTTCCCCGTCCTCGCTCATCGCCCAGGAATAGGGCAGGGCGAATTTCGGGTCCATCTGCGCGTAGAGCGGATCGAAGCGGTCGCGGGGAAGCTCTCGGATCAGGCCTGCGGGCCACATGACGTTGCGCGCCCACGGGTTGTTGACGTTGATGAAATCCCACACGGCGGTTTCCCCGGCGCGCAGCCGGTTCACCGAGGTCGGATCCGAGATGTGGATCTCGTAGCGCACATCCGTGCCATGCTGTGCCCGCCACAGGTCCAGAAGGTTGGGATCGGCGTAGGCGTCCCATGTCAGCAGTGACAGCGCCCGGTCGGATTGCGCGAAAGCGCCCGAGGGCAGGGTGCTGGCGGCGGCACCGGCAGCGACGGTCTGAAGGAACCGACGGCGCGACGCGGAGTGTTGCAGGTTCTGCCGCAACGGGTTGCGCGCGGCCATGGCTTTGAGCATGCGATCCTTGTTCATGTGGTCTCTCCCAGCTGGTGGAATGTTCGCTGTGCGAACAATTATTCGCGTCTTGATATCATCAAGGGCCATGGGTCCAAGTCAATACGTCTTGGCGTAAACCTCGAAGCGTTGCGCCTCTGTCAGTGCCTCTACATGGGCGATTTCGCCTCTTTTATGGGCGATGTAGATGCCCGGCAGCCGTTCGGGGAAACACGCCTTCAGGCTTGTATCCGCGTGGAGCGCGTCCAGTGCCGCGCCCAAGGTCTCGGGCAGTCGCGCAAAGCCGCGCGCCGACAGCGCCGCGGGGTCCAGAAGGCTGAGGTCGTCGGTCGTGGCGTGGGGCGGCGGCAGTCCCGCCTCGATCCCGAGGGTTCCTGCCGCCACGATGGCCGCCAGCGCCAGATGCGGGCTTGCCGCGGCATCGGCGGCGCGGAATTCGTGGTGGAAGCGCCGCGCGTAGTCGGCGGGCGCGCAGGCTGCCACGGGGCATGTCCGCAACGCGGCCTCGCGGTCGCGCACCGCGAGGTTGTTGAACGCCGCCGACCAGCGATGCGGCGTCAGCCGGAGGGGCGAGATCACGCTGGGCGCGGTAAAGGCCGAGAGCGCGTTGAGGTGCCCGAGCACGCCTGCCGCGAAGCCGCCCGCCAGCCGTGACAGGCCATCGGGCCCCGTGGGATCATGGGTCAGGGGAGTGCCGTCACCGTCCCAGAAGCTGAGATGCACATGCACGCCATTGCCCACGATGTCCGGCGCGCAGAGGGGGGAGAAGGTCGCGTGCAGGCCCATGGCACGCGCGACCGCGCGGGTGATTTCCCGCAGCATGACCGCCTCGTCGGCGGCCCGCATGGCACCGGTCGCGGGCAGCGTGATCTCCATCTGGTCGGGTCCGAATTCGCGCAGGAAGCTGTCGGGCGTGATCCCCGCACCCGCGAGGGCGTCGTGAAGGGCCTCCCCAAATTTCAGCCGCTCGTCAAATCCGTCGAGCGTGAAGGCCCGGCTGCTGCGTCCGCCCGGCAGCATGAATTCATGCTCGAATGTGGCGCGGATTTCCACGCCGGTCACGGCCTTGAACCGCTCGAGCGCCGCCCGCAGAAGGCTGCGCGTGCAACATTCCCACGGCGCCCCGTCCAGATCGGTGATATCGCCCAACAGGAAGGCCAAGAGCCGCCCATCGGGCAGCGGCACCCGCGCAAGGGTGTCGGGGTCGGGGTAGAGCACCATGTCGCCCACCGATCCGTAGGGGCTGTCCGAGATCGTGTCGAAACAGGTGATCTGCACATTGGTCGGCGTCCAGCCGATGCCGGTCTTGACCTTCTTTGCCAGATCGCCGGTGAGGAACCCCTTGCCTCGCACCAGCCCCGCAAAATCGCTTGTGCAGGCCATCGTCAGTTCTGCGCCCATGTTCCCCAAGTCCCTTGCCCCGGAATGCATCTTGTGAACAAAAGTGCGCGATTGCAACCAAGGCACGCGCATGATGCCCCCTTTGCTGTCTTCCTCCGATCCAGACCCGGTGAACTTTTCACAGGGATCCTCCGGCTGGCTGCTGACGGTCGAGCATGCCGGTCGCGCAGTGCCCTCCAGCCTCGGATCGCTGGGGCTTCCCGAGGCGGAACTTGCGCGCCACATCGGGTGGGATCCCGGCGCTCTGGCGCTGGCGGAAGCGCTGCGCCCGATGCTCGACGCCACCCTAGTGGCGCAACGCTACAGCCGCCTCGTCATCGACTGCAATCGCCCGAGGTCGGCCCCTGATCTGATCCCGGAGGTTGCGGATGGCACGCCCGTGCCCGGCAACATGTCCCTGACGGCGGCAGAGGTGACCGCGCGGTGGAACGAGATTCACGCGCCCTTTCATGATGCGGTGTCTCGAACTCTGCCCCGCACGACCGCACTCCTTTCCGTGCACACATATGACCCGCGGCGTCGCGCAGACGCGGCCACGCGTCCTTGGCCGATCGGCCTTCTGTGGCGTCAGGCCAACCCTTTGGCCAACCGCCTTGCCACGGCGCTTGCCGCACAGATCACTCCCTTGGGCCTCAACCAACCCTACGAGATCGATGACGCGGGCGACTACACCATCCCTGTCCATGCCGAGCCGCGTGGATTGCCCCATGCCCTGATCGAAGTCCGCAACGATCACCTTGCCTCGAGCGATTTGATCGCCCGCATCGCCTCCCTTCTTGCCCATGCCTGTCAGGAGACCCCATGAGCCCGTTCCTTTCCACCACGTCCCGCGAAATCCCCCTTGTCCCCGAGCGGGCGGCCCTTCTGTTCATCGATGTGCAGAACTTCTCCTGTCACACCGACGGCGCCGAATGGGATGCCATGTCGGACGAAGAAATCAGGACGAAGAAGATCCCCTTCCTTGACCTCATGCACCGCGACGTCCTGCCCAACATGGCGCGACTTCAAGCCGCCTGCCGCAGCGCGGGGGTCGAGGTGATGTATACCACCATCGAAAGTCTCACCCTCGATGGCAGGGATCGCAGCCTTGATTACAAGATCACCGGGTTCAACGTCCCCAAGGGATCGTGGGACGGTCGCGTGGTGGACGAGATCGCGCCCATGGGGGACGAGATCGTGCTGCCCAAAAGCTCTTCCTCCGTGTTCATCTCGACCCATCTGGATTACCTGCTGCGCAATCTTGGCGTGCAGCAACTTGTCTTGTCGGGCGTGCTGACGGACCAATGCGTCGAAAGCGCCATTCGCGACGCCTGCGATCTTGGATACCTTGTCACCCAGGTGACCGACGCCTGCGCGACATTCACGCCCGAGCGGCAGGCGGCGTCGATCAACGCCATAAAGGGGTATTGCCGGCAGACGACGACGGCAGACCTTGTGGCGGAGTTGGGCGGTCTGGACGTTTGACGGCTCCCTTGCCGGTCACCGTTCCGGCACAAGGTTGCGCGCGCCGACCGGGCGCAGGGGCGGGGCGGGGGGGAGCAGGGCCCGGATGTCGGCAAAGGGAAACCGGGGCTCGAACCGGAAGGCTTCGGCGCGCGCATCGGGCAGGGCGTTGCATTCTCCGGCGCGGAAGGCGGCTTGACGGGTCGCCATGGCGACGAAGCGGTCGGGGTCCTGGCTGGCATGGGTCAGGATGGCGGTGGTCTTGGCAGGCCAATGCGCGGTGACCTCGACCCAGTGGGTCGGCACGAACCCGGTGCCGTTTATCGTGTCCATGAACAGCACCGGCACCGAGAACCCCGACGCCTGTAACGCCGCCGCCGCAAGGGCGCGGTGGTCAGCGTGGTAGTCGTTTGGGGCGTGGGTCAGCAGGAGGTCGGGCGCGCTGTCGCGGATCAAGTCGCGCAAAGCGTCTTCCAGCGCAGCATCGGCCCGCAGCGCGCCATCGGGAAAGCCGAGATTGAGCGGCACCCCCAGTGGGGCAAGGGCCGCCGTCGTTTCCTGCGCGCGCAGGCGCTTCAGATCCGCCGCCGGGGCCACGCCGCCCTTGGCGCCATCGGTCGCAATGGCCAGCGTCAGGCTGGCCCCCATGTCGGCCCAGGCGCAGAGCGTGCCGAAGGCGTAGATCTCCAGATCGTCGGGATGCGCGCCGATGGCGAGAATGCGCATCTCAGCCCTCCATGGCGAGGAACTCCAGCACCATCGCTGCCGTCCAGGTGAACCGCCCGCCGCCCAGCGGTTCGCCGGTATGGGGATCGTAGTATTCGGCAAAGCCGCTTTCGCGGATCAGGTCAAGGCTCGACGCCGTGATGCGGGCCGCGGCCCCCTCTTGCCCAGCGCGGGCGAGGCCATCGGCGATCATGTAGTTGACCACCAGCCAGACCGGACCGCGCCAATAGCGCTTGGCATCGAATTCCGCCGCCTGCGGCGGGTGGCTGGCGACGCGGAAGCGGGTGCCATGCGCCTCGATGCTTGCCGCGATGGCTTCGGCGCGGGCCGGGGGGATGGCGCAGAAGGCCGCCAGAATGCCCCCGACCGAAGGGCTGTCGATCAAGGTGCCCGCCACCCGGTCTCGGCAAAGGTATTGCCCATGATCGGGCGACCACAGGCTTTCCATCGCGGCAAGCCCGCGGGCGGCCAGCGCCCGGTTTTCGGAGGCAAGCGCCGTCTCGCCCAAAGCCTCGGCCAGATCGGCCAGTTCGGCGCAGGACCGGATCAGGATGGCGTTGAAGCCGGGATCGATCACCTGAAAGGGCGAGGCGTCATGCAGCCTTGCCGTATCCCACTCCAGCGCGCGGAAATGTTCAACGAGCCAGAGATAGCGGTCATATTGCTCCTTGGTCGGGCGATGCGCGGGGTCGGCGTGTTGCGTGTCGCGGCGGGTGTAGGGGGCGATCCCCTCGGTCGGCACGCGGGCGAACGGCACGTCCCAATCCACCGAGTTGTCGCGCCCCGATTCCCACGGGTGCAGGATCGCCACCAACCCCTCGCCCCTGGGGTCGCGCGTGGCGTGGAACCAGCGGTGCCAGGCCGCCACCTTGGGCAACAGGGCGCGCGCCTGCGCCTCGGCGGCCGGGCGGTCGGTGGCGCGGTCGAACAGCCGCTTGAGCGCGAAACCCGCGACGGGTGGCTGCGTGATGCCGCTGGTCGGCACCGGGCGGCCCGTGGCCCAGACGGTCGGGCCGGGAAAATAGCCGTCGTCCATCTGGTGGAACACGATATGGGGCACCATCCCGCAGGGCCATTGATGGGCGAAGAGCGTCTCGATCTCGGTCCAGGCGCGGGCCTCGTCGAAATGACGCTGGCCAAGGGCAGTCAGGCACGAATCCCAGTTCCACTGGAACGGATAGAGGCCCTTGGTGGGCACCGTGTAGCTGCCGCGGTCGTTCTCGCGCAGGATGGCAATGGCGCGTTCGGAGAGGGTGGTCATTGCAGAGCTTTCTGGGTCTCGGGGTTAAACCAACGGATGCGGTCGGTCATGGGGGCAAGGTGCAGCACGTCGCCGGGCCGTGGTGCCAGCGTGCTGTCGAGCACCACGCGGAACGGCTGTCCAGCCACGGTGGCCGTCACCAGCGTGTGCGGCCCCAGCGGTTCGACCACGCGTACCTCGGCCGGCAGGCCGGCGTCGGAGGGGTGCAGATCTTCGGGGCGGATGGCGAATTCTGCGGCGGGGGCCTCGGGCCCGGCAAAGACCTGCCCGCCGACCTGCCATTGGCCGGAGCCTGCGGGGGTTGCGGCCAGAAAGTTCATCGGCGGGTTGCCGATGAAGCTGCCGACAAACCGCGCGGCCGGGTTGCGGTAGACCTCGACCGGGTTGGCGGCCTGCACGATCTTGCCGCCGTTCATCACCGAAATGCGGTCGGCGAGGCTCATCGCCTCGACCTGGTCGTGGGTGACATAGATCGTGGTGGTGTTGGACCCCGCCAGCACGCCCTTCAGTTCGGCCCGCATCTCCAGCCGCAACAACGCGTCGAGGTTGGACAGCGGCTCGTCCATCAGGATCACTTCAGGCTCCATGGCCAGCGCGCGGGCGACGGCGACGCGCTGGCGCTGGCCGCCCGACAACTGGCCGGAATAGCGCTTGAGCAGTTGCTCGATATGCATGAGTTCTGCGGTGCGGGTGACGCGGCGCGTCACGTCGGCCTGCGGCAGCTTCTTCATCCGCAGGCCGAAGGCGATGTTTTCGAACACCGTCAGGTGCGGAAAGACGGCGTAGTTCTGGAACACCATCGCGATGCCGCGCTCGCGCGGGGGCAGTTGGTCCACGCGCCGGTCGCCGATCCAGACTTCGCCCTTGGTTGCCGTCTCCAACCCCGCGATGATGCGCAGAAGCGTGGTCTTGCCGCAGCCCGAGGCGCCCAGAAGCACCATGAACTCGCGGTCGGCGATCGTCAGGTCGACGTCGTGCAGCGCGGTGAAGGCGCCAAAAGCCTTGGCCACGCCCTTGATGCGGATTTCAGCCATGTCAGCCCTCCTGTGGGTCGGTGCGGTGCGGGGTCATCGGTTGGCGATGCCCCACATCGCAAAGAGATATTTGCGCACCGCAAAGATGAAGAGGAGCGCGGGAATGACCAGTGCCGCCCCGCCCGCGAATTTCAGGTGCAAGGGCGACACGTCCAGCGATTGCAGCAGGAACGCCGTCAGCGTCCGGTTCTCGATCGTCAGCACGGCGGCGGCAAAGACCTCGTTCCACGAGATCACGAAGGCAAAGACAGCCGAGGCCGCGATGCCGGGTGCCGCCAATGGCATCACGACCTTGGCGAAGGCTTGCAGCCGCGTGCAGCCCAGCGTCCAGGCCGCTTCCTCCAGCTCCACCGGTATGCCCGAAAAGAGCGAGAAGGTGATCAGCACGGCGAAGGGCAGCGCCAGAGTTGCATGGACCAGCGCCAGACCAAGGATCGTGTCGTCAAGCCCGGTGCGGATGAACATGACGGCCAGCGGCAGGGCGAGGAGTGGCAGCGGAAAGGCGCGTGTCATGATGACGAGGAAGCGGAACGCCTCCTTGCCGGGAAATTCGAAGCGCGTCAGCGCGTAGCCAGCCGGAGCGCCAAGCCCGATGGCAAGGACCATCGTCACGCAAGCCACCTGAATCGAGTTCCACAGAGCATCCAGCACCCCCCGAAAGCCAAAGAAGAACTCGAGCGAGGCGGTATCGAAGGACGGGATGACAGAGCGCGGGAAGGCGGTGACCTCCTCCGGGGCCGAGAGTGCATTGGCCATCAGCAGCCAGATCGGCACCAGCACCCAGGCCACCAGCAGCGCCACGCCGGTGGCAAAGACCCAGTTGCCGGATCGGCGCACGTGGTTTGGGGCAGCAGGCGCGTCGGGGAGCGTCGCGTCGGTCATATCCGGGCCTCCTTCGGGACGTGCAGCACCTTGAGGATGACCAGCGTGAAGGCCACGGAAATGCCGAGGATCACCATCGCATAGGCCGCAGCGACGCCCCGGTCCTGCATGGTGAACTGCCACTGGTAGGTTTCGCTCATCAGCACGGGGAACTGCGTGCCGCCAAGCGCCACGACGACGGCAAAGACCTCGAAGGCAAGGATCACCCGCAGGATCAGCGCGGTCTGCAGGCTGGGCTTCAGCATCGGCAGCGTGACGCGGGTAAAGCGCTGCCAGCGAGAGGCGCCGAAAACTTCGGCCGCCTCGCCGTATTCCTTGGGGATCAGGCCCATGCCCGCGACAAGGATCACCATCATGATCGCGGTGGCGCGCCAGACTTCGGCCAGCACGATCGCGATCAGGATCACCCAGGTGTTCTGGTAGCTCAGAAACAGGATCGGCCGCTCGATGACGCCAAGGCCGTAGAGCATCGAGTTGAGGAAGCCGGATTGTTCGAAGATCGCGAGCCAGATGAGGCCTGCGGCAAGGTCGGAGATGCCCAGCGGGATGGCGAAGATGTAGAGGAGGGTCGAGCGGCCCCTTTGCAGCTTGGTCACGATCGAGGCCATGGTGAGCGCCATGGCAAGCTGGATCGGCACCACAAGGCCCGCCAGCAGCAGCGTGTTCCAGAAGGCGCCGGGGAATTTCCAGTGGCTCGCCATGCGCTGGTAGTTGTCCAGTGTGACCTCGCCCCCGCGCGTGACGCTTTCCCACGCCACATTCGCAAACGGATAGAGGAAGAACACCGTCAGGAACAGCGTCGCAGGCAGCAGCAGCATATAGGGCAGGGCGCGGGGCATGGCGGGCGGCCTCCTTGGTGCGGGCCTTGGGCAGGGAACGGCGTGGGATCTTTGGGGATCGGCGCTTGGCGTGTGGCGAGGCGTTAGACTTGGCTTTGGGTGGCGGCGACGGCCGTTACCCGGGGCCGACCCTTCCCCCGTTGGGCGGGGGAAGGGCGTTGGTCACGTCGCAGGCGTGCTCAGTTGACCGGGCAGGGGCCGTCGGACGGCTCGTCCGGTGCCCAGCACGGGGCGTTCGCCTCGATCATGAGCTCGCGCAGCACCTCTGCCTGTTCGTCCAGCGTTTCCTCGACCGGGCGTCCGGCAAGGATGATCTGCTCGAAGGTGTCGGTGTAGATCTGGCTGAACTGGCCGCCAAGATCGCCGAGACCCATCGGCAGAAGGGCCGGCAAGGCATCGCTGGCGCCGGTCATGGTCGCGATCGCGGGTGCGAAGGCCTGCACCGATGCCGGCATGTCGTCGGGCATCTCGACCGGCATCACCGGGAAGAAGTTGGTGGCCCGCAGCGTCGCGATCTGCGTTTCGGGCGACAGCATGTAATCCACCAGCGCCATCGACTGTTCGGCATCGGGGGCGGTGCTCATCACCGCCAGACCGGCCAGAACCGGCATGTAGGCGCGGCCCTCGGGGCCGGCTGGTGCCGGGAAGGCCACGAAATCGTCGGGCCGCTGGTTGAAGGCGTCGGCCAGACGCGCGACATGGTCGAAGGCGATCCAGACATCCCCTGTCAGGAGCGGCTCCTGCATGAAGCTGTAATTGGTCGAGGCCGGGGTGGTATGGCTCCACAACTCGGCAAAGGCGCCCCAGGCTTCAACCGCTGCTTCGGACCGGAACTCGGTCACGGTCGAACCGGTATAGGCGGGCAGCAGGAAGCCCTGGAAGAAGCGGTGCCGCAGACCCTGCGGGCCGGCGGGGAAACCGAAGCGTGGCTCGCCGGTGGCTTCGTGCACGGCGGCGGTCCATGCGATCAGCTGGTCATAGGTGAGCGCGTTCAGATCGGCCCCCTCGGGCAGGTATTGCAGCGCCTCGCGGTTGGCGGCCATCAGGTAGGTGGCCTGCATCCACGGGATATAGAGTTGCTGGTCGGTGCCGAGACGGCCAAGCTCGAGCATGGCGTCGCCAATGCCCGACGTATCGACCGACGACAAGTCCATCAACCCGTCGCCAAGGCCGCTCAGGTCGCCATGCAACCCGCCCAGAAGCGCGATGGTGCCGGTGCCGGCCTGCATTTCGGCCTGGATCCGCGTGAGCCAGGGGCCTTCGTCCATCCCCTGATAGTCCACGCCGCCCTCGAAGCCGGCCAGCACCTGTTCGCGCATGGCCTGGGTTTCCTCGACCGGTTTGGCCTGGGTCGACCAGAACAGGACCTCGGCTGTTGCCGGCCCCGCCAGAAGCGTCATTGTGGCGATGGCAGCGCCGGCCGTCAGTTTATCAAGTGATTTCATGGTTTTATCCTCCCTTTCATTGATTATCGTTCAGGTGCCGCGCCGTGGCTGGCCCGCAGGACCAGCCTTGGCCGCACCAGCCGTTTCATCGGCGGCGCCTGTGGATCCTTGATCCGGGCCACAAGCATCCGCGCCGATTCCCGCGCAGCGGCATGGGTGTCGCTGTCGAAGGTCGTCAGCCCCGGCCGCGCCAGCGGGGCCGAGGCGATGTTGTCGAAACCGATCACGCTCAAATCGCGCGGCACTGACAGCGACAGGCCTTCGGCCTCGCGCAGGACGGCCAGCGCCAGACCGTCGAACATCGCCAGCACGGCGGTGGGACGGTCGTCAGATTGCAGCAGCTCACCGATCACCTGCGTCCGTCGCGCCGCGTCATATCGGGGCGATGTCACGATGGTCAGGCTGACCTCCGGATCGCCCTGCCGCTCCATTGCCTGAACCAGCCCTTCGGTCCGGTGCAGGCGGAAAGTCATCGGTTCTTCGATGGTCAGAAGGGCAAAGCGGCGATGGCCCAGACCGTAGAGCAGGTCGAACGCCTCGCCGAAGGCGGTGAAGCCGTCGGTGTCGATCCAGTCGTGGCGCGCGTCGTCGGTGGCGATGCGCCCGTGGGTGACGAAGGGAAATCCGGCATCGAGCAGGTAATCGACGCGCGGATCGACCTCGGAGGTACGGCCAAGGATTAGCCCGTCAGCCCGCCGGGTCGCCACGATATTGTGGATCACCGACAGTTCGGATTGCCCTTCGGGGATGGCGGCGAGAAACAGATCGACCCCCGCCTCGGCCAGCCCGTGGCCCAGACCCGAGATGTATTCGCCCAGATAGCTGTCCTCGCGGCCATAGCCCGGATCGGTCAGCACCAGTCCGGCAAAGCCGCTGTTGCGCTTTCCGACCAGAACCTGCGCGGCGCGGTTCGGCGTGTAGTCCAAGGTGCGGGCCATGTCCTGCACCCGGATGCGCGTCTCGCCCGGGATGCGGCCCTGACCGGACAAGGCCCGCGACACTGTCGAAATCGACAGGTCCAGCGAGCGTGCAATGTCCTTGATCGTCGTCGGGCTCATCCGGGCCTCCCGCCTTGAAAGCCGATTCTCACGGTCGTATCCCGTCAGGCTAGCGCATGATCTTCAGTTGGGCAAACGTTTGCTCATCTTGCTTCGACGGGAGTCCGGAAGGGTCTGGCGTCGCCCCTGAAAATCCCCATGACCGGGATCTGGCCGGCGGCATCGCCCCGATAGACCAGCGGCCGACCATGCACTAACGTTCAACCCGGACCACCCGGTGGTGGCAGATCAGGTGATGACGGGTGGATGGCACGATGAAGGAAGATGACCCCTATGTGCCCACCCGCCGTCTTGTCGGTTATGGCGCCGAGCGGCCCGAAGCGGGATGGCCTGGCGGCGCGCGGGTCGCGGTGAACTTCGTGGTGAACTACGAGGAGGGGGCGGAATATTCGCCGCAGGAGGGCGACGCCCATGCAGAGTCGATCCTGACCGAGGTGGCGCCCTCACCGCCGGTTCCGGGAGCCCGCGATCGCAACGTCGAGTCGCTTTACGAATACGGGTCCGCCGTCGGGATCTGGCGGCTGATCAAGGCGTTCCGGACCCGGGGCGTGACGCCGACCTTCTACGTCGTCGGCCGCGCGCTGGAGGTCAATCCCGCCGTCGGTGCGGCCATGGCGTCGCTGGGCGGTGATTTCGTCGGCCATGGCTGGCGGTGGATCGATTACCGCTTCATGGACGAGGAGACCGAGCGGCTGCACATGGCGCGCACCGCCGAGACCATCGAGCGCCTCACCGGCAGCGCGCCGCAGGGCTGGTACACCGGGCGGCCAAGCCTCAATACAAGGCGTCTGGCGGTGGAACAGGGCTTCGCGTTCGACAGCGACGACTACAACGACGATCTGCCCTACTGGGTCGAAGTCGCGGGCAAGGCGCATCTGGTGATCCCGCACAGCTTTGACAACAACGACAGCCGGTTCTCGCGCGGGTCGGGCCTCGAGACGGCGGAGCAGTTCTTCAGCTATCTGCGCGACGGTTTCGACTGGTTGATCGAGGAGGGGACTTCCTCGATGATGACCGTTTCCCTCCACTGTCGCCTGATTGGTCGGCCCGGTCGGATGGCCGGCCTTGCCCGGTTCATCGACCACGTGAAGGCCTCGGACGGCGCGTGGATCGCGACGCGGAGCGAGATCGCGGCGCATTGGCGCCGGCACCACCCGCCGTCTTGAGACGAGGGCAGTCGGGGCGCGAGAGCCACCGAAAGGTCGCTGTCCGCGATGGCGGGGCAAAACCTGCCGCCTGCGGGTCACGCCATCCCGACAGGCGATCCTCGATCAGCGGAACCGCGCGGGCGCGATCACCGAACCGGAAAGCGCCGAAGCTACCTTGCCGTTCGAGAAGATCCAGCGCCCCCGCGCCATGACAGCGTCGATCCGGAACGGAAAGTCGAGCCCGGCAAAGGGTGTGCGTCTGGCCTTGGAAAGCTGGTCGGCGTCAGTGATCGAAGTGACCGGGCCTGGGGTAAGGCGGACGATGTCGGCGTCGCATCCGGCGGCGATCCGGCCCTTGGTGGACAGGCCGAACCGCTCTGCCGGGGCCTCGGCACAGCACCGCACGATGTCCTCCACGCTCAGCGCGCCCCGGCTTGCGATGTGGAGCATGGACCCGAGCAGGGTCTGCACGCCCGGCATCCCGCCCGGTATCTCGGCGAAGCTGGCGAAGGGCCCCGCCTTGGCCTCGGGACGGTAGGGCGCGTGGTCGGTGGCAACCATGTCGACGAGGCCGGAGGCCACGGCGTCGAGGAGGGCGGCACGGTCGGCATCGGTGCGAAGCGGGGGCGAGCCCTTGAGCAGCGCGCTATTCGGGCCGTCGTAATCCACAGCGGTGAAGAGCAGGTTCTGCGGCGTCGTCTCCACGGATATATCGGCGAGGGATTTCATCGCGCGCAGAACGTCGAGCCCGGCCGCGGAGTTCACCTGCCGGATATGAACGCGCGCACCCGTCCCGGCGGCGCAGACAATCGCCTTGGCGATGCCCATCGCTTCCATGACCGGGGTCCGGGTGGCGCAGAACGCCGCGGCGTCGGTTCCGGTGGTGGCCGCGAGGGCCGCGGCGAGGAGCGAGGCGTCGGCGGGCGCGACACCCAAGGTCAGGCCGAGCGCCCTTGCCGCCGTGAGAGCCTTGCAGAGGGCGGCTGCGTCGGGGTGGAGAAAGGCCCCGGCCACGTCGGCGGTGAAGATTTCGAGCGAGACGGCGCCCGCCTCGGCCAGCGCCTCGAGCCCCTCGAGCGAGCGCGGCACCGCCGCTTGCAGGGCGACGTCGACCGCGATCCGCCCGGCGGCAAGCCCTGCCTTGTCGCGGAAGGTCGCAAGGTCCGAGGTCCACGGATCGTCAGTCGGCATCACCGACAGGGTCGTGACGCCGCCCGCCGCGGCGGCACGGGTACCGGTGGTGAAGTCCTCATGCTCGGTCAGGCCGGGATCCCGCAGGTGCACATGGACATCGACCAGGCCGGGCAGGAGGAGCGATCCCGCGACAAACTCCTCGGTGGCGTCGGCGACCGGCGTGCCGGGGGCGAGCAGCGCCTCGATCCTGCCTGCGTGGATCAGGACGTCGAGGGGCTTGGTGCCCGCGCTGCTGACGACCTTGCCGCCCCGCAGGACAAGGGGTGGCGGCCCGGCTCGGGAAACTGTCATGCCTACCTCGTGCCGGCCGTGGGCGTGCGCCGGAGCCTCTGCCCGGACCTGAGCGGGAATCCGGACGGCATTCAAGCGGGATCTGGGGGCACTGACCGGGGAACCTGCCTTGGGGCGGGGCAGGGGATTGGCTGGCGGAAAGGCCTCAAGACCCGTCAGATATTGGTCTTCAACAGGATTTCGACCCGTATCTTCTCTTGCGATTGAAGGGTCGAGCGCATGTCTGTCAGGGCGCGAAGTTTGCGGATGGCGCTTCGCACGAGGTGTCCCGGATCTTGTGTGATGACCGCATCGAGCGTGCCATCCACAAGCGCATCGACCGTGGCGGGCGTTCGCTCGTGGGCGACGACAACCGCGGACTGAGCCGCCGGTGTCTGCCGGATGACGCAGAGCGGCACCCGCGCTTCGGACGAGAGAATGTAGACACCAACGATGTTCCTGTGCAGGCGGAATGCCGTTGAGATGATCCGCTCCGCCCGCTCTTCGGAGCCGTTGGTTTCAAGAGAGGGCAGGGCGCCGAGATGGGGAAAGGAGGCGTTGATCACGGTATCGAAGCCCGATCGTCGCTCCAGACTGTCACGGGATTGGATGCTGTCGGCGATCACCAGAAGCTTGCCGGCCTGCCGCGGCAGGAAGCGCCCCAGCAATGTGCCGGCGGTCGCACCCGCGGCCAGATTGTCCACGCCGACCCAATGATCGCCGGTAAGCGTCTGGTTCGAAATGAAGGGCAGGGTATGAACGCCCCGCTCCTGCAGGCGCAGGATGGCGTCGCGGACCTGCGGCGTCTCGGGCGCCATGATCGCCACACCGTCCAGCACCTTGGGTGACAGGGTGCCGAGGAAGGCCGAAATCTCGTGGGGATCGTTATCGTTGATGTGGTGCACCTTGATGGCGACCATCTCTGCCGCAAATACGGTGTCCGCTTCGGAGATATGTTTGAGGATCTCGGCCAGAAACTGATCGCCCGATTTCGGCAGCACGAACAGGAAACGATAGGTCCGGCTCTTGGCCAGATTGGCGGCCGCGATGTTGCGAACGAAGCCAAGCGTCGCGATGGCAGCATTGACCTTGTCGACGGTTTTTTGCTGCACACCTTCGCGCCCGTTCAACACACGGTCAACGGTCGCGCGGCTGACGCCTGCGGCTTTTGCCAGGTCTTTGGTGGTCGGGCGCAAGATGGTGTTCTCAGCTTTGGGCTGAGCGAATTCTCTACTCATGTCAGCCTCTTATGACCAGTGGCCCGGAGAAACACGCACATTTCACGGTTTCCGAGACGATCCATTAGCACAGAAAGAGGCACGTGCATCAGAATTTTGTTGCTTTGAGGTACGTGCCTCATTAACAGATGCATTACGGTAGAGTCGCGACGAGGGGGTTGCGGCCCAAATAATCCAGGGAGGATGTTACCGATGAACTCCAAACTTTTGGCGACGACTGCTGCTGGCGCCATTCTTGCTGCTGGCGTTTCCTCAGCCGTGCAGGCTGCGGACCTCACCTTGTGTTGGGCCGCCTGGGATCCGGCAAATGCCTTGGTCGAACTGAGCCGGGATTTCGAAGCCAGCTCGGGCCACACGATGAACTTCGAATTCGTTCCATGGACGAGCTTTGCGGATCGGATGCTCAACGAGCTCAATTCGGGTGGCCAGTTATGCGACCTGATGATCGGCGACAGCCAGTGGATCGGCGGGGGCGCTGAAAACGGGCACTATATCCCGCTCAACGATTTCTTCGATGCCAACGGCATCTCGATGGACGATTTCATTCCCGCAACCGTGACCGGCTATGCCGAATGGCCCAAGGGCACCCCGAACTACTACGCGTTGCCCGCCTTTGGGGATGTCGTGGGCTGGACTTATCGGCGCGACTGGTTCGAGCGTCCCGAACTGCAGGTAGAATTCCAGGAGACCTACGGACGCGCGCTGGGCGTGCCCGCGACGCTGGAAGAACTGGCCGAAATCGCGGAGTTCTTCCAGGGCCGCGACATCGATGGCACCACGGTCTACGGCGCGGCGATCTATACCGAGCGCGGGTCGGAAGGGATCACGATGGGCGTGACGAACGCGCTCTACAACTACGGGTTCCAATACGAAAACCCCGAACAGCCCTACGATCTTGAAGGCTTCGTGAACTCTGCCGGAGCCGTGGCGGGGCTGGAATATTACCGGCACCTCTACGAAGTGGGCACGCCTCCGGGATCATCGAACTGGTATATGGGCGAGAACATCGACGCCTATCGCTCGGGTCAGGTCGCGATGCAGATGAACTTCGCCTTCATCTGGCCCGGCGTGGAAGCCGACGAGAATGTCGGCGGCGGACGCTCGGGTTACTTCGCGAACCCGGCTGGCCCCGCAGGGCAATATGCGCAGTTGGGTGGTCAGGGTATCTCGGTCGTGTCCTATTCGGAGAACCAGGAAGCCGCGTTGGAGTATATCCAATGGTTCGCGCAACCTGAGGTTCAGGCGCGCTGGTGGGAGCTTGGTGGATATTCCGCGCTGCGGGCCGTGGTCGAGGACCCCGATTTCGCGACAAGCCAGCCCTATGCGCAGACGTTCCTCGACTCGATGGCCATTGTGCGGGACTTCTGGGCCGAGCCGGCCTATGCCGACCTGCTGCTTGCGATGCAGGACCGCGTCCACAACTACGTGGTCGCCGGCGAGGGCACGGCGCAGGAGGCGCTTGATGGCCTGGTGAGCGATTGGACGGAAATCTTCGAGGATGAAGGCAAGCTCTGAGAGCTGACCTGTCGGGCGCCTACGCCTTGCAAGGCGCCCGACAACGACCTTCGGGCTGATGGCCAAATCCGCCAGAGGCATTTTTCCCCATTCCAGATAAGATCCGAAGCGGATGCAGCGAGCTGCCGCTACGAAGGATTGATGACATGACCCATACGGCCATCGACAAGGCGGCGCAAAAGACGCCCAAGGACATTGCGCGACGGATCCGCGGCTTGTCCGACCGCACGATCGCGTGGATCTTCGTGGCGCCGACGATCTTCCTGTTGCTGGCCGTCAACATCTTTCCGCTGATCTGGACCATCCGCCTGAGCTTCACGGACTTCCGCGTCAATCGTCCCAACAACGATGTCGAATGGGTCGGCCTGCGAAACTACCAGCGTATTCTGACCGATCCGGATATCTGGAACACGATGCAGGCCACGGCGCATTTCCTGATCTGGACGATCGTCCTGCAGGTCTTGATCGGCTTCACCCTGGCGTATCTGATCAACAAGAAGTTCAAGGGAAACGACCTCTGGACGACCATCATCGTGTTTCCGATGATGCTGTCGCCTGCCGTGGTCGGCAACTTCTGGACCTTCCTCTATCAACCCCAGATCGGTCTGTTCAACTACGTCATCGCCTTTCTGACCGGTGCCGATCCGGCAAGTTTCTCGATGATCGGCGATGTGCATCTTGCGCCATGGAGCATCGTGATTGTCGATACCTGGATGTGGACGCCGTTTGTCATGCTGATCTGCCTGGCCGGTCTGCGATCCATCCCCGACAGCATCTACGAGGCCGCGGAATGTGACCGGGCCAGCAAGTGGCGGCAGTTCTGGACCATCACGATCCCCATGGCGCTACCGTTCCTGATGCTGGCGGTGCTGTTTCGCGGGATCGAGAACTTCAAGATGTTCGATCTGGTCGTGCAGCTGACCGGCGGCGGTCCCGGCAACACGACGACGCTGACCTCCATCGACCTCAAGCGCGAAGCCTTCGAGAGATGGCGCACCGGGTATTCGTCGGCCTATGCCGTGATCCTGTTCGTGACCGTGTTCGGTCTGGCCTCGATCTACGTGAAGGCCCTGAACAAGGTGAAGGAACGATGAGCTTCTCGGTGACAAACCCCTCGAGGCTTACCAAATGGGCCGCCGGAGCGCTGGTGATCGCCTATGCGATCATCACGCTTGTCCCGCTGTTGTGGATCATCGCCACGGGCTTCAAGTCGCCCGCCGATTCCATCGCCTATCCCCCCGTCATCCTTTTCGAGCCTACGCTGGAAGGCTACATGAACCTTTTCACCGACCGGACTCGCGCCGACGAGGAGATGTTGGAGGAGGCCGGTCCAGCCGAAACCTGGTACGAGCAGATTGCCCGTGATCGCGGCACCGTCATCACCGGACCATCGCGCTATGGCGAACGGTTCCTGAACTCGATCATCATCGGATTTGGATCAACGGCCTTGTGCATGATCCTCGGTACTGCAGCGGCCTATGCGTTCAGCCGCTTCAAGGTGCCGCTGAAGGACGACCTGATGTTCTTCATCCTGTCGACCCGGATGATGCCGCCCATCGCCGTCGCCATTCCCATTTTCCTGATGTTCCGAAATCTTGGGCTGAACGACACCCATCTTGGCATGATCCTGCTCTACACGGCGGTGAACCTGTCGCTGTCGGTCTGGCTGCTGAAGGGGTTTATCGACGAGATCCCTGTCGAATACGAGGAAGCGGCCCTTATCGACGGCTACACAAGGTTTCAGGCCTTCTACAAGGTCGTGCTGCCGCAGGCCGCGACCGGCATCGCCTCGACCGCGATCTTCTGCCTGATCTTTGCGTGGAACGAATATGCCTTTGCCGTCTTGCTGACGTCGGGCAATGCCCAGACAGCCCCGCCCTTCATTCCGACGATCATCGGGGTTTCGGGCAAGGATTGGCCCGCCGTTGCGGCCGGTGCCACGATCTTCCTGGTGCCGGTCATGATCTTCACCATCCTTCTGCGCAAACACCTGCTGCGCGGGATCACATTCGGGGCGGTGCGGAAATGACCGATTTCGTGTCTGGATTTCTGCGGTTTCGCCGCGGCCCCTGGGAAATGCTGGCCTCGATCCTGATCGCCCTTGGGGTGGTCATGTTGATGCAGCCGTTTTTCCTGGTGCTGTTCACCTACTCGTTCGTCGTCACCCTGGTGGGCACCGTGATGTTCATCATCGTCAGCCATTTCCCGGAATAGGCGCATGGCACAGATCCGAATTCAGAACGTGCGCAAGGACTTCGGGTCTTTCAATGCGGTCAAATCCTCATCCTTCACGATCGAGGATGGCGAATTCTTCATGCTGCTTGGTCCGTCGGGATGTGGCAAGACGACGACGCTCCGGATGATGGCGGGCCTGGAACTGCCCACGTCCGGCGAGATCTACATCGACGGCGAGGAGGTCGGCCAGAAACCCGCAAGCCAGCGCGATATCGCCTTCGTGTTCCAGATGTTCGCCCTCTACCCGCACATGAATGTGCGCAGGAACATCAGCTACCCGCTCCTGTCGCAGGGTATGGCCAAGGCGGACGTCCGGAAGAAGGTCGCAGAGGTCGCCGGGATCCTTGGCATCACCGACATTCTGGAGCGTCCGGTGAGTGGCTTGTCAGGGGGTGATCGCCAACGCGTGGCCCTTGGCCGCGCGATCGTCCGCAACCCCAAGGCGTTCTTCATGGATGAGCCGCTCGGCGCGCTCGACGCGGAATTCCGGGAGCATATGGCGCAGGAGTTGCGCGCGCTGCATGACCGGATGGGTGCCACGACTGTCTACGTGACGCATGACCAATTGGAAGCCATGCAGATGGGCGACAAGATCGTGGTGATGAACCACGGCGTTGTGGAACAATTCGGCGTCCCGCAGGACATCTACGATTGGCCGGCCACCAAGTTCGTGGCGCAGTTCATCGGCTCGCCTCCGATGAATTTTCTTGAATTCAACGGAACGGTCGGCAAGGGAGCCGATCACGTGAGCCTGGGCGATGCACGCCTCGCCATCCCGCGCGTGTTGGAAGGCGCCAGCGGCGCGCTCACGCTGGGTGTCCGGCCAGAGCATGTGCATCTGACCGATGCGGCCGCCTATCGCGGCGAGATCCTGGCGAGCGAATATCTGGGCACGACACAGATCGTGACCCTGAGAACGGCCCATGGGCAGGTGAAGGCGCGCATCCCGTCGCATGTGGCCGTCCGGGTCGGGGACCGCACCGGGCTCGACCTTGATGCCCGAACGCTTACGGTATTCGACAACGCGACGGGCAGGGCGTTGGTGTCCGAATTCAACCGGGAGGTGCTTCACCATGGCTGAGGTCGTCCTGAGCAATGTGTCGAAGTCCTTCGGTGCCGATGTCGCGCTGGCGGATCTTTGCATGGTGGTGCCGGATGGCTCTTTCGTGGTGCTGCTGGGCCCTACGGGCGCGGGAAAGACCACGACGCTGCGGATGGTGTCGGGCCTCGACAGACCGGACAAGGGCGACATTTCGATTGGCGGGCGGAACATGGCCGGGCTGACCCCGGCGCAGCGCGATGTCGCGATGGTGTTCCAGCAATACTCCCTCTACCCGCATCTGACGGTGCG
>JBBQHZ010000059.1:0-22385 GCA_038324445.1 Rhodobacterales bacterium | reverse complement strand
GGTTGCGGCGGCGGGTAGCGTCGAGCGGGTGCTGAAAAGCCGCCCCGCCGTCTGCCATATCGTGGGCTTCGGGGATTCCAGCGTGGATTACATCCTGCGCTTCTGGATCAGGGACCCGACAGCGGGCCTGACGAATATCCGAGGCAACGTCTTTCTGGCGCTGTGGGACACCTTCAAGGAGAACGGCATCTCCATTCCCTTCCCGCAGCGCGAGGTTCGGATGCTGGGCGAAAATCCGACGCCTGATAGACCCGAACCGGCCGATTAGAGGCTTTTTGTCGTCGACAACATGCTGGGGTCAAGCTTCAACTCGATGATGTGCAGGCCGCCCTTCAACGCCTCGGCATAGGCCGCGCCGAACTGCCCATTCTCGGTAACCGTGTGCCCGGTGCCGCCATAGGCGCGGGCCAGCGCCGCGTAATCCGGGTTGAACAGATCAGTCCCCGAAACGCGGCCGGGATAGTGCTTTTCCTGATGCATGCGGATCGTGCCGTAGCGCCCGTTATTGGCGACGATCACGATGATGTCCGCGCCGTATTGGCGGGCGGTCGACAGCTCCTGGATCGTCATCTGGATGCAACCATCTCCCGCCAAACAGATCACCGGCTGCTCCGGGTTCTGCAACTTGGCCGAGATCGCGGCCGGCAGCCCGTATCCCATCGAGCCCGATGTCGGTGCCACCTGCGTGCCGAACCGCCTGAACCGATGGTAGCGGTGCAGGAACGCCGCATAGTTGCCTGCGCCGTTGGTGATGATCGTGTCGGGGGCGACATGGTCGCGCAGCCAGCCGATCACATGCTCCATCTGTACCGCGCCCGGCGTCGGTTGCGGCACCTGCCACGCCTCGTAGTCGGCATGGGCCTCGGCGGCCCCCCGGTCGGTGTTCGTTGCTGGCAGCATCTCCGACAATTGATGGAGCATCGATCGCGGCGTGCCGGTCACGGCGAAGGTAGCCGGATAGGTTTTGGATGCATTTTCAGGCTCCGGGGAGACCTGCAGAATGGTCGGCGGATTGGCTGGATCAAGCAGGGTGAAATCGGCGGTGGTGATGTCGTTCAGTTCAGCCCCCAGCAGCAGGATGCAGTCGGCATTCGACAGCCGCTTGCCCAGCGCCGGATTGGCCCCGACCCCAAGATCGCCCGCGTAATTGGGATGATCGTTGTCGATGTAGTGCTGCCGCCGGAACGTCACGGCGATGGGCGCGCCCAGTTTCTCTGCCAGCGCCTCGGCACTTTTTCGGTCCGTATCAGACCATTGCGATCCGCCGCACAGGATTAGCGGGCGCTTTGCCAGTTTCAACGCCTCGGCAAAGGGCACCAGATCGGCAGGGTTCACGCTTGCCATCGCCCGCGCGCCGGGGCGCTGTTTCGGGGCATCTGCCAACGCCGACAGGATATCCTCGGGCAGTGCCAGCACCACCGGTCCCGGACGCCCGGCCTGCGCCACGGCAAAGGCGCGGTCGATGTATTCGGCAAGGCGGTCGGTGCGTTCCACCTCGGCCACCCACTTCACCAGCGGTCCGAAAAACGCCCTGTAATCAACCTCCTGGAACACGCCCCTGTCCCGGTGCTTCAACGGGACCTGCCCCACGAAACACACCATTGGTGTCGCATCATGCATCGCGATATGCAGGCCGGCGCTGGCATTCGTGGCCCCCGGCCCGCGTGTCACGAACAGCACACCGGGCTGGCCGGTCATCTTGCCATAAGCCTCGGCCATCATTGCCGCGCCGCCTTCCTGGCGGCAGACTATGTTGGCAATATCATGGTCATAAAGGCCATCGAGCGCCGCCAGAAAGCTTTCACCCGGCACCGAGAACACGCGGCTGACGCCGTGCAATGCCAACCGATTGGCCAGTATTTTTCCACCATGCTGTTTGGTCATATCGCGCTCTTGGGTTAGATGAGGGTCAGTCGAGTAGTGAAACGGAGGGGCCTTGATGTCCAGCGGCAGACTTGTGGGACTATGCGGATCGCTCCGCGCGGAATCGTTCAACCTCAAGCTGATGCGGGAGGCGGCGGCGATCTTCGATCCAGCCGAGTTCGAGGAGGGCAATTTGCGGTTCCCGCTCTACGATGGTGATCTTGAAACAGCCGAGGGCGTGCCCGCGTCGGTCCAGCATCTGGCCGAACAGATCAAGGCGGCCGATTGCGTCATCATCGCGGGGCCCGAGTATAACAAGGGCATATCGGGCGTGTTGAAGAACGCGCTCGACTGGATCAGCCGCACCAAGATCGCGCCGTGGCTGGACAAGCCCGTGGCGCTGATGTCGGCCACCGGGGGGCGATCGGGTGGCGAACGCACTCAAGCCAGCATGCGCGAATGTCTGGTCGCATTCCGGCCGCGATTGATCCTTGGGCCGGAGGTTCTGGTCGGCCTTGCGGGCGCGCAGTTCGACGGCGAGACGTTGACCAACGAGATCAACCGCAAGTCGCTTGAAGGGCAAATGGCCGAACTGCGACGGGCGGCGGGGCTTTAAAGGCTGGCCTCAGGGCGGAAATCCGGTGGGATGGTGTCAACGCCATTCAAGATCAGATCTACCAGCATTTCGGCCATCACCGGCGCCATCGCCAGCCCGATCTTGAAGCCGCCATTGGCGATGTAGGACCCAGGCCGCGTTGGATGCGGGCCAACCATCGGCCCGCGACTGCGCGCCCTTGGCCGCAGTCCGGCCCAGCGCTGGATCACGGGGGCATCCCGCAGCACCGGCACGGCACTCCGCGCGGCGTCGATCAGCGGCTCCAGCAGCGCATCGGTGCCGACGGGATCCGCAAACTCCCGCTCGGTCGTCGAGCCGATGGCGACCGTCCCGTCGCCATGCGGCACGATGTGCAGCCCGTCGGCAAAGACCTGCGGCGCGGCAGACAGATCGCACTGCAACAGCGCCGCCTGTCCCTTGATCGGCGCACCGACCACGCGCCCAAGGGTGGCCGACATCGCCGACAGATCAGCAGCCCCCGTGGCCCAGACCTCGATCCCGGTGGACCTGCCATCCGGCACGATCCGCACACCCAAAGCCACCAACGCCGCTGCCAGCGCGTCGCAGGCGTGGCGGGGATGCAATCGAGCGGTCAGGGTATCGAGAACGACCAGTCCTGTGGGGCTGAGGATGGTCAATCCAACCGCCGCGGCGTCCACGACGGACCAGTGATAATGGCTCTGCCATAGGGTCTGTGCCGACACGCTGCGGAGATGGGCCAGATCCACCGCGGCCTGATCTTGCAGCGGCTGGATACGGCCCGTGCGGGCGTAACCGGGATCGCCGCCACCGACGTCGGCAATCTGCGCCCACAGCGCCTCCGCCCCCTCCAAGGCGGCGAACTGCAACGCCTTCTTGGCGTTCCAGTTTTCGGGCACATGCGGCGCCAAGGCACCCACGATGCCGCCGGACGCCCCGGCCCCGACACCGGCGGGATCGATCACCTGCACCGACGCCCCGCGCCGGACCATTGCCCAAGCCACCATCAGGCCGGTGATACCGGCCCCGTGGACGGTGATATCGGGCATTGCAACTCTCCCGTGCTTGGCAGAACGTCCGCCCGAATTGGTGATAGGGCGCGGCATGGGCAAGGACCAGCACAAGATCGAGTGGCGGGATGGTGTGCCGGTGTCGCGTTTGTTCGACGATCCGTTCTATTCGCTCGACAATGGCCTGGCCGAAACGCGTTATGTCTTTCTTCAGGGAAATCAATTGCCTGAGCGGTTCTGCGACGGTTTTCACGTAGCGGAACTGGGCTTTGGCACGGGGCTCAACTTCCTCACGACGCTTCTGGCCTTTCGCCAATCTGGCTGCCCCGGCAAGCTGCTTTTTACCACCTTCGAAGCGTTTCCGATGGCCGAGGCCGACATGCGCGCGGCTTTGCTGCCCTTCGCGGAATTACCGGTTGAGGCGCTCTTCCGGCGGGACGGAACGGACTACGCCCTGAGCGTGGTGGAAGGGGATGTGCGGCAGACGTTGCCACACTGGCAGGGCCGAGCAGATGCGTGGTTTCTCGACGGCTTCGCCCCGGCGAAGAACCCCGAAATGTGGGGAACCGACGTGTTGGCGCAGGTTGCGGCCCACACCGCCCCGGGCGGCACCTTCGCCACCTACACGGCGGTGGGTGACGTGCGCCGCGCGCTTGCCGCGTCGGGCTTCATCGTCGAGCGCATTACAGGCTTTGGCCGCAAGCGACACATGACCAAAGGCCGCCTTGCATGACCAACAATCCTCGTCTCGGCATCTATCTGATGATCGTCACGACCTTCGTTTTCGCCATGCAGGACGGCATCAGTCGCCACCTTGCGGAAGAATACAACGTCTACATGGTCGTGATGATCCGCTATTGGTTCTTCTCGGCCTTCGTCATCGCCATCGCCTCGCAGCAGGCGGGCGGCATTCGGGCCGCCGCCAGAACAGAACAACCCTTGATGCAGGCGTTCCGGGGCATTCTGCTGGCGGCCGAGATCTGCGTGACGGTTGTGGCGTTCGTGCTTCTGGGGTTGGTCGAAACCCACGCGATCTTCGCCTGTTACCCGCTGTTGGTCGCAGCCCTTTCCGGCCCGATCCTGGGCGAGAAGGTTGGCTGGCGGCGGTGGACGGCCATCGGGATCGGCTTTGTCGGCATCCTCGTGATCCTGCAGCCCGGCATCACCGTCTTCTCGATTGAAGCGCTGGTGCCGCTTGCCGCCGCGTTCATGTTCGCGCTCTACAATCTGCTGACCCGCTACGTCGCCCGCAAGGACCGCGCGGCGACCAGCTTCTTCTGGACCGGGACCAGCGGCGCCGTGGTGATGACCTGTGTCGGTGTCTGGTATTGGGAGCCGATGACAGGCCCCGACTATGGCTGGATGGCGCTTTTGTGCGTCACCGGCGCGACAGGGCATTACCTGCTGATCAAAACCTATGAGGTGGCAGAGGCCTCGGCCGTGCAACCCTTCGCCTACCTGCAACTGGTTTTTGCCACGACCCTCGGGATGGTGGTGTTCGGCGAGACGCTGGCCACCAATGTCCTGATCGGCGGCGCGATTGTTGTGGCGGCAGGGGTGTTTACCTTGCTGCGCGCACGGGCGAAGGCAAGCGCCTAGTCATTCGGCCGGGGTCGCGTGGTCCTGCGATTTCAATTGGCTCAGCACCGACAGAAGCGGATCGCCCCATGTGGCGCGGTTGGGCGCCGGATGGGCGGCAGCGCGGACAAGGAACGCGGTTTCGGGCAACGGCGGCGCGAAGATGACCGGGCTTTCCGGGATCACGCTTGCGACGACCGCCCGGACCATCGACAGCCCCAGAAGGCGCATCTTGTGGCCACTCGTGGTGGTGGCGCGCCGCGACATGCTGTCGTGACCCATCCGTGCCAGATTGCGCCCGATGGCATCATAGCAATGGCGCGCGGCGAAGATGCCGGGGCGCGCAGCCAGCGGCAGCCGCCCGATGCCGGGTTCAGACCGCAGGTAGAGTCGGTTTGCCTCAGCCAGAAGGCGCCGGGTCATACGCTTGAGGTCGGCGGAGGGCGCGGGATTGCCGAACACCCTCTCGGCAGTCAATCCAGCCTCGTCCAGCCAGTCGGTCGGCAGATACATGCGGCCCGCGCGAGCATCTTCGCCCACATCGCGGGCGATGTTCGTCAGCTGCATCGCCACGCCCAGATCGCAGGCGCGCGCCAGAGCATGTTCATCGCGCACCCGCATCAGCACGCACATCATCGCGCCGACGGCGGCAGCGACACGGGCGGAATAGCCCCGCAACTCGGACAGGGTGGCATAGCGCTGCCCCATCCCGTCCCAGGCAAGACCTTCCAGCAACGCCTCGGGCAGCGCGCGGGGCATATCGAATTCCTCGATCATCGCGGTGAAGGCGCGATCAGTCGGGGTGTTGCGCGGGCGACCCTGATAGGCCGCGTTAAGCCGGTCTGACAGGGCCAGTACGGCGGCGGGCTTGTCGTGACCGAAATCGACCTCATCATCCGCGAGGCGACAGAAGGCATACAGCGCCAAGGCCGGATCGCGAACCGAAGCGGGCAGCAATCGGGACGCGGCGTGGAAGGAATAGGAGCCTTCGCGGATCGCGGCTTTGCAGAATTCAAGGTCGGAAGGATCGATCATCGGCTCACTCCGCCGCCAGTCGCTGTTCGGGGCGCATCACGGGACTCATGACAGGGCGCGGGGCATCGGGGACCAGTTTGGTCAGCACTTCGGAAGAGGTCACCACGCTTGGGATACCGGCACCGGGATGGGTGCCTGCGCCGACGAGGTAAAGACCCGATACCTCTTCCGAGATGTTGTGGGGGCGGAACCACGCGGATTGGAAAATCCTGGGTTCGAGGGAGAAGCCGGCCCCGTGGGGCGACAGGTAGCGGGTTTCGAACGTCTTTGGCGTGAAGATGTGGGACGCGCTGAGATGCTGCTCGAAACCGGGGATCAGCTTATCATCGAGGACCTTCGCCAGTTTCTGGCGATAGGCCTCTGTCATTTCGTCCCAATCGACGCTTGGCCCGTGCAGGTTCGGCACCGGCGACAGGGCGTAGAAGGTGTCATCGCCCTTCGGCGCGGCGGTCGGGTCCGTGACGGAAGGCCGGTGGAGATAGACCGACATGTCATCGGCCAGTTTGCGGCGAATGAAGATGTCGTCGAGCAGCCCGTTATAGCGCGGGCCGTTCAGGATCGTGTGGTGGCCGACATCGCCCCACAGGTCCGCCGTGCCCTTGGTGCCGAAATACCAGACGAAGAGGCCCATCGACCAACGCGATCTGTTGAGGCGCTTTGGCGTCCACCTGCGTTTGGTGTGCTTGGAGAGGAGCTTTTCGTAGGTCGTGCCTGGATCGGCGTTCGAGACGATGATATCGGACTGGATCGCTTCTCCGGAAACAGTCACCACACCGCTGGTTCGTGACTTTTGCGACGCGTTCTGGGTCCGCTCCAGCGTGATCTCGGCCACTTCCGTGTCCATCCGAACCTCGCCACCCTGATCCTCGATCACGCGGACCATGGCGTCGGCCATCGCCTGCACACCGCCCATGGCGTAGTGGACGCCGAATTGCTTCTCCAGATGACTGACGAGGATATACATCGACGTTACGCGGGTCGGATCGCCGCCGATGAAGAGCGGGTGGAACGACAGCGCCATGCGCAGGCGTTCGTCCTTCACGCGGGACGCGGCGTGGGCATAGACCGAGCGGTCGGCGCGCAGCTTCACAAACCCCGGTAGCTCCCGGATCAGGTCCATCAACTTGTTCATCGGGCGACGGCCCAACCCTTCGAAGCCGAATTTATAGCGCGTCTCGCTGTCCTTCAGGAATTTCCTGTAACCGGACACATCGCCGGGCGAAAGGCGGCGCACCTCGGCCTCCATCGCGGCATCGTCTTGCCGGACCGCGAAGGTCGAGCCGTCGCGCCAGCGAATCTCATAGTAGGGATCGACGGGCCGCAGGTCGACGTCGGCATCGAAATCGCGGCCACATTCGGCCCACAGCTGTCGGAACACCTGCGGCACGGTCACGATGGTTGGCCCCAGATCGAATCGGTGGCCGTTCTGGGTAATTGACGAGCCGCGCCCGCCGGGGCGGTCCAGCCGGTCCAGAACCGTCACATGATAGCCCTTGGCGCCAAGGCGCATGGCGGCTGAAAGCCCGCCAAGACCTGCCCCGATCACGATCGCCCTCGATGGGCCGTTTGTCTGCGCGTCTGTCGTCATGCCACTCGCCAACTGTCCACTCAAGTTGACATTATGGGTGTCAGTTGCGATTTGCAAAGGTGATTTAGCTTCCATAGCCTGTTCCCCTATGTCAGACTAAGTTGACACATGGAAAGACCGGCCATGCAATCAGTAACTTTGAGCCTGTATCGTTTCGGATCTCTCCGCGCGCGCCTTTGGGCGTTTGCCCAGATGGGACTGGCCCGTGGGGGTCTGTCCCGAATGCGCGATATCGGCACGTGGAAGCTGTGCGGATCTGGCACGGGCGAGGGGTTTACTCCTGTTCCAAACACCGCCGTCTATGCGATTCTGGCGACGTGGCCCGACCATGACACCGCCCGGCGCGCGATTCACGGCGCGCAGGTGTTTCGCCGCTATCGCGAGGTGGCCAGCGAGGGCATGACGCTGTTCCTGACGCCGACCTCGGCAAGGGGAACCTGGGCAGGCGAGGCCCCGTTCGAAGTGTCGGAATCGACCCCAACCGGCCCGATTGCGGCCCTGACCCGCGCCACGATCAAGCCAAAGATCGCGGCGAAATTCTGGGGAAGGGTGCCGGGGATCTCCCGTGCGATCGGGGCAGACCCCAACGTCCTGTTCAAGATCGGCATCGGGGAAGTTCCGTGGCTGCATCAGGTGACCTTCTCGATCTGGCCTGACGCCGCCTCCATGGCCGCCTTTGCACGGCACGACGGGCCCCATGCGAAAGCAATTCAAGCTGTGCGCAGCGAAGGGTGGTTCAAGGAAGAACTCTATGCCCGCTTCCGCCTTGACGCGGCCGAAGGGCGGTGGGAGGGGGCGGCACCGGCCTTTACCTTCCCACCACCGGAACAACCCAGGATTGCAGCAGAATGAAAGACGTGATGGAGCCCGGCCCCTTCCCCTTCTCGGCCATTGTCGGTCAGGACGAGATGAAACGCGCCATGATCCTGACCGCCATCGATGGCGGCATCGGCGGTGTGTTGGTGTTCGGCGACCGGGGCACCGGCAAATCCACCGCCGTGCGGGGATTGGCCGCCTTGTTGCCACCGATCGAGGCGGTCGCCGGATGCCCGGTCAACTCGGCGTCCCTCTCCCAAGTGCCGGATTGGGTCGTTTTGAGTGACGACAAGATGGTGCAGAAGGCGACCCCGGTGATCGACCTGCCACTCGGCGCAACCGAGGATCGTGTGGTCGGTGCTTTGGACATCGAAAAGGCTCTGACCAAAGGCGAAAAGGCATTCGAGCCGGGTTTGCTGGCGCGCGCCAATCGAGGGTATCTTTATATCGACGAGGTCAACCTGCTGGATGACCACCTGGTCGATCTGCTGCTCGACGTCGCGCAATCGGGTCTGAACGTGGTGGAGCGCGAAGGTCTGTCGATCCGCCACCCGGCACGGTTTGTGCTTGTCGGCTCCGGCAACCCGGAGGAGGGCGAGTTGCGGCCGCAATTGCTGGACCGGTTCGGCTTGTCGGTCGAGGTCGCAAGCCCCAAGGACATCGAGGTCCGCATCGACGTCATCCGCAGGCGCGACGCCTACGACCGCGATCCGGTCGCATTCTGCACCGAATGGGCCAAGTCCGAAAGCGATCTGCGCGCCCGGATCGTCGCCGCCCGCGGGCGGTTGGCGGCGGTGGCGTCCGACGACGATACCTTGCGCGATTGCGCATCGCTGTGCGTGGCACTTGGATCGGACGGATTGAGGGGCGAGTTGACGCTGCTGCGCGCCGCGCGCGCCTTGGCGGCGTTCGAGGGCGATACCGCTGTCACCCGCGAGCACCTGCGCGCAGTGGCCCCAAGCGCGCTCCGCCACCGTCTCAGGCGCGATCCACTGGACGAGGCCGGATCAACGTCGCGGGTTGCGCGCGTCGTGGACGAGGTTTTCGGATGAGCGACCCCACGGCACGCTGGCAGGGGGTCAACCTCGGGATAGCGTGCCTGGCACTGGACCCCGCCGCGATGGGCGGGATGTGGCTGCGCGCGCGCGTGGGGCCGGTGCGTGACAGGGTGGAAAACAGTCTCAAACTGGCCTTCCAGGGTCTATCCCTGCGGCGGATTACCCCATCCATGCCGGATGACGCGCTGTTTGGGGGCATCGATCTGGCCGCGACATTGGATCGGGGGACGCTGGTGCGTTCCATGGGCGTGCTGTCGCAGCCCGGTATCCTGCTGCTGCCCATGGCCGAGCGGGTCGAGGCCGGGCTTGCAGCGCGTCTGGCGACCACCTTGGACGCCCGCAGGGGCCTTGCCGTGATTGCCATGGACGAGGGCGCAGAGCCCGGCGAACGCGCTCCTGCCGCCCTGACCGACCGGCTCGCGATCCATCTCGACCTGTCAGACCACGCCTTGGGCGATGCTCCGGAACTGTCGATTGATCTGGACGCATTGGCCGAGGCGCGGGCCCTGCTGCCGCTAGTGCGCCTGCCTGCCGAGGCGATTGCCGAGATCACGGAGGTCGCTGCGCGGCTTGGCATCCACTCGCTCCGCGCGCCGTTGCAGGCACTGGCCGTGGCTCGGGCATCTGCGGCCCTGTCAGGCTCGGACATCGTGGAAGAAGCCGATATCCTGACCGCGATCGAGCTGGTCCTTGTGCCCCGCGCCACCCAGATGCCCGAGACGTCCGAGGCGCCACAGGACGATACGCCGCCGCCCGAGCCCGAAAACACCCCCGACCCGACCGAGACCGACATCGACGACCTGACAGCCCTGCCCCCAATGGAGATCCTGCTGGAGGCCGCGCGCGCCATGTTGCCGCCAGACCTGCTGGCGAAACTCGCGGCTGGCAAGGCCGTGCGGGCAACATCTGCCAACGGCTCTGGCGCCAAGCGGACGGGCAACCGGCGCGGACGGCCTTTGCCGCCGCGTGCCGGGCGGATGGGCGATGGTGCACGGGTCGATCTGGTGGCGACATTGCGCGCCGCAGCGCCGTGGCAGACGATCCGCCGCAATCTTTCCGGCGACGCCAGCAAGGTGCATGTACGGATGTCCGACATTCGCGTGCGGCGGTTCAAGGAAACCTCGGACCGGGCGATCATCTTCGTGGTCGATGCCTCCGGCTCTGCCGCGATGGCGCGCTTGGCAGAGGCGAAGGGTGCGGTGGAACTGCTGTTGGCCGAGGCCTATTCGCGCCGCGATCACGTGGCGTTGGTGTCGTTTCGCGGCGATCGGTCGGATATTCTGCTGCCGCCAACGCGGTCCCTGGTGCAGACCAAGCGCCGCCTTGCCAGCCTTGCGGGCGGCGGCGGCACGCCCTTGGCGGCCGGGCTTAGGGCTGCACTGGAATTGGCGGCGCTGGCCAAGGCGAAGGGCATGACGCCCTCCATCGCCCTGCTGACCGACGGTCGCGCCAATGTGGATCTGGAGGGCAATGCCAACCGGTCGCAGGCGGCGGAGGATGCCACACTGATGGCCCGGATCATCCGGGCGCAGGGCTATCCCGGCCTTGTCATCGACACCGGCCAACGCCCGACCCGAAGCCTTGACACCTTGGCCCGCGATATGGGTGCGCCCTATCTGGCGCTGCCCCGTGCCGACAGCCGCAACCTGTCGCGCGCCGTGGACGCGGCGCTGGCGTCGTGAGCAATCTGCCCCCCGACGACTGGCCAAACCGCGGCGCAAGCCGGGTGCTGCAAGTATCACCCCATCGGTGGCATGTGCAGCAAATGGGCGATGGGCCTGATGCCCTGTTGTTGCATGGGGCGGGCGCTTCGGGGCATTCGTGGGCGCCGATTGCATCCGAACTGAAGGCTCTGTTCCGCTTGTTTGTTCCTGATCTGCCGGGGCATGGCTTCACGCAAAGCCCCAAGGGCCGCGCGCGTTTGCCCAATGTGGCGCGCGACCTGCGCAGCCTTCTCGCCAGTCAATCGATCTCGCCCAACGTGCTGATCGGTCATTCCGCCGGGGCCGCTATCGCGCTGGAGATGGTCCGGCTAGGACTGGTCACGCCGCGCCGGATCGTGATCTTGAACGGCGCGTTGGAGGATTTCAAAGGCGCCGCCGGTTTCCTGTTTCCGATCATGGCAAAGGTCCTTGCGCTTAATCCGCTGACCGGGCTGTTCCTGTCGTCAGGCTCGCCATCGCTGTCGCAGGCAAGATCGCTGATCCGCAGCACGGGATCGGAACTATCGGACGACCTGCTACGGCCCTACGCACACCTCATCAGCAAGCGCGCCCATGTGGACGGCACGCTCGGCATGATGGCGCAATGGTCATTGGCCGATCTGAACCGCGCCCTGACGCAGATCGAGACGCCGACGCTGTTCCTGCACGGTGAAAAGGACAGTGCCGTGGATGTCAGCGTGTCAAAGCGGGCCGCGGAGGCGATGCCCGATGCGCGGCTGATCGTGCTGAAAGGCGTGGGTCATCTGGCCCATGAAGAGGCGCCGGCAGAAGTGGCGGCGCATATTGCCGCGTTTGCGGGGCCTGACGGCGCAAAATGAAACGGGCGGCCCGTGAAGGCCGCCCGTTTGGTGTTGAGCCGGAAATCTTACTCTGCGGGTCCGCCGAGGGACGCCAGATAAGCGTAGAGGTTCAGCGCGTCCTCTTCCGACCGAACCCGGAAGCTCATCGCGCCGCGCAGGCTGTCGTCGCCGGTCGTTTCGCGGATCCAGCCGGTGGGGTCCTGCACGTAGCCGACAAAGTTTGCCTCGTCCCAGAAATAGTCGCCCTCACCAAGGGTGGTCAGACCGTTTCCATAGCGGAATTCGGGGTACATCCCAATGTGGCGACCGGCGACGCCCCAAAGGTTGGGGCCAGTCCGGGCATTGCGGCCGGCGAGGACTTCGCCCGCTTCGTTTTCGACAACATGGCACGCAATGCACTGGCGGAATGCGGCTTCGCCCGCGGCTGCATCACCGGTGGCGGTGACGTGGCTATCAGCAAGAACGGGCGTTGCCAGCAGCGTTGCCGCTGCGGCAAGGACGGAAAATCTGTTCATTTTGGTCTTCTCCTAGGAAAGTGCTCACCTGACTATAAATATGTCCCCTGAGAAAGGTTCCACACCTTTTTGTGAGATTTCTTCGGCTTATGCGACGGCATGGGCGATAGCGCACTGCTTCCACAGGGTTTTCAGGGCCATCACAAGGTATTCTATATCCTCATCGCTGTGCAGCGGGCCGGGTGTGAAGCGCAGACGCTCGGTGCCCTTGGGAACGGTGGGGTAGTTGATCGGCTGCACGTAGATGCCGAACTGATCCATCAGGATGTCGCTCAGCATGCGGCATTTCTTGGGGTCCTTGACCATCACCGGGATGATGTGGCTGTCGTTACGCTCGTGCGGGATGCCCTCGGCGTCCAGTCGGGCGCGCAGGCGGTCAACCTGGCGGCGCTGCATGGCGCGTTCCCAGCCCGATTCCTTCAGGTGCTTGATCGAGGCGGTTGCCGCGGCAGCAACGGCGGGCGGCAGGGCCGTCGTGAAGATGAAGCCGCTGGCGAAGGAGCGGATGAAGTCGATCAGCGCGGCAGAGCCGGTGATGTAGCCGCCGACGCAACCAAAGGCCTTGCCCAGGGTGCCTTCGATCAGGGTGATGCGGTCCATCAGGCCTTCGCGCTCGGCGACGCCGCCGCCACGGGGGCCATACATGCCGACGGCATGGACTTCGTCGATATAGGACATCGCGCCATACTTGTCGCAGACATCAAGGATTTCCTTGATGGGCGAGATATCGCCATCCATCGAATAGACCGATTCGAATGCCACGATCGGCGTGGCGTTGGCGGGCAAGGCAGCCAGCTTGCGGTCCAGATCCTCGGGATCGTTGTGCTTCCAGATCACCTTCTGGCAGCGCGCGTGGCGGATGCCCTCGATCATCGACGCATGGTTTAGGCTGTCGGAAAGGATGACTGCATTGGGCAGGCGAGAGCCGAGGGTGGAAAGGGACGCCCAGTTCGAGACATAGCCGCTGGTGAACAGGAGCGCCGCTTCCTTGCCGTGCAGATCGGCCAACTCGGCCTCCAGCACCTTGTGATGGTAGGCATTGCCCGAGATGTTGCGCGTGCCCCCGGCACCCGTTCCGCAGGACGCGACTGTGTCGATCATCGCCTTCATCACGGCTGGATGCTGACCCATGCCAAGATAGTCGTTCGAACACCAGACAGTGACCTGATCCTGGGTGCCATGTCCGTGATTCTTCACACGGGGGAAATCGCCGGTCGCGCGTTCCAGTTCCGCAAAGATGCGGTAGTTTCCCTCGGCCTTGAGTTCGTCGAGCTGGGTTTGGAACATCTTGTCAAAGTTCATAGTACATCCTCGCTTAATCTTGTCGCTTGGGGGTCTTGGGTGCGGGCAGGCAGCATCCAACGCCACAGTTTCTCATCGGGTAGGGGAAGCACCATGAACCAGTGCTCCAGAAGGGCCAGCGCGGTCAGCGCACTCAGCAGCGCAAAGCCGACAGTGTCGGCGGGCGTATCAGAGGACCAGAGACGCTCCAGCCAGCACGCGGCGGCAAAGGACAGGCCAGTGATCGAGATCGGGAACAGCCAGTTCATCCGCGCGGTGCGGAAGTGGCTGGGAAGGTGGTTGAGATGTTCGGGAATGAACTCGACGTTGATCTTCCGCACCCCCAGATAGAGGTTCAGCTTGGCGCTGACGCGGGCGGCCAGAAGCACGGCGAAAGTCCAGGTGCCGAACTGGTTTTCAGCGCCCCAGGATACGATGACCATGGCGATCATCGCGGCGGCCAGCAACATCTCGTGGTAGGCGACGGTGCCCCAGGCGCGGATGAACCGCTCCCATTCCGGGACATCGGGCTTGGAGCGGGTGGTCACCGGCCCGGTGATGGTTCCGGTCAGGAACGTGAGCTCGATCCAGCCCCACAGCGCCAGGGCTGAAAGGAAGGCAACGTAAGTTGCTGCGACAGTGTCGAGGGCAAGGGTATCAACGAACCCTGCCGCGCCCAAAGCAAGGAACGGCAGGGTCATGAGAACCGCCCACAGCCGTGCTTGCGGACCGCCCTTGTCGGTCCGGCGCACGGCATAGAGGATCGCCCCGGTGGAAAACCACCAGATGAAAAGTGCCGCAAGGGCCGCAATCCAGGGCGAATGCATGACCATCAGTATGCGGGCTCCAAGCGGGGGGAGGCCGGGACCTGATGCTTGACGGACGGGATCGTGAGCAGGCTGACAAACGCCGCAGCCGCCCGTGTCGTTGCGCCGAGGCGCTTGAAGAACTTGCCGTGTTTGGTGGCGTCGGCAATGTCGACATTGGCGCGCTGCAACTTCTCCAGATTGCGCTGCCAGCGCGGATGTTCGATGTCGAGGGTGATCGGGAACACCTGCTTGGTGATCTGGCTCGTCTTGGTGAAGACCTCGTGGGCATACCAGTCCGGATCGACACCCAGTGCCGCGTGGAAGGCGGGCCTCTGATGGTCGCGGACATACATGGTGGAGTAGACCGCAGTTAAGAAGAACTTGATCCACAACACATTGACGCCAGAGGTCAGCTTGGGGTCCGTCCTCATCAGAAGGGCGAACGCCTCGCCATGGGAGAACTCATCGTTGCACCACTCGCGGAACCACTTGAAGATCGGGTGGAACCGGTATTCCGGGTTGGCCTCCAGATGCCGGAAGATGGTGATGTAGCGGGCATAGCCGATCTTCTCGGAAAGGTAGGTCGCGTAGTAGATGAACTTCGGCCGGAAGTAGGTATACTTCTTCTTTTGCGTGAGAAAACCGAGGTTTACGGCAATGCCGGCCTCGCGCAGGGCGTCGTTGATGAAGCCCGCATGGCGGGCCTCGTCGCGGGCCATCAGCTGGAACAGGGTGACGATATCGTCGTTGTTGCCGCGCCGCTTCATCTCCTTGTAGAGTACGCAGCCCGAGAACTCGGCGGTGCACGAGCTGACGAGGAAATCGATGAATTCCCGCTTCAGCTTCGGCTCCATTCCGTCCCAGTCAACATGGTCCCAATCTTCATTTTTCTTGAAGTGGCCCTTGTTGGGGTCCGATTTCATCTGCGCGATCAGCTTGTCCCAATCGGCACGGACGGGATCGACGTTGATGGCGTCCATCTCGTCGAAATCGGTGGTGTAGAAGCGCGGCGTCAGAAGGGTGTTCTGCATCGCCAGCGCGGTTGCCCCTTCGCTGTCGACCACGCCCTGATGGTTGTCGGCGGCCAGCGCCTCTTCAACCGTCGACGCATCGGCAGAGTGGGTAAGGTTCGTATCTTTCATACCGAAACCTCCTCGGAGAATGAGAATTCGCACAGTTCCATGACCTCGAAATCGCCGGTCAGGCGGGTCCAGATCTGTTCGACTTTGGAAGCGCGGGTGATGCGGGCCATACGCTCGACGCGCACGACCTCGCCATAGGCGGCCATGACGGGTTCGCCCTGCACCTGAACCTCGTCACCGGGATTGATGATGGCCCCGTTGAGGAACTTCACATGGGCGTGCAGGCTGTCGAAGCAGTGGCTGACTTCCACCTCGCAGGGCGCCAGTTCGAATTCACGTGTCAGAAGGCCCATGACTATTCCTCCAACAGGCGGGCAAAGACCGCCTCGTTATCGGCGCCGAAGCCCACCAGCTCGGTGCGGAAAGCGGTGTAGTCGTCGCGCAGTCCCAAGCGGCCGTCGGCGAAACGCACCAGGCGGATCGGATCGGACGCTTCGGCGCCTACGGCACCGCGGGTGCGTTCCAGAACGCGCGAGATGCCGGCGACGAAGCCGCCTTCATCGGGCCCGAACGTGGCGATGACGTTGCCGTCGACATCCAGCACACGGGCCGAACCGTTCATCTCGCCATAGATGCGGATGGCGCGTTCCTGCACCACCGGCACCTCTTCCACGGACGGCGGCATGGCGCTGAGCGGTCGGTCGGTCAGGCGCGCATAGCTGACGATGATCAGGACGCAGAGGCACAGGATGAACATCGCCCGGATCAGAACGGTCGGGATCATCTCCTTGTCGCGCACGGCCAGCCGTTCTTCGGCGGGGCTGCGCACATATATCTTCTGTCTTGCGGGGCTGAGGGTCATTGGTCGTTCTCCTCCTATATTCCGCGGCCGTTATTCGGCGGGTTGAGCGGCCATTTCAGGCACGCGGGTGATCTGGATCGATGGCTCGGAAACGGCGGTCTGGGCCGCTTCCGACAGAATCTGCGCCACCTTGCGGACATCCGGGATGCAACGCAACGCAGGTTGGGTTTGCTTCATCTTCCATGGGCGCACATGTGGCCATGTCATGATGTAGCTGAAGCCGATGCCACCCTCGGGGTTCATCTCGAGCGCGATGGTCCCGTGGCCGGATTTGCGAACGCCGAGGGTGGCGTTCAGGACCTGCACGAAGGGCAGGTTCAGGGTCATGGTCAGCGCCGCGCCGATACGCATGGCGACGCGCCTGTTGGTGATTGTGTAAACGGTGGCCCGGGCCTGCACGTAAGCGATCAGCAGCAGCAGGGTGCAAACGATGCCGCCAAGCGCCAGAAAGAAGGACGCTGTGGTGGCGCTGGACAGCCAGCTTTCCGTCGCAGCCCCAGCAATCGTGCGCCAGGCGAAGAGAACCCCGAAATAGCCTGCGACCCACCACAGGCTGAGGGATTCCTGCGCCAAGGCCCACCAGTTGGGCTGACCCTGCCAGAGGATATGTTCCCCCTCCGGCAGGTTCTCGGGCAGTCCACGGACCGGCTCGGTCTTGAAGTCGTCGTGGTTGTTGGACATCTGGTCATTCCTTCTATCGGTAGACCTGCTTGGTCAGAGCAGGGGTTCAGCGCGCTTGTCGTCAGCGTAAAGGATACCGGCGCCGTAATAGGCCGAGATCTTCTCTTCCTCGAGTTTGGTCACTTGCGTGCGGGATTTGGTCAACGGCACGCCCGCGAAATGCTTGCCGTAGATCGCGTTGATCGTGACGCGACGCCAGATCTGGCAGAAATGGATTGGCACAAGCCGGGTGCCGCCTCCGTGATCTGCATCAAACTCGATCTCGAGGTAACGGACCAATTGCTCCGGTGCGTCGAGCCACATGTCGGAGATTGTTCCGACAACTTCGCCGTCACCCGCAACAACCACCAGCCCCCGCGGATCGCGGCCCGCGCTGACGCGGTAGGATTCGGTGGCCGACATCGGGACGATCTTGGCGTGGCCATGGCCATCGAGTTCCGGCTCGTCCCGGCGGGGCGTCCATGCGCCCGACCCGATACCGGCCAGCATCGGATCACCCTTGGGATCGTAGGGGAAACCGGCGGCCTGCGAGGTCGCTTGCATGACGTCGCCCAGATCGGTCCGGCGATGCTCGTCCTCGTTTTCTTTCGAGGGCACCGTAACCTCGCCGCGTCCATGGGGAAGCCGGAAGGTCTTGGTATCCGTCGGCATCCCGATAAGTCCGAGGTTCGCAGCCGGGCTGCCATCCTCATTCTCCAGCGGGTAGCCTTCGCGCATGTTCTCGGTCTGCAGGTAATAGATCAGCAGCGCGAAGAAGATCCAGAACATCCAGATCGACAGGCTGGCGAGGTCGAAATTCCCAAAGAATGCGTTTTCCATGGCGTTAATCCTTTCAGGTCGGGAGGTCGGCGAGGCCGATTTTGGACCCCCCGGCTTGGGTGGCGGTCGTTCGTGTGCGCACCAGGGGGCCAAGGGCCACGAGGGTCGCGAAAAGCAGCAGGATTTCGAGGTGGTAGACGACGGAATACCCCGTCGCCGCATTCCCCAGGGCATCGCCAAGTTGTCCGGACATGGCGAGATGGTTGACGCCGTCGCGGACACCGCCGCCGATGGCAATGGAAAGGCCCGCAGCGGTGGCTTGCGCCGCACCCCATGCGCCAAGGGCAAGGCCACGGCCCGCCTTGTTGCTGGTGGGCATGGTCATCGCGGCGGTCAGGGTCGAGATGGAGAAGAGCCCGCCGCCGAACCCGATCAGGCAGGCGCCGACAAAGAACAACTCGTTCGAGCCGAGGGGATTGGAGAAGATCACCGCGCAGAACGCAATGACGCCGGCCAGAAGCCCCCGCGCGCCCATGCGCATCGGGTTGACCCCGTTGGCCAGCCATTTTGCGGCAAGGGCGAAACCGGCCAGGGCGCCCAGCGCCCAGGTGGCTGTCAGAAGCGTCGTGGAGGAGACGGACAGGCCCAGGATTTCGCCGCCATAGGGCTCCAGCAGCACGTCCTGCATGTTGAACGCCATGGTCCCGAAGAACACCACCGCCAGAAGGCGCCCAGCGCTGCCGCCGCTGGCATAATCGGCCCATGCCTCGCGGAACGAGGGCGACGCCACTTCCCGCTCGGCCTTGGACATCGGGCGCACACGCTCCTGTTTCCAGAGCGCGATGACGTTGAGAACAACGGTCATGACGGCGACGGACTGGATCACCTGAATCAGTTCCAGCGGGGTAAACTCGCGCAGCAACCAACCGATCACCACCGCACTCACACCCATGCCGACCAGGAACATCACGTAAAGAAGCGCCACCACACGGGGCCGCGTCTCGTCAGTGGCGCGGTCGGCGGCAAGGGCCAGACCGGCGGTCTGTGTCATGTGCATGCCGATGCCGGTCATCACGAAAGCCATCCCGGCAAGGATCTCGCCGGCAAACGGGATATCGTAGGTCACATTCGTGACTTCACCGCCCAGAACCAGCAGAGCGGCGGGCATGATGGCCAAGCCGCCGAACTGCCACAGCGTCCCGAACCACAGGTAGGGGATGCGCTTCCAGCCAATGGCGGATTTGTAGGTGTCGGACTTGAAGCCCAGCAGCGCGCGGAACGGGGCAACCAGAACCGGCAGCGCGACCATGCAGGCGACAAGGAAGGCGGGCACCTGAAGCTCGACGATCATCACGCGGTTCAGCGTGCCCAGAAGCAGCACGGCAGCCATGCCGACCGAGACCTGAAACAGGCTCAGCCGCAGCAACTGCCCCAAAGGCAAATCCTCGCTCGCGGCATCCGCGAAGGGCAGATAGCGAATGGATATGCTTTTCAGCCGGCTCATGCGATAGTCTCCTGCGCATATTCCAGACAGGTGGAGATGTAGAAGCCGCGGCTGACCCGCTCGACCTCGTGGATCGCCCCGGTGCCACCAGCAAGGGCGGTCTGCTTGCCGATTTCCAACGGCGCGTGCGGGATCATCGTGGGCGAACGGTCGGCGCGGGGGAACATCCGGCCAAGGGTCCAGAACGCCATCAGGAAGGGTGTGCGCGGGGCAACCGTGAAGATGACCGATCCGTTGACGCGGGCGGCCAGCGTGGCGATGGCGCGGCCCAGATCGGGCGCCTCGTAATAGATCATCGAATCCATCGCCATGACGTGGTCGAAGCGGCCCAGTTCCGGGTTCAGCATGTCACCGGAGGTGAAGGTGACGAATGGCTGCAACGCTTCGGGCAGACGCTTGCGCGCGATCTCCACCAGTTGCGGCGAGATATCGATGGCGACAACCTCTGCCCCGCGCGCGGCAAGGATCTCGGTCATGGCTCCGGTGCCGCAGCCGGCATCCAGAACGCGCATGCCGACCATATCCTCGGGCAGCCGCGACAGCATGATCTCGCGCATCCGGTCGCGCCCTTCGCGCACCGTCTGGCGAATGCCCGATACCGGCGCGTCCGAGGTCAACCGCTCCCACGTCTTGGTCGCGGTGCGGTCGAAATAGGCTTCTACCCGGTTGCGGGTGGCGTCATATGTGGGTGTGCCCACCATCCTAGTCGAACCCCAGCAGTTCAAAGATGTGACGGTCTTCCAGTGGCGCCGGCGCCTGCGGATCGGTGCCCGCCCAAAGCACTTCAGCCAGACGGATGTATTCGGCGCGGCATTCGACGATGTCCTGATCATCGGGCATTTCGAACAGCGTCTTCTTCTTCAGGCGCGAGCGGCGGATGGCGTCCACGTCGGGCATGTGGCCGATGCGCTTGAAGCCGACGGTTTCGCAGTAGCGATCCACCTCGTTGGTGTCCTTGGAGCGGTTGGCAATGCAACCGGCCAGCCGCACATTGTAGTTCTTCGACTTCGCCTGAACGGCGGCGATGATGCGGTTCATCGCGTAGATACTGTCGAAATCATTTGCGGTGACGATCACGGCGCGGTCGGCATGTTGCAGCGGCGCGGCGAAGCCACCGCAGACCACATCGCCCAGAACGTCGAACAGAACCACGTCGGTGTCTTCCAGAAGGTGATGCTGCTTGAGCAGTTTCACCGTCTGCCCCACGACATAGCCACCGCACCCGGTGCCTGCGGGCGGGCCACCGGCCTCGATGCACATCACGCCGTTATAACCCTCGGTCACGAAATCCTCGGGCCGCAATTCCTCGGCGTGAAAGTCCACATCCTTGAGGATGTCGATCACGGTGGGTTGCAGGTGGCCGGTCAACGTGAAGGTGCTGTCATGCTTCGGGTCGCACCCGATCTGCAGGACCTTCTTGCCAAGCTTGGAGAAGGCGGCGGACAGGTTGGACGAGGTCGTCGATTTGCCGATCCCGCCCTTGCCGTAGACCGCGAACACCTTCGCGCCTTCGATCTTCATGTCGTCGCTCTGATGGACCTGAAGCGATCCTTCGCCGTCCAATCCCTTCAGGATCGGCGGCGCGCCAAGGCCGCGGGCCGCAAGTCCGGCCGCTTCACGCATCGCGGCGCGGGCAGCGGGGGGGCTTTTTTCGTCCAGCATCACTCGTCTCCTATTCCGCAGCCACGTTCAGGCCTTCGAGGGTATCCTCAAGTTCGTCCGCGCCTGCTTGCAGGGCGGCCAAAGTGGCCTCATCGGGGTGCCAGTAATTTCTCTCATGTGCCTCAAGCAGGCGGTTCGCCATGCGCGCGCTGGCCTGAGGGTTCAGCGCGGCCAGACGGCGGCGCATCTCCTCGTCCAGCACGAAAGTCTCGGACAGGCGCTGATAGACCCAGGGATCGACCTGGCCGGTGGTGGCCGACCAGCCCAGCGTATTCGTCACCTGCGCCTCGATCTGGCGCACACCCTCGTGGCCATGCTTGAGCAGGCCCTCGAACCATTTCGGGTTGAGCGAGCGCGAGCGTGTTTCCAGCGCCACCTGCTCTTGCAATGTCCGCACCTTGCCATCGCCGCGCGTCTGGTCGCCGATGAAGACAGGCGCACTCTTGCCGCCCTTGGCGCGCTTCACAGCGCGGGAAATGCCGCCCAGCGTGTCGAAGTAATGGTCCACCGTGGTGACGCCCAACTCGACGGATTCAAGGTTCTGGTAGGCCAGATCCACGTCCTTCAGGGCGTGCTGCAACAGGCCCGCGTTCTTCTTGGCCTTGCCATCCATTCCGTAGGCAAAGCACTTGCGCGCCTCAAAGGCGTCGGCAAGCTCATCTTCCTCGCCCCAGGCGCTCGAGTCGATCAGGGCGTTGACGTTGGCGCCGTAAGCCCCCTCGGCATTCGAGAACACGCGCAGGGCGGCCTGTTCCATGTCGACGCCCATCTTGGCGGCGTAATCCAGCGCGTGTGCGCGGACGAAGTTCATTTCCAGCGGCTCATCCGCAGTAGCTGCCTTGTAGGCGGCTTCGGCCAGCAGCTTGGTCTGCAGGGGTAGCAGATCGCGGAAGATGCCCGACAGGGTCATCACCACATCGATGCGCGGGCGGCCGTGGACGGCCAGCGGGATCAGGTCGGCACCACAAAGGCGGCCATAGCCGTCGAAGCGGGGTTTTGCGCCCAGCAGGGCGAGGGCCTGGCTGATCGGCCCGCCATCGGATTTGATGTTGTCCGAACCCCAGAGCACCAGCGCCACCGAATGCGGCATCGTGCCTGCCGCCTCGATCAGGCGCGCTGCCTGCTTGGCGCCGTCCTGCAGCGCGAAGGCGGTGGGCATGCGG
>JBBQHZ010000058.1:0-22389 GCA_038324445.1 Rhodobacterales bacterium | reverse complement strand
ATCTTCTGGACCGGGCGCTGGCCGGCGGTGGCGGCACGCTGCACGGTGTGCGCGTCATCGTGACGCCCACGCAGATGCGCCTTTGCCGAGAATACGAGGCTCTGCGCGGGCTGTCGGTGCCGCTGTCGGGGGACACGGTCTGGGACCGGCGCTGGCATGTCACGGGCGGCGAGGGGCAGGGCCTGAGGCTCCGCGCGCTTGGTGCGGATGGCTGGCAGCAGATCCGGGACAAACCGCCCGGAGCGCCGCCCCATGATGCCGGCATCGCCCTTCCGGCGGTGTTCGAGGGCGCAACGCTGGTGGCCTGCGCGTTGATGCCCGGTGGGCGCGGATTCGGGGCGAAACTCACGCCCCCCGCAGGTAGTTTCGTCGCATCCTTCCTTTCGCGTTGAACTTGGCCCCGTAGCGCTTATCTTGTCATCAACGTGCGGTTCGCCGCGCCATGCTCGTTTTTGAGGAGATCTCCCTTGGGTAACGCGAGAAATATCGCATTCTGGGTCATCCTGTTCTTGCTGATCCTGGCCCTGTTCAACCTGTTTTCGGGCGGACAGTCGCAGGTCAGCGGCCGAACGGTCGCCTATTCCGAATTTGTCGATCAGGTAGAGAACGGCTCGGTCCTGACGGCGACGCTGGACGGCGAGGCGGTGCAGTTCACCACCGGCGAGGGCACGTTCGTGACCGTGGCGCCGGGCGACGCGCAGCCGACGCAGACGCTGCTGGACAACGATGTCCGCATCGAAGCGCGCGCGCAGGAGCAATCTGGTTTCCTGAGCGTCCTGTCGCTGTGGCTGCCGGTGCTGGTGCTGATCGGCATCTGGATCTTCTTCATGAACCGGATGCAGGGCGGCGGCAAAGGCGGCGCGATGGGCTTTGGAAAGTCCAAGGCGAAGCTCCTGACCGAGAAGCATGGTCGCGTCACCTTCGATGACGTGGCCGGCATCGACGAGGCCAAGGAAGAGCTTGAGGAAATTGTCGAGTTCCTGCGCAACCCGCAGAAATTCAGCCGCCTTGGTGGCAAGATCCCCAAGGGCGCGTTGCTGGTGGGCCCCCCGGGCACCGGTAAAACGCTGCTGGCGCGCGCGATTGCGGGCGAGGCGGGCGTGCCGTTCTTCACCATCTCGGGCTCTGACTTTGTCGAGATGTTCGTGGGTGTCGGCGCCAGCCGCGTCCGCGACATGTTCGAGCAGGCCAAGAAAAATGCGCCTTGCATCGTCTTCATCGACGAGATTGACGCCGTGGGCCGGTCGCGTGGCGTGGGCTATGGCGGCGGCAATGACGAGCGCGAGCAGACGCTGAACCAGCTTCTGGTCGAGATGGACGGGTTCGAGGCCAACGAGGGCATCATCATCGTCGCGGCTACCAACCGGCCCGACGTGCTGGACCCCGCCCTGCTTCGCCCCGGTCGTTTCGACCGTCAGGTGCAGGTGCCCAACCCCGACATCAAGGGCCGCGAGCGCATTCTGGGCGTGCATGCCCGCAAGGTGCCGCTTGGCCCCGATGTGGACCTGCGCATCATCGCGCGCGGCACGCCGGGTTTCTCGGGTGCGGATCTGGCGAACCTGGTGAACGAGGCGGCGTTGACGGCGGCGCGGATGACGCGGCGGTTCGTGACGATGGACGATTTCGAATCGGCCAAGGACAAGGTCATGATGGGCGCCGAGCGTCGGTCGATGGTGATGTCCGAGGATGAGAAGAAGCTGACCGCCTATCACGAAGCGGGCCATGCGGTCGTGGGCCTGAACGTGCCGGATCACGACCCGATCCACAAGGCCACCATCATCCCGCGCGGTCGCGCGCTGGGTCTGGTCCTGTCCCTGCCGGAGCGCGATCAGTTGAGCGTCAGCTACCGCAAATATACCTCCAAGATCGCCATGGCGATGGGGGGCCGCGTGGCCGAGGAACTAGTGTTCGGCAAGGACATGATCACCTCGGGCGCGTCGTCGGACATCCAGCAGGTGACCCGGATCGCCCGCGCGATGGTGACGCAATTCGGCTATTCCGAGGAACTTGGATATGTCGACTACGCCAACGAGCAGCAATCGCCGCTCGGGTCTTATGGCGGCGGCACGACGCATTCCGCCGACACGCAGAAGATCATCGACGACAAGGTGAAGGAGCTGATCGACGAGGGCTACAACACCGCCAAGCGCATCCTGACGGAAAAGCGCGACGATCTGGAGCGGTTGGCGCAGGGCCTGCTGGAATACGAGACGCTGACCGGCAAGGAAATCGGCCGCGTCATCGCGGGCGAGCCGCTGAACCGGGGCGACAACAGCGACGATATCACGCCATCCTCGGGCGGGCCGTCGATCACGTCGATCCCGAAACTGCCGCCGAAATCCAAGCCCTCGGGCGAGTTGGAGCCGGAACCCTCGGCCTGACCGGCGCAGCGCGACATACGAAAAAGAGCGGCCGGGTGGCCGCTCTTTTTTTGTGGAATATGGTCGGTTTGGCAGTCCGAAACGGCGGACGGGATGCCTAGCCCATCATCTTCTTTCGGGCATCGGCCATCTGTTTTTCCATCTCGACCCAAGCGTTTTCCATCTTGGCCTGGACGTCCCTGGTGGCGGCGACATTGGCTTTGCCCATCTCTTCCATCCGCGCCTCGACCTGTTTGCGCTGGGCCTTCAACGCCTCCATCTGGACCTCCATCTGGGTCAGCATCTGGTCTTGCGCGTCCTTGCCGGCCTTCATCATCTGGCCCTGCATCTTGGTGATCTCGGCAGACCAGACATCCATCTGGGCCTTGGCTTTGGCCATGTATTCCTTGGGATCATTCATTGCAGTCTCTCCTCCGTTGATGGGGCGAGTGTAACACGCCTTGAGAGGATTGCAGCACCCTGACGGGAGTGCCGGACGTTCAGGCGACGGCGAGGATCGCTATGCCTGCGGACATGCCGAGGGCGAAACCGGAGTAGATGATGAAGCTGATAGCTGAAAGTCGCATGGAGATCCCTCCTGAAGAACGTTGATGGGCGTAATCTCGCCCAGATCAATTAAAGAACGGTTTAAAGGTGATGAAAGTTCCAGATACCGGCACTTTCCTTTCGGAAACCCCATCGGTGGCCATGGCGCGGCCCCTTCCGAATATGTCGGAAATGGCCCTGTTCCCGGTCGATGCGCCCGGTATAGGCGGTCTCACGGATCGCATGATCGCCAAGGGGAGCCCGCTGCAATGGCCTACAAGTCCGATATTCAAATCGCGCGCGAAGCAACGAAACTGCCGATCCAGGAGATCGGCGCGAAGGTTGGCATCGGCTCGGCCGACCTGCTGCCTTACGGGCACGACAAGGCCAAGGTCAGCCAGTCCTTCATCAACTCGGTGCAGGATCGCCCGGATGGCAAGCTGATCCTTGTGACGGCGATCAACCCGACGCCGGCGGGCGAGGGCAAGACAACCACAACCGTGGGACTGGGCGATGGCCTGAACCGCATCGGCAAGCGCGCGATGGTGTGTATCCGCGAGGCGTCGCTGGGGCCGAACTTCGGGATGAAGGGCGGGGCGGCAGGCGGAGGCATGTCGCAGGTGATCCCGATGGAGGACATGAACCTGCACTTCACCGGCGATTTCCACGCCATCACCAGCGCCCATTCCCTGCTGTCGGCGATGATCGACAACCACATCTATTGGGGTAACGAGCTGGATATCGACACGCGGCGCGTGGTGTGGCGGCGGGTGGTGGACATGAACGACCGCTCGCTCAGGCAGATCACCTCGTCGCTGGGTGGCGTGGCCAACGGCTTCGCACGGGAGGATGGCTTTGACATCACCGTGGCGTCCGAGGTCATGGCGATCTTGTGCCTGTCGAAGGACCTGAAGGACCTGCAAAAGCGCCTTGGCGACATGATCGTGGCCTATCGCCGCGACCGCAGCCCGGTATTTGCGCGCGATATCAAGGCCGATGGCGCGATGACGGTGCTGTTGAAGGACGCGATGCAGCCGAACCTGGTGCAGACGCTGGAGAACAACCCGGCCTTCGTGCATGGCGGGCCCTTCGCCAATATCGCCCATGGCTGCAACTCGGTCATCGCCACGACGACCGCGCTGAAGCTGGCGGAATATGTGGTGACGGAGGCCGGTTTCGGTGCCGATCTGGGTGCCGAGAAGTTCATGAACATCAAGTGCCGCAAGGCGGGGCTGGCGCCGTCCGTGGTGGTCTGCGTTGCCACCGTGCGGGCGATGAAGATGAACGGGGGCGTGGCCAAGGCCGATCTCGGGAACGAGAACGTCGATGCGGTCAAGGCCGGTTGCCCGAACCTTGGGCGGCACATCGAGAACCTGAAATCCTTCGGCGTTCCGGTGGTGGTGGCGATCAACCATTTCGTCACCGATACCGAGGCCGAGATTCAGGCGATCAAGGACTACGTGGCAAGTCATGGGGCCGAGGCGGTGCTGTCGCGGCACTGGGAACTGGGCTCGGAAGGGTCGGCACCGCTGGCCGAGAAGGTTGTGGCGCTGGCCGAGTCCGGCGTGGCGAATTTTGCGCCGATCTATCCCGACGAGATGCCTCTGGCCGAGAAGATCCAGACCATCGCCAAGAAGATCTACCGCGCGGACGAAGCGCTGATGGACTCGAAAATCCGCGACCAGTTGAAGCTGTGGGAAGATCAGGGCTACGGCCATCTGCCGGTCTGCATGGCCAAGACGCAGTATTCCTTCACCACCGACCCGAACCGCCGCGGCGCGCCGGTGGGCCATTCGGTGCCGGTGCGCGAGGTGCGCCTGAGTGCCGGGGCCGGGTTCGTGGTGGTTGTGTGCGGCGAGATCATGACGATGCCGGGCCTGCCGAGGGTGCCGTCGGCCGAGACGATCTTCCTCAACGACCATGGCCAGATCGAAGGCTTGTTCTGATCTTGGGATGGCGGTGGACGCGCGTGCAAGTACGACGCCCCACCCGCCATCCCGCAAGGGGGTGCCTTGATGGCCGCGACGATCATTGACGGAAAGGCCTTTGCCGGCCGGGTGCGGGGCCTTGTCGCCGAGCAGGTGGCGGCATTGAAGGCGGCGCACGGCATCGTGCCGGGTCTGGCGGTGGTGCTGGTGGGCGAGGACCCCGCCAGCGAGGTCTATGTGCGCAACAAGGGCAAGCAGACGGTCGAGGTCGGCATGCACTCGGTCGAGCATCGGCTGGATGCGGCCACGTCGCAGGCCGAACTGCTGGCGCTGATCGCGCAATTGAACGCCGATCCGGCGATCCATGGCATCCTGTGCCAGTTGCCGGTGCCGGACCATATCGATGGCGACACGATCCTGAACGCCATTGATCCGGCCAAGGATGTGGACGGGTTCCATATCTCGAATGTCGGGCTTCTGGGGACGGGGCAGAAGGCGATGGTGCCCTGCACGCCGCTGGGATGCCTGATGATGCTGCGCGATCACCATGGCTCGTTGAGCGGGATGGAGGCGGTGGTGGTGGGGCGTTCCAACATCGTGGGCAAGCCGATGGCGCAATTGCTGTTGGGCGACAGCTGCACGGTGACGATTGCGCATTCGCGGACAAGGGATCTGGCCGGGGTGTGCCGGCGCGCGGATATCGTGGTGGCGGCGGTCGGGCGGCCGCGGATGATTCCGGGCGACTGGATCAAGCCGGGTGCGACGGTGATCGATGTCGGCATCAACCGGGTGCCGAGGGCGGATGATCCCGACAAGATGCAACTGGTGGGCGACGTGGACTATGAGAGTTGTGCCGCCGTTGCGGGCGCGATCACGCCGGTGCCGGGGGGTGTCGGGCCGATGACGATTGCGTGCCTTCTGGCCAATACGCTGACGGCCTGTTGCCGGGCGAACGGGTTGCCGGAGCCTGAGGGGCTGACGGCCTGAACCGCGGGCGTCGCGCCGGAGGCGCGTGCGGTGTGAGATGCGCCGGAGGCGCGCGCGGACGGGTCAGTTCGAAATGGCCCGTGGCAGCGTGCGAGCCGTATCAGACGGGAATCATCGTGCCCTGAAGGAACGCCACGTCGCGCAGGGTGCCGTCGGCAGTCTCCGCCTGCACTGTGCAGCGCGTCACGGTCAATCGCCGGCCCCATTTCAGCACCTCGCCCGTGGCGATCAGCCGACGCCCGGCGGCGGGCGCGATCAGGTTGATCTTCATCTCGACCGTCATCACCTCGGCCCCCTCGGCCATCAGGCTGAGCGCGGCATAGCCCGAGGCGCTGTCGCCCAGACCAAAGGAAGCGCCCGCATGGACCACGCCGTGCTGTTGGCTGATCTCGGGCGTGATCGGCATCGACAGCACCACCAGACCGGGCTCCAGCCGGTCCATCCGCGCCCCCATGGTCCGCAACAAGCCCTGCCGGGCGAAACTTTCCGCGATGCTCTGGCGCTGGAGTTTTGTCATCGTTTCCCTTGAAAGCGTTAACTAAAAGTCGGTTGCCCCTGATCGGCTGCCTTCAGTATGTTGCCGCGCGACGTCCTAGCCAAGAGCCAATGAGAGCATGATATCACGGCAATTCGCTGCAGCGAGACAGGCGTGGGGCGATTGGTCGATTCGTCTTGGAATTGCGGTGATCGTCAGCGTCCTGATGGCGCTGCTTGGACCTTTCGGCACCTATCAGGATCTGTCGCTGGCCGAGCGTCTGCTCTATTGGGGCGGGCTGGTATTCGGCAGCCTTGGTCCGGCAATCCTGCTGCGGCAGGGGGTCCGTCGCCTGTCGGCTGCGTCGGCCCTGCGGACGGATATCGCCTCTGCGGTTGTGATGGCGCTGGGAATTGGTCCGGCAGTCTGGGCCGTTAATGCCTTCGGCATGCGGTTCGACGTGGCCCATCTGTCGGATCTGGTGGAGCATGTCGGCGTCGTGCTGCTGTTCTGCCTTCTGCCCGTCCTGATCCGCTACCACCTGCGGCGGACGGGCGCGCGGGCGGTGGTTGCGACGACACTGCCGGTCCTTGCTGAGCCGAGCGGCAGCCCCGCTTTCCTGCGGCGGCTGGACGCCGACAAGCGCGGCACGCTGCTGCATGTTTCGGCGGATGGCCACCAGCTTTCGGTTTCCACCTCCGCTGGAGAAAGCCGGGTACGGATGCGGTTCTCCGACGCGCTGGAGGAGTTGGCCGCCTTCGAGGGCGTCAGGGTCCATCGCTCGCACTGGGTGGCGCTTTCGGCGATCTCCGCCGTGGTTCAGGACGGACGTCGATGCCGCATGGAGATGACCTGCGGCAAGCAGATTCCCGTCAGCGAGATCGGCATCGAAGCGCTGCGTGCGGCAGGCTTCCGGCCGATCGTTTAGCGCGGCATCGGCACTGCGACGGGCTGCGGGCCAATGAGGATGGCCGTTGCATCCGCCGCCATCAGACAAGTCAGCGCAGGATGGTCGCAATAGAGCCCGCCGGTATAGGTGCCGTAGGCGGGCAGGATCAGCCGCCTGCCATCCACCAGCAGGCAGCGCCGCGTCAGGCTGCGCCCGCGCGCGGTGATGCGCGCCTTGGGGTGGTAGTGGCCCGAAACCTCGCCCTGCGGGTTGGGGCCCGCGACATGGCGAAAGATCAGGGGGGCAAGGGCGATTTCGGCCAGATGGGTGCCGCCGATGGCAACGGGGCCGGGATCGTGGTTGCCCTCGACCCAGATCCATCGCCGCCCGGCCATGGCGGGGGCAAGGTGGCGGGCGACGGCGTCGCCGGTGGCCTCGGCGGCGGTGAGGTCGTCGAAACTGTCGCCAAGGCAGATGACGGTTGCGGGCGCGGTCAGGGCGATATCGGCCAGGAGGCGGTCGAGCGTTTCCTGCACCTCGTAGGGGGGAAGCATCGGGCCGCCGCGCCGCGCCATCCGCTCGGCCTTGCCCAGATGCAGGTCGGACACGACCAGCACACGCGCGTCGGGCCAGTGCAGCGCGCCCGAGGGCAGGGCCGCAAGCCGGGTTCCGCAAAAAAGGAAGGGCAAGGCGTTCATGGTTCGTTCATAATTGGAGGGACGGGCGGGTTGCAAGCGGCGCGTCACGCCGGGGCGGGTGGCGCGTCATGCCGGGGTGGGCGGCGCGTCAGGCCGGGGCGGGCGGCACGTAATCGAGGCCCGCGGTGGCCATCAGGCGCGTCGCCTCCTCTGCCAGCAGGCGTTCGTTGGCGAGGCCCTGGATCGGGATGCGGCCGGGTTCAAGGAACAGGGGTGCCGCCAGCGGCGACACGCGGGTGAGTTTGACATGGTCGATGCGATCCCCGATGCGGTCCAGCATCTCTTCGATGCGGCCGAAATCGACAAGGCCGCGCATTGCCTCGGTCCGGGTGATTTCCAGCATGATGTGGTCGGGGTCGTATTTGCGCAGCGTGTCATAGAGGATGTCAGTGGAGAACGCGGCAGAGCGCCCGGTGCGCCGCTTGCCGCCGGGAAGCGAGCGGTCGACAAGCCCCGCGATGATGGCGCTGCCCTTGAAGGTCTTTTTCATCACCGCGTTGTCGGCCAGCCAATGCTCCATCGTCTCCAGCAGGGTGTCGCGGCCGAAAAGGGGCGCGATATCCGTGACTTGGTCGATGCCCCAGATCAGTGTGGCATAGTCGGTGCACACGAAGCCCATGGGGTTGAGGCCGTGCGCCTCCATCCGTTGGGTCAGGAGCAGGCCAAGGGTCTGCTGCGCGTTTCGGCCCGCGAAGCCGTAGGCCACCAGATGCTCGCGCCCGTCATGGGGGAAGGTTTCCACCAGCAGGCGGTCGCGTTCGGGCAGGTGCGAGACCTTGCGCTGCAGATGCAGCCAGTCGCGGGTGTGGCGCGGCAGCGCGGGCCAGTCATCTTGCCGGAACATCGCCAGGATACGGTCGGACAGCTGGGTGGAGGTGGCGAATTTGGTGCCCATGAAGGTGGCAATCTTGGGCTTCTTGGTCGACGTGCGGGAGACTTCGACCACCATTTCGCGCAACCCCTCGAACCGCACGATCTGGCCGCCGATCAGGAAGGTGTCGCCGGGGCGGAGGGTGGAGGCGAAGTATTCCTCGACCTCGCCGAGGGGCTTGCCGCCCCGGTTGCGTTGCAGGCGCACGGGCATCTTGTCGGCATCCACGATGGTGCCGATGTTCATGCGGATGCGCTGGGTGCCGCGCGGGTCGCGCAGGCGGTATTCGCCGTTCGTCTCGATCAGGCGCTGCCATTGGTCGTAGGCGCGCAGCGCATAGCCGCCGGTGGCGGCGAAGTTCAGGCACCGCTCGAACGTGGCGCGGGGCAGGTCGGCATAGGCGCCGGCCGTTCGGACCTCGGCATAGAGGTCATCGGCCGTGAAGGGCCCGGCGCAGGCGCGGATCAGGATGTGCTGGCACAGCACGTCGAGCGGGCCGGTATGGTCGGTGTCGCCGTCGAGCGTATGGGCGCGGACGGCTTGCAGGGCCGCGACGCATTCGATGACCTCGAACCGATTTGCGGGCACGATCAAGGCCTTGGACGGCGCGTTATAGCGGTGATTGGCACGTCCTATGCGCTGCACCAGGCGCTTGACGTTCTTTGGTGCGCCGACCTGGATCACCAGATCCACATCGCCCCAGTCGATCCCCAGATCGAGGCTGCCGGTGCAGACGATCGCCTTCAACTGCCCCGCGACCATGGCCTGTTCCACCTTCTCGCGCTGTTCGCGCGACAGCGCGCCGTGGTGGATGCCGATCGGGATGTCGTCGGTATTCGCCAGCCAGAGATTGTGAAAGAAGATCTCGGCCTGGGCGCGGGTGTTGTGGAAGATCAGCGTGGTATTATGGGCCTTTACCTGTTCCAGCACGGCCTCCATCGCGTATTTTCCGCCGCCCCCGGCCCAGGGCGGCGGGGCGTCGGTGGTCAGCATCGAGATGTCGGGATCGGGGCCGGGATCGGCTTGCAGGATGGCGCAGGGGTCGTGGTTGCGGGCCAGAAGCCGCGCGATGGCAGCGGGGTCTTCGACCGTGGCGGAAAGGCCGACGCGGCGCAGGCCGGGGGCGAGGGCCGAGAGGCGGGAGAGGGCGAGCATCAGTTGATCGCCGCGCTTGCTTTCGCTAAGCGCATGGATTTCATCGACAATCACCCGTTGCAGGCCGGCGAAGGTGCGGCCGGCATCCTCGTAGCTGCACAGCAGGGCAAGGGATTCGGGCGTCGTCAGCAGGATGTGCGGCGGGTCGGCGCGCTGTCGCCGCTTGACGGTGTAGGAGGTGTCGCCGGTGCGGTCCTCCACCCGGATGGGCAGGCCCATTTCGTTGATCGGGCTGGTAAGGTTGCGCTTGATGTCGGCGGCCAAGGCCTTGAGCGGACTGATATAAAGCGTGTGCAGGCCCTTGTGGGTGCCATCCGCCAGCTCGGCCAGGGTGGGCAGGAATCCGGCCATCGTCTTGCCGCCGCCGGTGGGCGCGATTAGCAACTGGCAGGGCTGGTCGGCAAGGGCGAGCATGTCGCGTTGGTGGGGATGGATTGACCAACCGCGCGCGGCAAACCAGCCCTCGATCTGGGGGGGGAGGAGGGGGGAGGGCGTGGTCATGGAGGATAGATAGGACGGCAGGCGGCGCCCGTCACCTGCCAAACAGGCGGATCAATCGTGGGTCAATTAACCCCAGCGAAGCTGCGAGGAGCGCAGCGAGGAGGGCCCGCCCGCGCGGAGCGCGTCAGTGCCCGCCCGAGCGGAGCGCGTCAGTGCCCGCCCGCGCGGAGCGCGTCAGTGAACGATCTCTTCCTCGGAGACGTAGAGGTTCTCCCACGCGCGGTCGATGAATTCGGGGCGCATCTGGTAGGGAATCCCCTCGAACTCGCAGATCGCCTTGATCTGGTCGCACAGGAACACCGGGTGATAGTTGGCGTAGACGTTGTTGATCGTCGGATATTTCTTCTTGAGCATGTGGATCAGCGACGCCTCGTCCAGCGGGACGCCCTTCTTCTTCGCGACCATGGCGAAGATCTTGAGGAACTGGCTCTGCGTCGGGCCGTCGATCTTCACCTTGAAGAAGATCCGGCGCAGTGCTGCTTGGTCGAAGATCTTGTTGGGGTGGAAGTTGGTCGAGAACACGACCAGCGTGTCGAACGGCACCTCGAACTTTTCGCCCGATTGCAGGGCGAGGATGTCGTAGTTGACCTCCATCGGGACGATCCAGCGGTTGATCAGCGACTGCGGCGATTCTTCCTGACGGCCAAGGTCGTCGACGATGAACACGCCGCCGGTGGATTTCAGCTGCATCGACGCCTGATAGGTGCGGCTGACCGGGTTGTAGTTGAGATCGAGCATCGACAGCTTCAACTCACCGCCCGTCATCACCGTGGGCCGCGAGCACAGCAGATAGCGGGTGTCGTGGCGCGCGGCGTTCTTGCGCAGCGGGCTTTGATCGCCATCCTCTGCCGTCTTGACCGGCGTGTGGACGATGGGATCGTACACGGTGATGACCTGACCGGCATAGGCAAGCGCTTGGGGCACATAGATTTTGTCGCCCATCGCGGCGCGGATGCCTTCGGCGATGGAGGATTTGCCGTTGCCCGGCGGGCCATACATCAGGACCGAGCGGCCAGAGCCCACGGCGGGCCCAAGCTGGTCGATCAGGCCCTCGGGCAGGATCAGGTGGCCCATGGAGGCTTCCAGCATCGGGCGGGTCAGGTGGATGTCGCGGATCGACTGGCGCTTGACCTGCACCTTGTAGTCGGCGAGCGGCACCGGCATGGGGCCGTAATATTCCGATTGCGACAGCGCATCGAGGGCGCGCGCCTTGCCGCCATCGGTCAGCTGGTAGCCCATCTCGTTCGAGGACGTCGCATGGAGCGTGCCGGTTGCCTGCAGCATGTTCTGGTCGCGCAGCATGTCGATCAGCTGTTGGGCCAACGGGATCGGCAGGCAGATGGCGCGGGCGATCTCGGACGCCTGCTCGACGTTCTTGCGGAAGATGGTCTTGAGCAGGATGTCCCGCATCATCACGACGGTCAGGCCGGTATCTTGCAGCTTGCGCAGCGGGGGCGGCGCAAAGCCGGGTTCGGTCACTTGCATGTTCATCGGGGGCACTCTCCGCGCGGGGTTTGGCGAAGCTTGCCCCATGATTGGGGCAAGGATTTGGCAAAGGCGCGCCTAGAGCCCGGCGCTGAGGCCCATCGCGAGATAAATCGCCAGCGCGCCCGCAAGGGCCACGCCCATGGGGAACTGTTTGTCGCGCTGCCACGACACCCAATGGGGCGTCGCGCGGCGCACGGCCGGCACGCGGGCGGCACCGCGCAGGGTGGCGTAGGAGGCCAGAACCACCAGCGAGAACAAGGCGAGGAAGAAGAGGTAATCGCCCGGCGCCACGAAGAGCGCAAGGGCGGCGGCGAACTTGCTGTCGCCTGCCCCGGCAAGGCCGAGCGCGGTGATGAGGAAGCCCGCGAGCAGCACGACGCCAAGCTGCGCGAAGCGCCACAGGAACGCCTCGAGCGGCAGCGCGATCAGCCCGGCCACGACAAAGACCGCGACGAGCGCCAGCACGGCGACGTTGGGGATGCGCATGTCGCGCAGGTCCGACAGGCCGACCCAGACGCAGATCGGCAAGCTGAGCGGCAGGAACCAGAGCGCTTCGAGGAAGGTCAGGGCAAGGGTCATGGCGTCACCTCCCTCCGGTCAGGCGTCGAGCGCACGCAGCGCCGTGACCGCAGCCTCGAAATGTTGCGGATGGGTGTCGATGGCGTCGTTGAGAAGGCCGCGCCCGATGTCGACATCGCCGCGCCGGATCGCTGCAAGGGCCGCCGTATGCATCAGTTGCGCGCGTTCGATCTGGGTCATGTTGACCAGCGGCAGGGTGTAGTTGCCCTGCGCCGCGCGGGCGAGGACAAGGTTGTTCTTGGCGGTGAAGAGTTCCGGATCGTAGGAGATGGCGCGCATGAACAGCTCTTCCGCGCCGGGATAGTCGCCCCGGGTCAGCTGCGAATAGCCCCAGTTGTTGTAGACATTGGCAGGCCGCGTCGTCAGGCCTGCCGCAATCTCGTAGAAGCTGTCGGCGCGGTCCCACTGTTCGTTGCTGTCGGCAACCATCGCCTCGAGCCGGTAGCGTTCATAGGATTCGAATGTCGGCGGCACGGCATCGAGCTGCGTCCGCGCGCCGACCCAATCGCCGGTGCGGATAAGTGCGTCGGCATAATCCACGTGATCCTGATCCATGGCGCCATCATGGTCCACAACCAGTTGCCAAACCGTCAACGCCTCGGCCGCGCGACCGGCGCGCACAAGGCTGGTGGCCAGCCCGCGTTGCAGGTCGATCCGGGTCGGGTCGGCATCGACCGCGCGGCGGAAGTAATCCACCGCCTCGTCCGGATCAGCCGCCGTCAGCATGATGTTGGAGAGGTTGGTTTCGTCGATCACGTTCAACGGATCAAGCGCGCGCTCGACATCGGCGTCACTGGCGCTGTTGCACGCCGCAAGCGCAAGGACGGCAAATGCCGCCGGGATCAACCGGGGGAAACGGGTCATGCTCTGCCTCATTCGTTGGGCACGATCTGACGCCGTGCCTTCATGGGTCCGCTCAGGGCTGCAGGCGCGTTGACTGGAGGGTATAGCGTCCCCCCCCGCGCCGGATCAGCCCCGGTCGAATTTGCTCATCTTCAGCATATACCTGATTTTCCATTCGCGCGATAGCCAGACGAAGGTTATCGCGAATCGTTTCCGATCCGCCACTATCGAGCGCAAAGGCCTGTTCCAGAACGCGCCGCGCTTCGCCGAATTCGCCCTGTTCGATCAGCACCGATCCCAGATTGTTGAGGGCGGGGACGAAGTCCTGTTCCTGCTCCAGCGCCAGCCGGAACTGTTCCTCGGCCTGACCCAGACGGCCCAGCGCCATGTTGGCGGCCCCGATGGCGGTGATCAGATCGACGGAGAGGCCATCTTCGGCCCCGGCGCGGTAATAGGCGCGCAGCGCCAGTTCGTATTCGCCCGCATCCATCAGCCGGTCGCCCACGATCAGCCCGTCGATCGCGCCGTCCAGACGGCCGATGCCTTCGGGCGCTTCCAGCCCCTCGAACCCGGTATCGAGGCGCGGTTCGTTGCACGCGGCAAGCAGCGCGAGGCTCAACATCAGGATCAGGGGCGTGTGCTTGCGCACTTGGTGCCTCGTTGGGTTAGGAGACTGCGGGTTAGGAGACTGCGGGTCGGGAAACTGCTCGGGCGCCAGCATAGGGTTGCAGGCGCCCGTTTACCAAACAATCTTTGGAGGTCAGCGTTTTGCCGCGTGAACTCGGCGGCCGTCGACGTTAGCGCGCCGGATCGGTCGCAGGCTTCATCAGCGCGCCAGATCGGTCGCGATGCCGTAGATCGAGGGGCCGATCAGGATGACCAGAAGCGGCGGCACGCAGAACAGCATGGTGAACAGCGTCAGCTTGGTCGGCAGCTTGTTGGCCTTTTCCTCGGCGCGCATGACGCGCTTGTCGCGCATTTCGTCGGCGTAAACCCGCAGCGCCTCGGCAATCGAGGTGCCGAAGGTGGCGGACTGGATCAGCGTGGTGATGAACGAGTTCACGTCCTGGATACCGACCCGCTCGCCCATGTCGCGCAGCACCTTGGCCTTGTCCTTGCCGGCCTTCATCTCGTAGCTGACGATCTGGAATTCCTCGGCGAGGGCGGGGTAGGACGGCTCGATCTCGCGCGCCACCTTGATGATGGCCTGATCCAGCGACTGGCCGGCCTCGACGCAGACCAGCATCAGGTCGAGCGCGTCGGGGAAGCCGGAATTGATCTCTTCCTCGCGCCGTTGCATGCGCTTGGTGACCCAGTATTTCGGGGCATAGTAGCCGACGAAACCGGGGATCAGCACCATCAGGATGGAGTTCTGCGCCGACGATCCGCCGCCCGAAATCAGGACATAGAGCGTGCCAAGCGCCAGCCCGCCTAAGCCAAGCGCCAGCTTGGCGAAGTTGAACATCTGGATCGCGGATTTGGAGCGGTAGCCGGCGCGGATCATCTGCAACTGGGTTGCCGACAGTTCCTGTTCGGTCTGCGGTTCGAGATACTGGGCGAACCGGTCAAGCTGCTGGTTCTTGCCGCCCTGGCGCAACCCGCCCTTCTTGCCGTTCGCCGCCTCGGTGCGGTCCTGGCGCAGCTTGCGGAACGGGTCCTTCTGCTTGGTCATCACGACCGGCAGCGCCACAAGGCACAGCAGCAGGCCCAACCCGCCGACTGCGATCAGCGGCCCCAGATCACCGAGTTGAGCGACCAGCCAGCCGTTCACGGTATCGAAAAGGTTCGTCAGGAAAGTCATCTTGCTGCTCTTTCAGGTTCGGGGCGCTTGGCGGCCCCCTTTGGCGGGATCCCGGTCTGGGTATCGGCGGGCCGGATATTATTGGCGGGAGTGTCAGACTTTGATGTTCACCAGCATGCGCATGATGATCATGTTGAGGGCGAGGGCCACGGCCACACCGGCACAGGCGGGAATGAACACGGGAGTGCCGATGACGTCGGTGTAGTAATCGGGCTGCATCACGTTGATGCCGATCAGCGCGAGGATCGGGAAGATCGACAGGAAGTTGCCGGACCATTTCGCCTCGGCGGTGATCGCCTTGACCTTGCGGAACAGCTTGAAGCGCGCGCGGATCACGTTGGCGAGGCCCTGAAGGATCTCGGCAAGGTTGCCGCCCGAGGTCTGCTGGATGCCGACGGCCACGGCGAGGAAGCGCAAATCCTGGATGCCGAGGCGATCAGCCATGGCGCGAATGCTTTCGGTGACGTCGCGGCCATAGGCGGCCTCGTCGGCGATGATCCCAAGCTCGGACGCGATGGGATCGGACATCTCGCGCGACACGGTGTTGATGCAGGACACGAAGGGGTGGCCGACGCGGAGCGCGCGGACCATCAACTCGACCGCATCGGGAAGCTGTTCCTCCAGAAGTGCTATGCGCTTCTTGGCCTTGGAGTTCACCCAGAAGAACACGCCGCCCACACCCATGGCGACCGACACCAGCAGCCGGATCGGCAGCGATGTGGCCGTCAGGATCGACAGCAAAAGGAACGCGGCGACTGCCACGCCCACCATCACCAGCATCAGTTGCGGCGGCGTGAAGGCGATGTTCGCCTTCTGCGCCTTGTCGGCGATCAGCGCGTAGAAGGGCAGGGTGATGTTGCCCTTGTGCTGGTCCATCTCCTTGCGGAGCTTGGCCAGGACATCCTCACGCGAGGTGCCCTTTTCCAGCAGGTTCAGGCGGCGGTTGACGCGGGCATTGAGGCTGATCGACTTGCCGAAGATGGCAAGATAGATGCCCTCCACCAGCATGATGACGCCGACAAAGATGCCGATGTAGATAAGCGGTTCGATCGAGAGTTGCATGGGGCGCGATCCTTGGATTGGGCCTTGATTGGGCTGGCCTTATTGGGCCGCGACGGGTTCATAGATCGAGTTGGGCAGGTCATAGCCCCACTGGCGGAAACGTTCGGAATAGTGCGAGCGCACCCCGCAGGCGGTGAAGTGACCGAGGATCTTGCCATCGGGCATCAGGCCGGTGCGCTGGAAGCGGAACACCTCCTGCATCGAGATCACTTCGCCTTCCATGCCGGTCACTTCGGTGATCGACACCATCCGGCGCGAGCCGTCCTGCAGGCGGTAGGCCTGCACGATCAGGTGCACGGCGCTGGCGATCTGGGCGCGAACGGCCTTCAGCGGCATCTCGATGCCCGCCATGGCGACCATGTTTTCAAGGCGCGAGCAGGCGTCGCGGGCGTTGTTGGCGTGGATCGTGGTCATCGAGCCGTCGTGGCCGGTGTTCATGGCCTGAAGCATGTCGATCACCTCCTCGCCGCGGGTTTCACCCACGATGATGCGGTCGGGACGCATCCGGAGCGCGTTCCGCAGACAGTCGCGCTGGGTCACAGCACCCTTGCCCTCGACGTTCGGTGGGCGGCTTTCCATCCGACCCACATGGAGCTGTTGCAGCTGGAGTTCGGCGGTATCCTCGATCGTCAGGATACGCTCGGAGTTGTCGATGAAGGACGACAGCGCGTTGAGCGTGGTGGTCTTGCCCGAACCGGTACCGCCCGAGACGATGATGTTCAGGCGGCAGGCGACGGCGGCCTGTATGTAGGCGGCCATTTCCTCGGAAAAGGCGCCGAACTTCACCAGATCGTCGATGCCGAGCTTGTCCTTCTTGAATTTGCGGATGGAGACAAGGCTGCCGTCCACGGCAACCGGCGGCACCATGGCGTTGAAGCGCGAGCCGTCCTTCAGGCGGGCGTCGACATAGGGGTTCGATTCATCGACGCGGCGGCCCACGGCGGACACGATCTTGTCGATGATGCGCAGCAGGTGGCGTTCATCCTTGAAGCGCACATCGGTGAGCGTCAGCTTGCCGGCGCGTTCGATGAACACGCGGTTCGGGCCGTTCACCAGAATATCGTTGACGGTGTCGTCCTTCAGCAAAGGCTCCAGCGGACCAAGGCCGGTGACTTCGTCGAAAAGCTCGGTGTTGAGGGTCTGGCGATCCTCGCGGTTGAGGACGATGCCCAGTTCCTCGAGTTGTTCGGACGTGATCGCGGTGATCTCGGCCTTCAGCTCTGATTCCTTGGCCGTTTCCAGCGCCGACAGGTTGAGGTTGTCGAGCAGGCGGTGATGCATCTCGGTCTTGACTTCGTCTAGGCGGATGCGGCGCTTGCGATCCTTGTCCTCGGCCCCGGCCTCGGCCGCGACGGGGGCGGCCGCAGGGGCGGCCTTGCGGATGAACTTGGCGATGTCACTTTTGGGCGCGGCAGCAGGTGCTGCGCTGTGCGACGGGGGGACGGCATTCACGATCGGGGTGACAGCGCCGCCTGCGGGAGATTTTTTATATTTGGAAAACATGAGGTTGTCCTTGATTACCCTTTGGCCCGAATGTCGGCGACCATGACTTTGAACAGCCCGTCTGCGAGCTTCCAGATTTCCTTGCGAAGGGCGTTTTTCTTCGCCACTTCGGCCAATGGCTCGCCGTTATCGCCGGCTTGCGTCACTTGCTTGCCGCCGTCGGGCAGGATCGTCGCGATCTTGACGCCGAGGCTTTCGGCCATCTTCTTCATGCGCGTCTTGCCATTGAGGTCGGTCATGCCTGGCCCGCGGTTGATGACGTAATGCACCTTGTCGAGCGGGATCTCGACCGCGCGGCAGGCCTTGATGAACCGCATCGCATTCTGCGCCGAGCGCAGGTCCAGCTCCAGCGTGGCAAAGTAGATGTCGGCGCGGTTGAGGACCGTTTCGGTCCACATCACCATGGTGCGCGGCATGTCGATGATGACGATGTCGAAATTCTGCGCCGCAAGGTTGATCAGCGCGGTCACTTCTTCGGGGCCGATCAGGTCGAGCGGCACGATCTCGCCCGGGGTGGTCAGGATCGACAGGCGATCCTGAAAGCCCACAAGCGCCTGCTTGAAGCTGTCGCTGTCCATCGAGCCCACGTCCTGCAGCAGTTCCAGCACCATGTCGCGGCGCGGCAGATCCAGATAGGTCGCGACCGATCCGTGCTGCAGATCGAGGTCGATGATGCAGACCGAGGGCGAGCTCTTCTTGTCGATATTGGCCAGTTCCCACGCCAGATTGACGGCAAGCGTCGTGGCGCCGGTGCCGCCGGCCATGTTCTGGACTGCGAAGATGGCGGATTTGCCGTTCAGGCGCTGCCCGGTGGTGGGGGCGGTGACCTGTGGCGCTGTTTCGGGCTCGGTCACCACGGCGACCGGATCGGCCTTGCGCGTCACCTTCTCGATGGCGTCGTGCAACGCACCTTCGGCCAAGGGGTAGGGCACGAAATCGTCGGCACCAAGCCGCAGCAATTCACGCAGACCGGCTGTCGACAGGTTGTCGGGGATCAGGATCACCTTGATCTTCTTGTCGCGGGCGACGCGGATCACCTCGCCAATGCGGCCAAGATCGGCCTCATCCTCGGCGCGGACGGCCAGCGCAATGAAATCAAGGGTTCCGGTATCGAGCGCCGATATGAAATCGCGCGCCTCCTCGAACCCGAGATCGCCCCAGGCTTCGCCCAGTTCGGCTTCCATGTCTTCGATCAGGAGACCGAAGTGATGAACCTTGCTCGATACCGTGCATGCCACAATGGGTGCCGGTTCGGATCGCAGTGCCAGTCCGCTACTCATTCCTCAAATCCCACTCTGCCCAGGCTACCCCGGATCATCATTCAAAATCCCGACGGTGGCTTTTCGTCTGCTCGACCAGCTCACCAGGGGCCCACATTAAAGATGCCGTCCCGGTTCTGCCGGTTTCGGACCTTCCCACCGGTGAATGTGACCGAGAAAAGCGGCGAGAATGGGACGGAAAAGAGGGATAACGTTTACAATTCGCGGGCTTTGATGCGTTTGTCGCCAAACGCAAAACCGCGCCAGCGGGGGGCTGGCGCGGTTTGATGTTGGAACGATCGGGGGTGTTTAGCTGCCGCTGGCAGCAGCAGCAGCGGTTGGCCCGCTGCGATAGGTCCGGTAGATGATTTCGGCGTAGCGCCCGTCGAGGACGAGGGGACTTGTGCCGACAAACCCGGTAACTTCGGTGACGGTGCGGCGATTCTGCCGCTCCTCGCCATCGGTGGCGACGACGGGCTGGGTTTCGCCCAATGACACAAGCGCTTCCAGTCGGTTGCGCGAAATGCCCTGGTGGACCAGGAAGTTTACCGCCGTCTGGGCTCGTCTGAGGCCAAGGCGCTGGTTGTAGGCATTGCTGCCGACTGCGTCAGTATGACCATAGACGGAAAAACGCACTTCGGGGAAGTGGGCGATGAACCGCGCCTGTTCGGTCAGGACGGCACGTGCCGCGGCGTCCAGATCGGCGGAGTTGAAGGCGAAGTTGATGGTTGTCGGCACCGTGGCCGCGAAACGGGCCCCCAGTTCCTGCGCATAGCTCAACTCGCCGGTCTGGTAGCCGATGTTCTGGCGATTTGCCTCGCCGAACCCGCCTTCGCTCAGGTGCGAGCCGAGGGGGTCGCCATCGTCGAGGAGCACGGTGCCACACGCCGACAGCGCAAGGGTGGAGCCCATCAGCAGCAACAGGGCGCGCCGCGAGGGGTGGGGGAGGTGGTGGGTCATCGTCATTTCCCTCTCAATCCAGCACATAGCCGTAGGATCCCGAGAAATCCTGTTGCGCGACATCGCCTGCCGGGGTGCCCGACGCTGGTGCACGGCCGGTGACCTGGCCCATGAAGAACAGTTCCTGTTCTGTCGGGATGCGGACCCGGTCGGTGGGCAGAAGCAGGGCTTCGCCGCGGACCGGGCTGACCAGATGGGCAGTGATGATGATGACCAGCTCGGACTGCGAGCGGTTGAACGAGGCCGAGCGGAACAGCGCACCCAGAACCGGCAGATCGCCCAGCCACGGCACCTGCGCCACCGAATTGCGGAAGTCGTCCTGCAACAGACCGGCGATGGCGAAGCTGTCGCCGTCGCGCATCTCGACCGTGGTCGAGGCCGAGCGGGTGTTGATCGCGGGGATGGACGTGCCGGCAATGACCTCGCCGATCGACGAGATTTCGGCGTCGAGTTGCAGGTTGATGATGTCGCCATCGACAACGGTGGGGGTGAAGGCCAGTTGCACGCCGAAGGGCTTGAACTCGATCGTGGTGCCGCCCGATTCCGATTCGGTCGGGATCGGAAACTCGCCGCCGGCAAGGAAGGTGGCGGTGGCGCCGCTGAGCGCGGTCAGGTTCGGTTCCGCCAGCGTGCGGACCATGCCGTTGGATTCCAGTGCCTCAAGCAGGATCGACAGTTGCAGGCCACCAGCCGAGAAGCTGACGCCGAGGCCGCCCTCGCGGCCCGACAGGCCGGTTGGCACGTTGATACCGTTGCCGAAGGTTGTGCCGCCGCCGAGGTTGCCGGTTCCAAGGCTTTCGCCGACATCGCCGGCGGTTGCGCCAAGGCCCAGCGACGCGGACAATTCCTGCCGCACGGTGCGCTGCATCTCAGCGAATCGGACCTGAAGCAGCACCTGCTGGGTGCCGCCGACCATCATCAGGTTGGACACGGCGCCATAGCGGCTGGCCAGTTCCATGGCGCGGTCGATGGCGAAGGCCGATGATACGGTGCCCGACAGGACGATGCCGTCATTGGCGGTGCGAACTTCGACCGGCTCGCCGGGAATGATCTCGCGCAGACGTTCGCGCAGTTCGGCGACGTCGGGGACAACCTGGATCTCGACGTTGGCGATCAGGCTACCATCGGGGCCCAGAAGCGTCATCGTGGTGCGGCCAGGCGCGCGGCCCAGCACGTAGATGGAGCGTTCGGAGAGCGTGGCGATATCCGCGATGAGCGGGTTGGCCACCGACAGCTCGGCAAAGAGCATGTCGCTTTCGACCACCACGGCGCGGTTCATCGGCACCCGCAAGGTGCCGGTGCTTTCGCCCTCGATGACACGCAGGCCTTGGGCCTGTGCGGCGGGGATCGGCTGGAAAATGAGTGTGGCGCAGCCAAGCAGGCATGCGCGCAGGAATCCTGTCATGTTCATATGTGACCTGCCTCTATGTCACGGGACGGGCGTTGTCCAAATGGCCGCCCTTTGAGCCACGATGCCTCAATTCCGTTTTTCTTGCAAGAATCACTATGTTGGAGACCTTCCTTCATGTGCCATATCCACAACGGTCGGGAAATTTTGCCAATGAAAAAGGCACCTACGGAGGGTCCGAGGTGCCTTTCAAGGTGTGGACAAGTCGGTGGACAAGTCCGGGGCAGGTCGGCGGATCAGTTCACGCAGGGCACCTGCTCGACGATGACTTCGCTGCCGCTGCGGCGGCGCACGGTGCAGACCTGAGGGCCTTCCGTCGCCACCACCTCTTCTACGTCGCCCCACAACTGGCTGGTCGAGACTTCGACATCACCGGCTGATGCGGTGGTGTCGCCGACACCGACCAGGGCGAGGGTAAGCGAGCCGGACCCCTGCGCCTGGGTCAGGGCGGCCACATCCTCGGGACGGGCGGTGACGGTGATGGTGCGTGCGATTGTCGGGTTGGAGCGCTGTTCGTCGGCGATCTGGTCGATGGCGATGATCTGCACATTGGTGCGGATCAGACGGGTGACGGTTTCGCCGCCGCGCCCGCCGCCGGTCCAGTAGACATCGACGCGGTCGCCGGGGCGCAGGAAGCCCGACACACCCGAGCTGACATCGACGCGGAGGGCAATGGCGCGCATCCCGGCCTCAAGGCGCGAGGCAACGCCGGCATCTTCGCCGGGGGCCGTTACCTTGACCAGAAGCACGGGCTCGTGCTGTTCCATGACGCGCAGAACGGTGCGCAGTTCGTCGCCCTCGGGGAAAAGTTCGTCCAGCGAGGTGAAGGAGCCGAAGGGCACGAATTCGGTCGGCCAGCGGATCAGTTGCACATCTGCGGGGCGCAGTTCCTCGCCATAGGCGACCTGACGGTTGACCACGACGATCTCGGTCGTGGGCAGAATCGCATCTTCCTGGGCAGCGAGAGCGGCCTGATACTGGCCGAAACGCTCCTTGGCGATGGACACGGCAAAGCCGGCAAGGCCGACACCGATAGCAAGAACAAGAATGAAAACGATACGCATTGCACCCACCTC
>JBBQHZ010000057.1:0-22461 GCA_038324445.1 Rhodobacterales bacterium | reverse complement strand
ATCAAGAAAGCCTACGACATGATCTGGTCGATCGTGGCCGAGCCGGAAGAAGGCAAGGTCTACAAGGGCACGGTCGTGAAGATCGTGGATTTCGGCGCCTTCGTGAACTTCTTCGGCAAGCGCGATGGTCTGGTCCATGTGTCCCAGATCAAGAGCGAGCGGCTGAACCATCCGTCGGACGTGCTGAAGGAAGGCCAGGATGTCTGGGTCAAGCTGCTGGGCTTTGACGATCGCGGCAAGGTCCGTTTGGCCATGAAGATGGTCGACCAGACAACCGGCCAGGAGATGTCGAAGGAAGACGCCGAGTAATGGCAGGCGCGCAAACTGCCCCCATGGCGGGTGCGCGCCTTCTGGACATGGTGACGTCCAGACAGATCAAGGCGATGGCGAGGTATCACCTCGGCATCGCTCGCCACCTGTTCATCCATATCCCGAAGAACGGCGGCCTCACGATCCGGGATTCGCGTCTGATGCGGCGCAAGGTGATATTCGCCGATCCCTACTTTCACGTCAGCCGGGACTATACGAGGGCGCTTTCGACAGTGATGGCCGAAAGCGGCCATCACCACGGCGCACAGCATGCGCGTCTGATCGACATCGATCCCTTGGTGCGGGCGCGGGTGCAGCCGGTTGCTGTCGTTCGAAATCCATTCTCGCGGGTGTTCTCCCGCTTCACCTATGGCGAGAGGATGAAGATCAGGAAGGGAGAAGCGCCGGATTACTCCGTCACCGCGTTCGAGCGGTTTCTGGAGGAACGTCACGACTATGCCGATCGTCCCTTTTTCTGGCACCGCGCCATCAAGGGGTGGTATCCGCAAGCCGATTACGTGCGGGACGAGAGCGGTGTGCTGGCCTGTCATATCTTGCGTCTCGAACACCTGTCCGAGGATGTGACCCGGTATTTTGGCGTTCCCGATCTGCCCAGGGTCAATCAGACCACGGCCGCGGCACCCCGGTATACGGATGTCTATACCGAGCGTCACCGCCAGATCGTCGCCGACCATTATGCCGCCGACATTGCGCTATTTGGCTTCGATTTCATCGGGCCGGCACAGCGGAACTTCTTTTTCGCAAACGAGTTGACCCAAAAGTGACTGCGACGGGACTTGTCCACAACGCTCGCAGTAAGCACAATGTGGTAGTCGATTCTGCCGATCCCATTTCCCAATAAGCTGCCAAGGAACCTGCCATGTTGACCCGCCGCCATTTCATCGTCACGACGACCACTTTGTTTTCCGCAGTGCTTGTCGCGCCCGCCTTCGCGCAAGATGCGGTGGGGATCGAATTCGACGAGGCTATCGAGCATATCGGGGCAGATGGTTCGAACCCGTGGGGCCTGCACCAGCGTTTCATGCCGACGCGTGTGGCGCATAATCCCGGCCTCAACCCCGGTGACGTCCATGTCGATCCTTCGGCGCGCTATCTTTATCACATCGGCAATGACGGAACCGCGATGCGCTATGGCGTAGCTATTGGCCGTGCGGGCCTTTATCAGCCCGGCAACTTCAATATTTCCCGCAAGGCCGAATGGCCTTCCTGGACGCCGACCGCCAACATGATCGCCCGTGAGCCCGAGGTGTATGCCCAATACGCCGATGGCGTCCCCGGTGGTCCCGAGAATCCCCTGGGCGCCCGCGCGCTCTATCTTTATGCCGGTGGGCGCGACACTTATCTGCGCATCCACGGCACACCGCAGCCATGGTCGATTGGCACCTCGGCCTCATCCGGTTGCGTGCGGTTGGTGAACGACCACGTTATCCAATTGGCCGCCGCGGTGACCGTCGGATCGCGCGCGATCCTGCACAGCTGATCTACCCAAATCCCAATTACAAAAAAGCCCCGGTTCTGTGACCGGGGCTTTTTGCTGTGGGCAGGGGGGCGGGGCGAACCCCGTCCCTCGCGGTTCAGGCCGGCAGTTTCGCCATGCGCAGATAGGGCAACTTGGTATCGATCGAGCCGTATTTGGCGATTGCATCCGCATCCGATACCGCGACCGGCACCACCACATCCATGCCCGGCACCCAGTTGGCGGGCGTAGCCACATTCTCGCGCGCCGCGGTCTGCAACCCATCCAGCGCGCGCAGCACCTCGGCAAAGTTGCGGCCGACATTCATCGGATAGGTCATCGACAGTTTCAGCTTCTTGTCCGGCCCGATGATGAACACCGCCCGCACCGTGGCGGTATGGGCGGGGGTTCGGCCATCGGGCAGATAGGACTCGGCGGGAAGCATGTCGAAGGCCTTGGACAATTCAAGGCCCGTATCGGCCACGATCGGGAAGGTCGGCTCTGCTCCGCCGAAGGACTGGATGTCTTGCTTCCATTTCTTGTGATCCTCGACGCCGTCGACGGAGATGCCCATCACCTTGGTATCCCGCTTGGCCCATTCGTCGGCCAATTGCGCCACGGCCCCGAACTCGGTGGTGCAGACGGGGGTGAAATCCTTGGGGTGGCTGAACAGGATCGCCCAGTGATCGCCGACGAAATCGTGCAACGTCGTGGTCCCCTGATCGGTCTCTACCGTGATGTTCGGGATGGTGTCGTTGATACGCAGGCTCATGGCATGCTCCTTTTCTGAACGATGTGTTTGCACTTAACTTAAGCATTCACGGCATGGATTACAGTGACATTATCACCTAAAGGACGCGGGTACTTCGAAGGGCAGGGACGGGGCGAATACATGTTCGCCAGATCGCGCCGCGCTGGTCCAACGGGACTTGCGCTGCCTGCCTGCCCCTGCCAGTTTCCGCGCAAATGACGCCACGGGAGGCTTCCATGATCAACGCAAAGAACTTCTACATCGATGGCAAATGGGTGGCGCCTGCAAAGGCGCGCGACCTCGCCGTGATCGACCCCTCGACCGAAGAGGTCTGCGAGACGATCTCGCTGGGTGACAAGGCCGATACCGATGCCGCCGTCGCCGCCGCCAAGCGCGCCTTCGCGACCTGGGGCTGGACCGATCCGGCCGAACGCATCGCCTTGGTGGAGCGCCTGCTGGCCATCTACAACGCGCGCGCCGACGAGATGTCGCACGCGATCAGCCTTGAGATGGGCGCGCCCATCGACATGGCGCGCAGCAGCCAGACCACGGCGGGCAGCTGGCATATCGAAGGGTTCCTTCGCGCGGCCAAGGATTTCGTCTGGGATCATCCGCTGGGCGATTGGGCCCCCGAAGAGCGCACGCTTTACGAGCCGATCGGCGTCTGCGCCCTGATCACGCCGTGGAACTGGCCGATGAACCAGATCGCCCTGAAGGTGGTGCCGGCGCTGCTTGCGGGCTGCACCATGATCCTGAAGCCGTCGGAAGTTGCCCCCCTGTCGGGGCTCTTGTTCAGCGAATTCATGCATGAGGCAGGCGTGCCTGCGGGCGTATACAACATGGTGAACGGGGACGGTCCGGGCGTCGGCTCGCAACTGTCGGCACATCCCGATGTGGACATGGTCAGCTTCACCGGCTCGACCCGTGCGGGGCGGCTGATCTCCATCGCCGGGGCCGATACGATCAAGCGCATCAGTCTGGAACTGGGCGGCAAGGGCGCGAACATCATCTTCGCCGATGCCGATGCGAACGCCGCCAAGCAGGGTGTGATCCGCTGCTTCCGCAACACCGGTCAGTCGTGCAACGCGCCGACGCGGATGCTGGTCGAGCGCTCGCGCTATGACGAGGCAGTGGAACATGCTGCCGCGGCTGCCGCGAAGATCACCGTCGGCCCGGCCTCCGAAGAGGGCCGCCACATCGGCCCCGCCGTCAGCCAGGTGCAGTTCGACAAGATCCAGGGCCTGATCCAGAAGGGGATCGACGAGGGCGCGCGTCTGGTGGCAGGTGGCACGGGTCGGCCCGAGAACCTGAACCGCGGTTACTACATCCGCCCGACGGTCTTTGCCGACGTCACGCCCGACATGACCATCTACCGGGAAGAGATTTTCGGGCCGGTCCTGTCGATCATGCCCTTCGAGGATGAAGAGCACGCGATCTCGATCGCCAACGACACCGTCTATGGCCTGACCAACTACGTGCAGACCGGCAGTCAGGAACGACTGCGCCGGATGGCGCGGCGGTTGCGCTCGGGCATGGTGGAAGGCAATGGCGCGGGCTTCGCACAGGGCTCGCCGTTCGGCGGCTACGGGCAATCGGGGAACGGCCGCGAGGGTGGCCGGTTCGGCATGCACGAGTTCCTCGAAGTCAAAGCCGTCAGCGGTTGGGGGTGAGCGCCGGTCCGGGCCGACAGGCCCGGCAAACGCTCCAGTGGAGCGTTTGAGGCGCGAACGGGCGGAGCCCCGGCAAGGCGCCGGTCCGGGCCGACGGGCCCGGCAAACGCTCCAGTGGAGCGTTGGAGGCGGGAACGGGCGGAGCGCCTTGGCCTAGCGGTTTCGCCGCCTGACGGCGTCGACCGGGGCGAGGGGTGAATACCCCCCTCGCGCTCCCCCAAAAAGGCGCGTTGCATAGGGAGCGCCACGTTCTCGGCAGTCAGGGGCCGTGGCCAGTTTCGGAATGAGATTTTTTGCCAAGATGAAAGAGCAAGGGCCCGCTCAAAACGGCACCGGCGCGCGGAAGAGCATCGCCTTGCCGCCGTCCGGGTGGCGCAGTTTCAGGCTTTCGGCATGCAGCATCATGCGCGGGAAATCGCGGGCGGGGCCGCTGGCATAGAACGGATCGCCGAGGATCGGGTGGCCGATGGCGCACATGTGGACACGCAACTGGTGGGTGCGCCCGGTGAGCGGATGCAGGCGCATGCGGCTGGTGCCGTCCTCGTCCAGACGGATCCGGCGCCAGTCGGTCTGGGCGGGTTTGCCGGTGTCGAAGTTGACGTGCTGGAGGGGGCGGTTCGGCCAGTCGACGATGAGGGGCAGGTCGATATGGCCCTCGGTCTCGGCCACCGCTCCCCAGACGCGGGCAACATAGGCCTTCCGGGTGTGCCGACGCTCGAATTGCAACCCAAGGTGGCGTTGGGCGTGGGGGGTGAGGGCGAAGACCATGACGCCGGAGGTGTCCATGTCGAGGCGATGAACCAGCAATGCCTCGGGGAAGGCGTTCTGGACGCGGGCAATAAGGCAATCGGCCAGATGCTCGCCCTTGCCGGGCACCGACAACAGGCCCGCAGGCTTGTTGACCAGCAAAAGCTCGTGATCCTGATGCAGGACGTCGAGCGCCGTATCGGGCGGCGCGTAGTCGAGATTGCCGGTCACAACGAGGGGATCACTGGGCGGTAAAGACATTCACCGCATTCATCGCGATCAGAACGAAAGTCAGGAAGAACAGGGTCTTGCGATCCTGCTTGTCCTCGTCGCTGGAGAGCCAGAATTTCGCCTGCGCCATGAAGCCGCCAGTGGACGGGAACGGCCCGCCGTTCCGGTCGGCATCGCGGGAGCGAAAAAGCATCAGCGTGCGGAACATCATGAAGGCCCAGGCGATGAAGACAAGCAGTTGCAGGACAAGCCGGATGGTGGCGCCGGTGGTCATTTGTTTCGTCCCTTTCGCATCTGCCAGGCCGACCATGCCGCCGAGCCGCCAAAGAACGCCCCGCCGATGATCGCGATTTCCAGAGAGGCGATACCACCTATTCCATGGCGCGCATAGGCCACAGCCATCATCGCAAGGCCGGCAAGGCTGAGGACCAGGCGCAGCTTCAATTCGCCCTGTGACGGGCCGAAGCGGTTCAAATGCCGAAGAACGGTTGCGCCAGTCGCGGCAGCAGGCCGCGGAATTTCAGGCGCGCATCGGTCGCCACAAGGCAGATGCAATCCTCGCCCGGCTCGGCGATTGGCTGGTGATCGACTTCGGTGTCGGCAACCTCCAGATCGCCGCGGGCGAAGCGGCCGCCCTCGTCACGGAAGGCGCCTTTCAGCACCAGCGTCATCTCGGTTCCGTTATGGCTGTGGGACGGCATCGCCCTGCCGGCCGGGATCAGCAGCAGGCGCGCGGTGCCGTGGGCGTCTGAATGAACCACGCATTGCTTGACGCCGCCGCCAAGGCTGCGCCAGCGCACAGCGCTTTCGTCGCCCCCGACCAAAGTCCGCAGGGGTGTGGGGAAGGTGCCGAATGACGGCGCGGGAATATCATCGCGGGCGGCGTTTTCGATCATGGCAAAGGTACGCTCGAGGCTGTCCTCGGCCACAGGGGTGCTGTCCAAGCCTTCCAGCACGACGCCGCCGATCGCCTCGAAACTTTCAAGGCGTGCGCGGGCGTCGAGGGACAGCGACACATGGGTAGCGATTACCAGATCGAAGGCTTGCGGCAAGGCGCCAGTGGCATAGCCCATCAACAGGTCGTCGGGCGCGGTGTGGTGAATGTCGGTCATGGTGCGGTCTTGGTCCGGGCTTGTGATCAGGTCATCGAGTGGCGAAGGCGCTCCAGAGCCAGCCTGATCCGCGATTTGATCGTGCCAAGGGGCAGACCGGTCGCAGCGGCAATCTCGCTATGGGTGAGATCGCCAAAATAGGCTTGCTGGATCAACTCGCGTTGTTTGGCGGGCAGCTTGTCGAGGGCATCGGCAAGCCGGGCGGAGTCCTGCTGCAAGGCAATCACATCCGCCGGAGCAGGGGCCTGTTCAGGGCCCCAGGGCAGGTCTTCAGGTTCGGGTCGCGCATAGCGGCGCAACAGATCGATCTTCCGATTGCGCGCGATCGTGAAGATCCATGTTGCGACCGAGGCCCGTGACGGATCGTAGAGATGGGCCTTGCGCCAGACCGTGGCCATGACGTCCTGCATGCATTCCTCGGCAAGGCTGCGGTCGGCCCCGGATTTGATCAGGAACGCCTTAACCCGAGGGGCGAAATACCGGAACAGCTCGGCAAAGGCCGACCTGTCCTGATCCTGGGCAACGGCTGCCATCTGCGACACCCACTGCGGTTCCGGGTTCTGACTTGTTGTCACGGTCTTTCCACGAATAAGAAAACGCCCCTCGAAGCCCTGCCTGAAGGCCCCGAAAGGGAGAGGAGCTGTCATTTGAGCGTGGTCGTTCGTGATCAACATAGGGCTATTACGCGCCCGGACCTAGGCCGGATCACATTCCCCTATCGAACGAAAAACTTTCGCGTGAAGGAAATAATCCGGGGCGGTTTTCTTTGATCTGCTTGCAGTTGCATCCCGTAACCGTTCAAAGGAATAAACGGGAAAAGGGGCCTACATGCCATTCGAGATATCCGCGCGCGCGGCCAGGAAGATTGCCGTGATCGGAGCGGGGATAACGGGAATGGGGGCGGCCTATCATCTGGCACCAGATCACCATGTCACGCTGATCGAGGCCGAAGGACGGCTGGGGGGCCATGCCCGCACCGTCATGGCGGGGCGGCGCGGCGATCAGCCGGTGGATACCGGGTTCATCGTCTTCAACCATGTGAACTATCCCAACCTGATGGAACTATTTGCCGAGTTAGAGGTGCCGACCGCGTTGTCGGACATGTCCTTCGCGGCCTCGATCAGGGGCGGGCAGATCGAATACGGTTTGCGCAGCCTGAAGGCGCTCTTTGCGCAGCCGGGCAATCTGGCGCGGCCGGGCTTCCTGCGGATGTTGCGCGATCTGGCGAAGTTCAATGGACAGGCCGAGGCGCTGGCAGTGGACAGCACCATCACGCTTGGTGAGTTGATGGACCAGATGGGGATGGGCCGCTGGTTCCGCGACTATTACCTCACGCCGATTTCGGGCGCGATCTGGTCGACCCCGAAAGAGGAGATCATGGATTTTCCGGCGCAGGCGCTGGTGCGGTTCTTCCGCAACCATCACCTGATGCAGGCGACCGGGCAGCACCAGTGGCACACCGTGCGGGGCGGCTCGATCGAGTATGTCAACCGGCTGGAGCGGGCCTTGCTGGCGCGCGGGACCGATATCCGCCTCGGGCGCGGGGTAGAGGCCGTGCGGCGCACGCCCGACGGCGTGGAGGTGCGGCAGGGCGGCGCGTGGGAGCCCTATGACGAGGTCATCTTCGCCACCCATTCCGACGATTCCCTGGCCTTGCTGGCCGATGCGACGCCCGAGGAACGCGCGGCACTGGGCGCGGTCCGCTATCAGCCCAACCGCGCCGTGCTGCACGCGGACGCGCGCGCCATGCCGCTGCGGCGGGCAACGTGGTCAAGCTGGAATTATACCGAGCGCAACGGTCATCAGGGCGGGCCGATCGACCTGACCTACTGGATGAACTGCCTGCAACCGATCCCGGAAAGCGATCCGCTCTTCGTGACGCTCAACAGCCGCGCACCGTTGGACGAGCGGCTGATCTATGACGAGGTCACATTCCGGCATCCGGTCTATGGTCTTGCCGCATTGGCGGCGCAGACGACCATCGCCCGGATGAACGGTAAGAATGCCACATGGTTCTGCGGGGCCTGGATGAAGAACGGTTTCCACGAGGATGGCTATGCCAGCGCGCTGGACGTGGTGGCCGGTTTGCGGATGCGGGACAGGGCGGCCGTGGCCGCATGACCAGCATCGTCGATCACATTGCGGGCGAGACGTTCCATGGCCGACGCGGGTCGGTCGAGAACGCGTTCCGCTATGGCATCGACTATGTTCTGCTCGACGCCGAGGCAGAGGCGCGCGGCCCGTTTCTGTTCGGGCGCAACCGGCGCGGGTTCTTCTCGCTCTGGGACCGCGACCATGGCGGCGCGCCCAAGGCGGGCCATGGGTCGCTGTGGGCACGCGCGGTGCTGGAGGCGCATGGGCTGGACGGCGTGGCCGATGGCAAGCTGCTGCTGCTGGCCCAGCCGAGGGTGATGGGGCATGTGTTCAACCCGGTGTCATTCTGGCTGGCGCAGGACCGGCAAGGGCGCTTGCGGGCGGTGATCGCCGAGGTGTCGAACACGTTCGGAGACAGGCATTCCTACCTCTGCGCCCATCACGACATGCGCCCCATCGGGCGCGAGGATACCTTGGAAGCGTCCAAGATTTTCCATGTCTCGCCGTTTCAGCCAATCGAGGGCGGCTACGCGTTCCGCTTCGATATCCGGCCCGACCGCGTCGGCATCTGGATCGATTTCTCGACCGGGAACGAGGGCGTGCTGGCGACGCTGACCGGCAAGCGCCGGACCCTGACCAACGGCACGATCCTGCGCGCGGCGCTGCGCCGACCCTTCGGCTCGCGGCGTGTGCTCGGGCTGATCCATTGGCAGGCGCTGAAGCTCTGGTGGAAAGGGGCGCGCTACCGGGCGCGGCCCAAGCCACCGGTGGACGAGGTATCGCGGTGACGGTCCGACAAGGGCCGTCGCTTCCCGGATACGCGGTGCTGGCCGCAACATTGGCCGCAGCAGGTCTGCCGATCTACATCCATGCCCCCAAGTTCTACGTCGATTCCTACGGTGTCGGGCTGACCGCGTTGGCGGGCGTCCTGTTCGTGTTGCGCCTGTTCGATGTGGTGCAGGACCCGGCTCTAGGATGGCTTGTGGGCCGGTTGCGGGCGGGGCGCGGGATTGCGGTCCTCCTCGGCTTGGGCCTCCTCGCAGCGTCGATGCTGGGGCTCTTTGCGGTGACACCGATCTTCGATCCGCTGGCATGGTTCACGTTGACGATGATCGGCCTCTTCTCGGCGTTTTCGTTCCTGACCATCGCCATGTATGCGGAAGGCGTCGGGGCAGCGGGCAGGATCGGGCGGGGCGGGCATCTGCGGCTGGCGGGATGGCGGGAAACCGGCGCGCTGATCGGCGTCTGCGTGGCCTCCCTCGCGCCGTTCGTGCTGGGTTTCGCGGGCTTTGCTGTGGCCTTTGCGATCCTCTGCGCGCTGGCGATGTGGCTGATGCGCAGCGAATGGGGCGGGGCGGGCGTGCCCGCCGCCACCGGCTTCGGCCCGGTCTTGCGTGACCCGCTGGCGCGGCGGCTTTTGCTGATCGCGCTGCTGAACGCGGCCCCTGTCGCCGTCTCGTCGACGCTGTTCCTGTTTTATGTCGAAACCGTGCTGGAAGCGCCGGCCTGGGCGGGCCCCTACCTTGTCCTGTTCTTCCTGATGGCCGCCATCGCGGCCCCAGTCTGGACCGGCCTTGCCCGCCGTTTCGGCAGCCGCCCCATGCTCTTCTCGGCCATGGTGCTGGCGATGGTCGGGTTCTCGGTCACACTGACCCTCGGCGCCGGCGACACGATCGCTTTCGGCGTGGTCTGCGTGGTGACGGGCTTCGCCCTTGGCGCGGATTTCGCGCTGTTGCCTGCAGCTTTCGCGGCGCGGCTGGAACAGATTTCGCCCGATGGCGGAACGGGGTTCGGCCTTTGGGCGTTTGTCTCGAAGGCCACGCTCGCAATCGCCGCTGTCACCCTTCTTCCCGCGCTTGATGCGGCGGGCCTGCGGGCGGGCGAGCCTGCACCGGGTGACGCGGTGGCCCTATTGACGTATCTATATGCAGGCGTGCCCTGCGTGCTCAAACTGGGCGCTATGGCGCTGCTGGCGGTGACACCCCTGCCGGGGGCCGAAGGAAAGGAAAACTGATGCGGGAATGGAACGGAAAGCGGTATTGGCTGGTCGGCGCGTCCGAGGGACTTGGTCGGAGCCTGGCGGAAATCCTCAGCAGGGCCGGGGTGGAGGTGATCCTGTCGGCCCGGTCGGAAGAGAAGCTGCACGCGCTCGCCGCCCAGCTTCCGGGCCAGACCCGCGTGGTGCCGATGGATATCGCCGACACCGCCTCGGTCACCGCCGCAGCCGCCGAAGTGGGCGAGATCGACGGCGTGGTGCTGCTCGCCGGGATCGCCACGCTGATGAAGGCGCAGGAATGGGATACGGCAAAGGTCGAGGCGATGTTCGACGTCAACTTGACCGGCTCGGCCCGTGTGCTGGGGCGGGTGATCGGCCCGATGGTCGCGCGCGACGCGGGCCATATCGTGATCATCGGCAGCCTGTCGGCGTATCGCGGCCTGCCGGGATCGATCGGCTATTCCGCGTCAAAAGCCGGGCTGATGGCACTGGCCGAGTCGATGCATGGCGACCTGCGGCACACCAACGTCCTCGTGCAGTTATGCAACCCCGGCTACATCAAGACCCGGATGCAGGACGACAATCCCCATGCCAAGCCCTTCATCATGGAACCGGAAGAGGCCGCGCGAAAGATCTTCGATCACATGAATTCCGACGGCTTCCACGTCGCCTTTCCGTGGGGCTTCAGCCTGCTGTTCCGGATGTCGCGCCTGTTGCCGACAGCGCTTTACGAGCGGATTTTCTTCCGCCGCTGAGGTCGCTCAGACCTGCGCCACATGGCTGCGGAAGATCGCTTCCGCCCGTCCCCAGACGCCCGACTGGATCTGCGGCAGGCTCAGCAGATGCGGCAGCAGTTGCGCCGCGAAATCCTGCGAGCTTTCCAGCGGCAGGAGCGACGGCAGATTGTCGATCGCCATGATGTCGAGCGGTGGCGCGTCCGCCACGCGCAGCACCGGCGCGTCCCATGTCGTCACGCGGTCATAGACCTTGATCGGCGAGAAGTCCGACGAAGGGTCGCACGCGATATCACCGATCACGCTCAGGCGACGGGGCGCGGTCAGCGCGGTTTGCGGAACAAAGACCGGAACGCCGTCCATCGCGAGGATGCAGTTGAGGAAAATGTCGTGGTCCAGCACCTCCGGGAAGGGCCCGCCATGGGCTGTTTCGGCCATGTCCCACGCGGTGGGCCGGATGCCGAGCGCCTCAAGCAACGCGGTCGCCCCGCTGCCGGTCCGCCCCTTCGCGCCGATGATCAGTGCGGTGGGGTCCGGGCTGCCGGTCGCGTCCAGACGGGCCCGCATGTCGGCGTTCAAAGCGTCCTTGGTCGGCCAGTCGCTGACAGATGCCATCGGTGCAGCACCGTCTTGCGCGGCCCATGCCCCGACACTCAGCGCCGCGCCGACATAGCCGGCCCAGAAGCCGAAGGCGACGACGCGGCGGCCCGTGTCGTCTAGCAGATATTCCAGATCGTAAAGCGTGCCGCCACCGATTTTCAGCCGTTTCAGAAGCTTCGCGCCATCGGGCTGGCCCTTGTAGGCATGGGAGAAAAGGATGTGGCGGTGGGCAATCGGCGTGGCCTCGTCGGGCAATTCCTTTACGCCGAAGATGATGGCCTCGGGCGGTGCCGTGCGCCAGCTGCCCGGTGCCGCGATCTCGGCCCCGGCGGCGCGATAATCGGCAGTCGGGATGATGCGAGCAGCACTCTCCTCGACGGTCACGCGCATCCCGGCTGCCAGCAGGCGCGCAACGCCCTCCGGCGTTGCCCCCACCCGGCGCTCGTTGGCGCGTTCCTCGGCACGGATCCACAGATGCGTCATCGCTGGCTCACTATCCAAAAGCGGGGGTCCACAAGGGACAGAAGCGCGCAAATGGCGGCAGGAAAGAAAGGCGCGGCGGTATCCATGTCGCCTCGATAGCACGCGCCGACGCGGTCAGGGAACCAAAACCCAGGGAGTTTCGTTCCCATTTCGACCTGCAACCCGGAAGGAGGCCTTCCATGTCCACGCCAACAGCCCCCAATTCGCCTTTGCCCCCAAGCCCCTCGACCGACGCCGATAACGGCTCGCGTATCGATGCCGTGCAGACCGTGCTGACGCGCACCGTCGACGCCATCGCCGGCTACGACAAGATGCTGCCCGAGGCCGAGGCCGACGTCGCCCCCATCCTGCGCAAATTGCGCGAAACCCACCATTCGCATACCGGCCGTCTTGCCGCGCTGATCACCGCGCTCGGCGGCTCGGCCGATACGGATGGCTCGTTCATGTCGACGGTCAACAAAGCTGTCGTGTCGCTTCGGGCGATGTTCGACGACATCGACGATGACGCTTTGGAAAGGGCTGTTGATGGCGAGAAATGGATCACCGACGCCTTCGATGACGCGACGGCGCAGATGCCCGAGGGAAGCTGGCGCGGCGATATGATGGCCATGCGTGCCGAACTCGATGCGTTGCTGGCACAAGCCCGCAGCATCGCCTCCTAGTCCCAGGCCACATCGCCCAGAAAGATATAGCCCGCGCCATAGATCGTCTTGATCAGGCGCGGGTTTTTCGGGTCCTCGCGCAGCTTGGTGCGCAGCCGCGAGATGCGGACATCCATGGCGCGATCGAAGCTTTCGCCTGCCGCGCCGCCCAGAACCTCCTGCATGTGCTGGCGCGAAATCAGGCGCTTCGGCGCGTCGAGAAACAGGCGCAGCACCTCGCCTTCGGCATGGGAGAAGGACGTTTCGCTGCCATCTTCCGCCACAAGCGTGTAGCTGTTGAACTGCGCCGTCCAGCCGTTGAACCGGGCGGTGGAATGGCTGCGGTCGGGTGTCTTGGGCGTGCGCAGGCGGGCGCGCACGCGGGCCACCACCTCGGCCGGGTCGAAGGGCTTGATGATGTAGTCATCCGCCCCAAGCTCCAGCCCCGTCACCCGGTCGTGCACCTGCGCCCGGCCCGAGATGATGATGATCGCGGCCCCGGATTCAAGCGCAAGGCGGTGAACCACGGCCAACCCGTCGCGGTCCGGCAGGCCCAGATCGACAAGGCAGACATCGGGGGTGGTGCGGCGCAGCGCGGCCTCGAACTCCGTCGCACGGGCGTAGGTCGCGGTGCGGAACCCGGCATCCTGCAGGGCCTCCGACAGCAGCGCGCGGATCTGCGGTTCGTCGTCGAGGATCGCGATCAACGGCGCGGTCATGCGGCGCGCTCCACTGCCAGCAGGCGATGCAGGTCGCCCGCCCGGACGGGTTTCGGCAGGACGGGCCAGCGCCCCGCGCCCTCGCTCCGTCGGGGATCGTCGGGCGGCAGCGACGTCATCAGCGCAAGGTTCAGCGATGGGTGCCTGACGGCGATCTGCGACAGCAGGGCAACCCCGTCAGTGCCGCCAAGCCGGATATCTGACAGCACCCAGTCAAGGCCGGGCAGGTCGGCCAAGGCGGCGGCTTCCTCAGCGGTGGCAGCCTCGATCACCTGATGGCCCAGATCGGTCAGCTGGTCGCGCACCTGCGCGCGCAGGTCGGCCATGTCGTCGACCAGCAGGATCAGGCGCGGCCGCGCCTCGGCGCTGGCGGGGCGCAGCGGCAGCCGGAGCGAGACGCGCGCGCCGGTGGCGATGTTGCCAAGACGCAGGGTGCCGCCCGCCATCTTGACCAGATCATAGACCATCGTCAGCCCAAGGCCCGATCCGGCGTCGCCCTTGGTGGTGAAGAACGGTTGCAGCGCACTGCCAAGCGCCGCATCGGTGAAGCCCGCGCCGCTATCGTCGACTGTGATTTCCAGCCACGTCTCCTTGACGTCACGCAGGCTGATCGAGATCTGACCGGGCGCACTTCCGATGGCATCGCGCGCGTTCAGCACAAGGTTCAGCAAACTGTCCTGCAACGATCCCGCATCCAGCATCAGCGCGGGTGCCGCCACCTCGCACCGCATCGACAGGGCGATGCCTTCCGGCAGGGCCGCCTGCGCCAAGGGCGCGAAGGACGTCAGGAAATCCTGCAGTACAACCGGGGCTGTCTGCACCTCTCGCTTGCCGCTCATGCCGGCGATCTTGTCCAGCAACAGCCCGCCGCGCCGTACCGCCATGCGGGTGGCGCCGGTCAACTCGTGCGCGCCAAGGGGCAGCGGCATCTTTTCCAGCCGGGCCTGCAGGCCAAGGATGATCGTCAACAGATTGGCGAAATCATGGGCAAGGCCCGAGGTCAGCTGCGCCGCCAATTCGCGCTTGTGGGTCTGCGCCAGCGCGGTGCGCGCCTGCGCCTCCTCCGTCACGTCGGTCGACAACAGGTAAACCGCGCCCTTCGTCGTCGGATCGGGGGTGAACGCGGTGCGGATGCGGCGGCCCGTGACGGGTTCGGTGAACTCCAGCACCGCGCCATCGCCCGCCGCCGCGCGATCGAGCGTCGGACGCAGCATCGCGGCGGTATCCTCGCCAAGCGCCTCTTCGAAGCTGAGGCCCACGATGGCGCTTTGACGGCCCGGCAACAGCGCCGACAGGCGGCGGTTGGTGAAGGTATAGACGCCCTCTTCATCCAGATGGGCGATATGGGCAGGGGTCATTTCGGTAACGAGACGGGTGCGCGCCTCCATCTCGGTCAACTCGGCCTTGGCTTCCTGCAACTGGCCGATGGTGGCGGCCAGCCGCCGGTTGGTCAGCGCGAGTTCCTCGGCATGGGTCAGCAGCTGGTCGGACAGTTCGGCGGACCGGGCGCGCAGCAACGCCTCCTGCCGCTTGACTGACGTGATGTCGGTATAGACCGTGACCCATCCGCCTTCCGGCAGGGGCGACCCCTCGACCGAGATCGTTCTGCCGTTGGCGCGGGTGCGCTCCATGTAATGGGGCACGAAGGCGCGGGCCTGCTCCACGCGGATCTGCACGAAGCCTTCCAGATCCTCGACCACGCCATATTCGCCGGAAGTCACGAGGAAACGGATCGTGTCGTCGAACGTCGCGCCGGGCGTCACCAGATGTTCGGGCAGGCCGAACATTTCCTGAAACGGGCGGTTGCAGACGGCCAGCCGCAGATCGGCGTCATAGATCGACAGGGCCTGCTGGATCAGGTTCAGGCCTGCGCGGGTAAAGTTGTCGGTCTTGCGTTCGCGGACCATGGGCTTGTTCCCCCTGCCTATGGCTACCGCGCCCGAACCCCTGCGCCAAGGCCGGGCGGCAGGTTGTTACAATTGGAAAGGATTGGGACAAAGTCACGTAAGGCTTGACCGGCTAGGCTTGTGTGGCACGCTGCGTCCATCGGACAGATGCCCCCGCAAGCAGGGGAGCGACCGTGCCGCCGGAGGGAGAACCGGCGAAAGGGAGGATCTATTGGCCGACATCACACCGCCCGAGGGCGCGCCTCAATCCATGCCGGCATTGCTTCGGCGCAACGCGGCCCAGTTCGGGGACCGCGACGCCTACCGCGAGAAAGAGTTCGGGATCTGGCAAAGTTGGACCTGGTCCGAAACGCTGGGCGAGATCGAGGAAATGGCGCTCGGCCTCCTCGATCTGGGCCTGAACCGGGGCGATTACGTCGCGATCATCGGGCGCAACCGGCCGGCGCTCTACTGGTCCATGGTGGCGGTCGAGATGGCAGGTGGGGTGCCGGTGCCGCTCTATCAGGACGCGGTGTCGGAAGAGATGACCTTCGTGCTGGACCATTGCGGCGCGCGGTTCGTTGTGGCAGGCGATCAGGAGCAGGTCGACAAGGTGATCGAGGCGCAGGAAACGCTGCCGGGGATCGAGCATATCCTCTATCTCGAAGCGCGGGGAATGCGGAAATACGATCACGCCAAGCTGCATGCGCTGGCCGATGTGCAGGCCAGGGGAGGGGCATCGCGCCAGCGGTTGGCGGATGAGTTGGCGGCGCGCGAAGCGGCGCTGACATACGACAGCACCTGCGTGATGCTCTACACGTCGGGGACGACAGGCAAGCCGAAGGGCGTTGTCCTGTCGAACCGCAACATCATCGAAACCTCGCGCGCCTCGTCGGAATTCGACGGCCTGCGCAAGGAGGACGAGGTGCTGGCCTACCTGCCGATGGCCTGGGTCGGCGATTTCATCTTCTCCATCGGGCAGGCCTATTGGTCCGGCTTCTGCGTGAACTGCCCCGAATCGGCCGAGACGATGATGACCGACCTGCGCGAGATCGGGCCGACCTATTTCTTCGCCCCGCCGCGCGTGTTCGAGACATTGCTGACCTCGGTGATGATCCGCATGGAGGACGCGAGCCGCTTCAAGAAGCACCTGTTCGACCGGGCCATGGCGCGGGCCAAGGTGACGGGACCGAAGATGCTCGACGGCAAGGCCGTGACCTTGGGGGAGCGGCTGGCCTATGCGTTCGACAACGCGGTGGTGATCGGACCGCTCAAGAACACGTTGGGAATGAGCCGCGTGCGCGTCGGCTACACGGCGGGCGAGGCGATCGGCCCGGAAATCTTCGATTTCTACCGCGCGTTGGGCATCAACCTGAAGCAACTCTACGGCCAGACCGAGGCGTCGGTGTTCATTACCCAGCAGCCCGACAACGAGGTGCGGCCCGACACGGTCGGCGTGCCCTCGCCGGGGGTAGAGTTGCGGATCGGCGACAATGGCGAGGTGTTCTACCGCTCGCCCGGCACGTTTGTGGAGTATTTCAAGAACCCTGAAAGCACGGCGTCGACCAAGGACGCGGAGGGCTGGGTCGCCACCGGCGACGCGGGCTTCATCGAGCCGGACACGGGGCATCTGCGCATTCTCGACCGCGCCAAGGATGTCGGCAAGACCGCCTCTGGCGGCCTCTTCGCGCCAAAATACGTGGAGAACAAGCTGAAGTTCTATCCCGATATTCTGGAGGCCGTCGTGTTCGGCAACGCCCGCCCCTATTGCACCGCGTTCCTCAACATCGATCTCAGCGCGGTGGGCAACTGGGCCGAGCGCAACAACATCGCCTATGGCTCCTATCAAGAACTGGCAAGCCATCCGCAGGTGCTGGCCTCCCTGCAAGGCCATGTCGAGGCGGTGAACCGCTCCGTCGCAGAAGACCCGATCCTGTCTCATTGCCAGATCGCGCGGTTTCTGGTGCTGCACAAGGAACTCGACGCCGACGATGGCGAGATGACGCGCACCCGCAAGGTGCGCCGCCGCATCATCGAGGAGAAATTCGCCGACCTTCTGGAGGCGCTCTATTCCGACAAGACCGAGCAATATACCGAAACGGAAGTGACCTACGAGGACGGGCGCAAGGGCAAGATTTCGGCCACGCTGCAGATCCGCGATGCGGCGGTGGTGCCGGTTGATACAGCCCGGATGGCGGCGGAATGACGGCCGCGGCAGCAGAGGGTTACACCACCGCCGACGGTCGCCAGATCGGGCCTGTGGTGATGGAGATGCGCAACATCACCCTGCGTTTCGGCGGGGTGGAAGCGATCAAGGATATTTCCTTCGATGTGCGTGAGGGCGAGATCCGCGCGATCATCGGGCCGAACGGTGCGGGCAAATCCTCGATGCTCAATGTTATCAGTGGCTTCTATCATCCGCAGGAGGGCGAGGTGCTTTTTCGCGGCACCAGACGTCCGCCGATGAGGCCGTTTCAGGTTGCCCGACAGGGCATCGCGCGGACGTTTCAGAACATCGCCCTGTTCGAGGGGATGACCGTGCTCGACAACGTCATGACCGGGCGGTTGAACCACATGCGGGCTGGCTTTTTCTCTCAGGCGCTGTGGTGGGGCGGCGCGCAGCGCGAAGAGATCGCGAACCGCGCCAAGGCCGAGGAAGTGATTGATTTCCTGGAGATTCAGGCGATCCGCAAGACGCCGGTGGGGCGGCTGCCCTACGGGCTGAAGAAGCGCGTGGAACTGGCCCGCGCGCTGGCGGCCGAGCCTAAGATCCTGCTGCTGGACGAGCCGATGGCGGGCATGAACGTCGAGGAGAAAGAGGACATGAGCCGCTTCATCCTCGACGTGAACGACGAATTCGGCACGACCATCGTGCTGATCGAGCACGATATGGGCGTGGTCATGGACCTGTCCGACCGTGTCGTCGTGATGGATTACGGCAAGAAGATCGGCGACGGCACACCCGACGAGGTGCGCAACAATCAGGAAGTCATCGACGCCTATCTGGGGGTCGCCCATGACTGAGATCCGCCCCCTCAACCTGTATGGAACCTGTCGTTTTTCCGTAACTACACGGGTCGGAGCGCGATGCCCGGCCAAGCCGGAGGTTACCGCCGATGCCTGACCAACTGATCTTCGCGATGGAAGTCACCCTCAACGGGCTGATGACGGGTGTGATGTATGCCCTCGTCGCGCTGGGCTTCGTGCTGATCTTCAAGGCGAGCGGCATCTTCAACTATGCGCAGGGCGTCATGGCGCTGTTTGCCGCCATGACGCTGGTGGGGATACAGGAGGGGCGGGTGCCGTTCAGCCACCTGATCAACGCCATCTTCGGGACCGATCTGCACCATTTCGGGTGGGAAGTGCCGGCGCTGCTGGCGATCTTGCTGACGGTATTGGTGATGATCGGGTTCGCCTACCTCGTGCAGCGGTTCGTGTTCCGGCATCTGGTCGGGCAGGAGCCGATCATCCTGTTCATGGCTACGATCGGCCTGGCCTATTTCCTTGAAGGGATCAGCGACCTGATGTGGGGGTCCGAGATCCGCAACATGGATGTGGGCTTGCCGCAGGGGATCAACGACTGGCTCGACGTGACCACGTTCGATATGTTCGGCTACGGCTTCTTCATCGACAATCTGGATATCGCGGCCTCGATCATCGCGGCGCTGCTGGTGATGGGGCTGATCGCCTATTCGCAATACACCAAGAACGGCCGCGCGATGCGGGCGGTGGCCGACGACCATCAGGCGGCGCTAAGCGTGGGCATCTCGCTCAACTATGTGTGGGTGCTGGTCTGGTCGCTGGCGGGCATCGTGGCACTGGTGGCGGGCGTGATGTGGGGGTCGAAATCGGGCGTCCAGTTCTCCCTGTCGCTGATCGCGCTGAAGGCGCTGCCGGTGCTGATGCTGGGCGGCTTCACCTCGATCCCCGGCGCGATCATCGGCGGGCTCATCATCGGTGTCGGCGAGGCGCTGTTCGAATTCTCCATCGGTCCGCTGATCGGCGGCGCGACGGAGAACTGGTTCGCCTATGTGCTGGCGCTGGTGTTTCTGGTGTTCCGCCCGCAGGGCCTGTTCGGGGAGAAGATCATTGAGCGGGTTTGAGGTGACTGCGCGAAAACGTTCCGGTGGCGCGTTTCGCCGCCTCAGAGGGCGGAGCCATGGGGGCGATTGCGCCGTAGGGCGGGGTTCACCCCGCCGCCGCGCAAATGGCGGGGTGAACCCCGCCCTACGGGAAAGGATCGGCCATGTTCTACCGTGAAGCCGGCGATTTCAAGACAACCTATGCGGCGGACGGTCAGACGTTCCCGATCCTGTTCGACCGGTATCGCTATTACTTCGTGCTGTTCATCGGCGCGGTGGTGATCCCGCTGGTGATCAACGATTACCTCGCCAACTCGATCCTGATCCCGTTCCTGATCTATGCGATTGCGGCGATCGGGTTGAACATCCTGACCGGCTAGTGCGGGCAGGTCAGCCTTGGCACCGGCGGGTTCATGGCGGTAGGGGCGTTCACGTCCTACAAGCTGATGACGGCGTTTCCGGGGCTCGACATGATCTCGATCACGCTCTTGTCGGGGTTCATGACGGCGATGGTGGGCGTCGCGTTCGGCTTGCCGTCGCTGCGGATCAAGGGATTTTACCTCGCGGTGGCGACGCTGGCGGCGCAGTTCTTTCTGGTGTGGCTCTTCAACAAGGTGCCGTGGTTCTACAACAACTCGGCCTCCGGCCAGATATCTGCGCCCGAGCGGGACTTCTTCTACTTCACCAACATCGCTGTCACCGGGCCAAATGCGGAATCCTGGGCGAAATACCTGTTCTGCTTCATCTTCGTGTTCGTGCTGGCCTGGGTCGCGCGCAACCTGACGCGGGGCAGCGTCGGGCGGCAATGGATGGCGATCCGCGACATGGATATTGCCGCCGAGATCATCGGGGTGAACCCGCTGAAGGCGAAGCTCACGGCCTTCGCCGTGTCGAGCTTCTATGTCGGCATCTCGGGCGCGCTGTTGTTCACCGTCTATCTCGGCGCGGTCGAGGTGGGCGCCTCCTACGGCATCCAGAAATCGTTCCTGGTTCTGTTCATGATCATCATCGGCGGCCTTGGGTCGATCTTCGGCAGCTTTGCGGGTGCGGCGTTCATGGTGCTGCTGCCGGTGGTCCTCAAGGTGCTGCTGGTCGACGGCCTTGGCCTCGACACTGCGCTGTCGACGCATTTCCAGTTCGTGATCGTGGGGGGACTGATCATGTTCTTCCTGATCGTCGAGCCCCACGGCCTCGCGCGGCTTTGGGCGCTGATGAAAGAGAAACTGAGATTGTGGCCCTTCCCCCATTGAAGGGGGACGGGTCGCGAAAGACCGGACGGAAGGTCCGGGTGCTGCAAATCGGATAATTTCCATGGGAGGAAAAACTCGATGAAGAAACTGCTTACACTGACCCTCGGCGCTGCGGTTGCGGCAGGGCCCGCGATGGCGGAGCTCGTGTTCCCAAGCCTGAGTTACCGGACCGGTGCCTATGCGGCGGGCGGGATCCCGTTTGCGGACGGCTATGCCGATTACTTCACGCTGCTCAACGTGCGCGATGGCGGCATCGGCGGCGTGATGACCGCCGTGCCGGAATGCGAAACCGCCTATGATACCGAACGCGGCGTGGAATGCTACGAGAGCACCCGAGGCTCGGGTGCGCTGGTGTATCAGCCGCTGTCGACCGGCATCACCTATCAGCTGATCCCGCGCACCACGGCGGACGGCATCCCGATGCACACGATGGGCTATGGCCGCACCTCTGCCGCTAATGGCGACGTGTTCAGCCACACGTTCAACTATCCCGCCAACTACTGGGATGCGGCCAGCGTGATCATCAACATCCTGCTGGAGGAGAACGGCGGTTCGCTGGAAGGCAAGACCATCGCGCTGCTCTACCACAACTCGGCCTATGGGCGGGAGCCGATCCGCACGCTGCAGACGCTGGCGGAACAATATGGCTTCACTCTGAGCGAGTTGCCGGTGGACCATCCCGGACAGGAACAGGGCAACCAGTGGCTTCAGATCCGCCGCGAACAGCCCGATTATGTCGTGATGTGGGGCTGGGGCGTGATGAATCAGGTCGCGGTTCAGGAAGCCGTCAACATCCGCTACCCGATGGAGAACTTCATCGGCAACTGGTGGGCCGGGGCGGAACATGACGTGACCTCGGTGGGGGCGGATGCGGCGGGCTATCGCTCGCTCAACATGAACCGTCTGGGCGACATGCCGGTGTTCGACGAGATCCAGACGCTGGTGATCGATGCGGGTCTGGCGGCGGGTGACGGCACCAACCTTGGCTCCGTGCTCTATACCCGTGGCATGTATGCGGCCTTCCTGGCGGCAGAAGCGGCGGAGCTGGCGCAGGAGATGAACGGCGTGGCGCAGATCGACGCCGCCATGATGCGCGACGCGATGGAATCGCTCGTCATCACCAACGAGACCATGGAAGCGGCTGGCATGCCCGGCATCGGGCCGGAATTCACCGTCACCTGCGAGGATCATGGCGGCACCGGCATGGCGATCATGCAGCAGTGGGATGGGGAGCAGTGGGTCACCCTGACCGACTTCATCGCGCCCGACGATGCCGTCATTCAGCCCTTGGTGCTGGAGGATTCGGCGCAATACGCCGCCGAGGCCAGCATCGAACCGCAGTGCGGCGAAAGCTGATGTGACCGTGTGATATCTCCGGCGGCGGCGCGGGTTGCCGCCGCCGGAATTCGAGTTTTTTTGCCTAGATGAATGGGCAAGGGGTGCGTGCTTTTCAGGCGCGCGACCCGCAAGCAGAGGAGGCGGGCATGTTGGATCAGGGGACAGGGACCGGGAATGGGACTGGTCGGGGGACTGACGGGGCTGCGGAGACGTTGCTGGAGGTCACCAATGTCGAGGTGATCTACAACCACGTCATCCTTGTCCTGAAGGGTGTCTCGCTGAAGGTGCCGAAGGGCGGGATCACAGCACTTCTGGGCGGCAATGGCGCGGGCAAGACAACA
>JBBQHZ010000056.1:0-22499 GCA_038324445.1 Rhodobacterales bacterium | reverse complement strand
GTGGCAGATGCGATGGGCGTGGACAATGCCGCCCTTGTGGGCGTGCATCAGGTGCATTCCCCCGATGTCGTGGTGGTGACAGAACCGGGTTCCGGGCGTCCGCGCGCCGATGCGCTGGTGACGGACGTGCCGGGCATCGCGCTGAGCGTGCTGACCGCCGATTGCCAACCGGTGCTGTTTGCGGACCGCGCGGCCGGCGTGGTCGGGGCCGCCCATGCGGGCTGGCGCGGGGCGCTCGACGGCGTGCTGGAGGCAACGATCGAGGCGATGGAGCGGCTTGGCGCAGATCGGTCGCGGATTGCTGCCGTCATCGGGCCCTCGATCAGCCAGCCAAATTACGAAGTGGGACAGGAGTTTCTGGAACGTTTCGTTGACGAGGATCGGGACAACGCACGCTTCTTCGCCAATGGCGCGGTCGGGAAATACCAGTTCGACCTGGTCGGTTACGGCGTTGCGCGCCTGCGGGCGGCGGGCGTGGGCCAGGCGGATTGGACCGGCCATTGCACCTATGCCGACCCCGCGCGGTTCTATTCCTACCGGCGGTCGACACATCTGGGCGAGGCCGATTATGGTCGCCTGATCGCGGTGATTCGCCTCTAGTCGGGGTGATTGACACGGAATTGGACACAATCGCGGCAGTCGTGGCCGCGCGATGGGCACAATTCGCCGCAAGTTTTCGGTAAACTCTAACGAAACAAGCCGATCCCGTCCGGGTTGTTGCCGCAAAATGGCCCAGATGATTTACCGCAGTTTAGCAAATTTGCCCCAAGACTGCCTGAAACCGACGCCAGATTGACTGCAACGAAAGACAGCAATCGGCTAAGGGAACAGGCAAATGAAAACGCGTCGCTGGATGAAAACGGTCCTGATTGAAGCGAAGAAGGAGCAGATCGACATGCCGTGGTCGCGCAAATTGCGCGTAGTGCGGCGCGCGGAGAAGCCGCGACAGCTTACGGCCGCCGAATAGGCGGAAGCCCTCGGACAAAGATACCGAGGCACCAAAACACGAATGCTTGCACAAGGCGGCCAGAATGGCCGCCTTTCGTGTGTCTGCAGGGTGCGGTTTACCGACGTGATGATGAGCAATCCCTCAGTGGGACGCACTCATCGGCCGCAGCCCGAACAACTCCCCCAAGGGCTAGTCGCGTGCGCCCGAAGCGGGCGGCGGCGCAAGATCAACAGTCATGTCCAGCGCGGCGATCAGGGGGGCCAATTCGGCCTCGTAACGCCGCCACCCGTCGACGGCGCTGCGACCGATGGGCTGGCGGGCCTGCGCGAAACTCAGCGTCTGGATGCGGCGGCCGGATTGCTCGGGCGCCAGGCAAGCGGCGTCGAACGGCAGATCGACCGCTTCCAGAAGCGCGCGGATCTGACGCTCCGGGTCGGCAGTCAGCGCCTCGTATTCCACCACATGCACTCGATCGGGCAGCGCCGCGCACCAGAAGTCGGTGATCGCGTCATGCAGGCGAATATACCGGCCCATCGCCGTGAGGTCATTGGCATAGCGGTGCATCCCCTCGGCGAACATGTTGCGGTAGAGCGACAGGGCGATATCGCGCGGATCGCGCTTGACCAGAACGAAGCGCGCACCGGGCAGCGCGCGGGCGGCGTGCCCGATACGCGAAAACGTCGAGATCGCCTTGTCGGTGGGAATCAGCGGGCCTGCGCGGCGACGCGCGCACGCAAGGTAGCGCGTGCCGGCGTCTGCCAGCATCGCGGTTGTGGTCGTCCCGTGCCGCAACGCCTCCAGCACCGGCGACAGGGCGCGGCCGAGAAACGGCATCTCGCCGCCTGCCGCAACCTGCGGATGCGCTGCAAGAATGGTTTCGATCAATGTGGTCCCCGATCGCGGAAGGCCGGTAACAAAGAGAACCTTGTCTGCGGGCCCCCGCGCGTCGATGTCCTTCAGCTTCTGCCAATCGGCCACCAGTGCGCGCGCCTCGGCCAGATCGGCATCGAAGCTGTAGGGATAGGCGTTGGCAATCAGGCGGTTGGCAGTATCCAGATGCGGAAAGACGGCGGCATGGTTCCCCAGATCGCCGCGCGCCTTGGCGGCGGCGAAATGCAGCGCGGCACGGTCGGGCGCCGCCACGTCGGGGCGCGCAAGCGCTGCGTCCAAGCGGGGCAGAAGAGGATCGTCGGCGGTGATCTTGCGCCCGTTCATATAGGCACGGAAAGCCTCGCCATAGCCGGGGGCGGCGTCGATGGCCTGCATCAGTCGCGCTTCGGCTTGCGCGAAATGCCCCGCCGACTGGTCGAGTTGCGCGCGGTGGGTCAGCAGCGGCGCGGTTTGCGTCCGGGCAAGGGCCGCGTCCAGCATCGCCTCGGCGCCCGCGATATCGCCCGCCTCCTCCGCTGCGACAGCGGTGGCGCGCAGCAGGTCGGGGGACGCCCCATTGTCGATGGCACGGGTGGCCGTCGCCAGCGCCTTGGAGCCCTGACCCGTCTGGGCCAGCGCAATCGCCAGTTCCGCCAGGGCGCGCGGGCCCTTGAGGCTTTGCAGCAGGGACACCGCCGCCTCGGGCCGGGCCGTATCGCGGTAAATCCGCGCCAGCGTCAGGCCATCGGAGGCCGCATCGGGGCCGGTCAGCAAGGCCTCGGCCGCGGAAGGCCTGTTGACCGTTAGGTAGGCACGCGCCAGGGCCAGCCGCGCGCCAGGATGAGCGGGGTCGCGGGAGTGCGCGACCTCCAAGGGCGCGACTGCCTGCTTGCCCATGGCAAGGCGCACCTGCCCCAGCGCGAAGGCGGGCCAGAACGCGGCGGGGGCCAGTTTGGTCAGGCGCAGGGCGGCGGCCTCGGTCCGATCCGCCTCGCCCTTCGACAGGGCGGCCATGATGGGAAACGTCTCGGCCTCGGACCCGATGGGGATACCGGCTTTGGCGGCGTCCTTTTCAAGGCGGGTGCGCGCAGGGCCACCGAGGATCGAGTGCAGCCCCTGCCAGATCGCGGGTTCCTGCGGCTTTCCCTTCAGCGCGGCGCGAAAGGCCACCTCGGCTGCGTCGCGGTCGGTGTCGGACAGACATCGGCCAAGCTGGAACAGAACCTCGGGGACGGTCGGATTGACGGCAAGGATCCGGCGGTAGACCGCCACGGCGTCAGCCAAGCGGCCCGCCTGTTGGTGGGCCATCCCCTGCCGGTACATGGCTGTCAGATCGAGCGGCGTCACCGGCGCTCAGGCGCTTTGGGCCAGCCGGTGTTCCATCACGTCGAACGGCACGCCGGGTGCATCCTTGGCGCCCCGGATCACCAGCGAGGTGCGCACCGACGCCACGTTGGGGGCGGATGTCAGCTGACCTGTCAGGAAGGACTGGAACGAAGACAGGTCGGGTGCGACGCATTTGAGGATGAAATCGATCTCCCCGTTGAGCATGTGGCATTCGCGCACCAGCGGCCAATTGCGGCAGCGGTTCTCGAATGCGACCAGGTCGGCTTCGGCTTGTGAGACAAGACCTACCATGGCGAACACCTGCACTTCGAACCCCAGTTGGCGCGCATCGACATCGGCGTGATAGCCCTTGATGAATCCCGCTTCTTCCAAGGTGCGCACCCGGCGCAGGCACGGAGGGGCGGAAATGCCGACGCGCTTGGCCAGCTCCACATTTGTCATGCGGCCATCATCTTGCAGCTCCGCCAAAATCTTTCGGTCGATCGGATCGAGTTTGGCCTGCTGCATCGCATCATCCCCTTGGTGCCGTTTTCGGAAAAACCGCGCGGCATCGCGTTCGCGCAACTTTCTTTCACGCCTGCGCAAGAAATGGAATACCTCACATGGCGGTGACGCATGGCTTTGCGGGGTTACATCGGGGCCTCGGGCTGGATATATGCGTTCGGACCGTATTCCCTGCCGCCGCGAGCCCCATCCATGACCCCCAAACGCCACACCCGCCTGCTGATCATCGGCTCTGGCCCCGCCGGCTATACCGCTGCCATCTATGCCAGCCGCGCGATGGTGCAGCCGATCCTGCTGCAGGGCATCCAGCCCGGCGGTCAGTTGACAATCACTACGGATGTCGAGAATTGGCCCGGCGATGCCTCGGTCATGGGACCCGACTTGATGGTGCGGATGGAGCATCACGCCAAGGAAATGGGAACCGAGATCATCAGCGATCACGTCATGTCCCTCGACCTCTCGAAGCGGCCATTCGTGGCGGTGGGCGACAGCGGCACGACCTATACGGCCGATGCGCTGATCCTTGCGACCGGCGCGCAGGCCAAGTGGCTGGGGTTGCCGAGTGAGGAGCATTTCAAGGGTTTCGGCGTCAGCGCCTGCGCCACCTGCGACGGGTTCTTCTATCGCGGGCAGGAGATCGTGGTCGTCGGCGGCGGCAACACGGCAGTGGAAGAGGCGCTGTTCCTGACCAATTTCGCCAGCAAGGTGACGCTGATCCACCGCCGCGACAGTCTGCGCGCCGAAAAGATCATGCAGGATCGCCTGTTCAAGAACCCCAAGGTCGCGGTCTTGTGGAACAACGAGATTGCCGAGGTCGTGGGCGCCCACGCACCGCGCGGGGTCGAGGGTGTGCGCGCGAGAAACGTGAAGACCGGCGAAATCACCGAAATTCCCTGCAAGGGCTTCTTCGTCGCCATCGGCCACGCGCCCGCGACCGAGTTGGTGAAGGACCAGTTGGAAATGCACAATGGCGGCTACGTCAAAGTGATGGAGGGCAGCACGCGCACCTCCATCCCCGGCGTTTTCGCGGCGGGCGATCTGACCGACCATGTCTATCGCCAGGCGGTGACGAGCGCGGGCATGGGTTGCATGGCGGCGCTCGATGCCGAGAAGTTCCTTGCCGAGCAGGAAGGCGAGGATGTGGCGGAAGCCGGCGTCTATGCCGCGCCGGTCGACGCGGCGGAGTGACGGCGCCCGGGCTGATCCGGTTGCGGGCGGCCCGCCACTTGTGACCTACAGGCGACAGTTTGTTCAACTTTGAACGAACCCCTTCACAGGAGGGATGTGATGTGCGATGCGTTCAGAGTTGAACACATCCTCAAGTCACGTCCCCATGCCCCCCGCCACCCTGTCCCTTCCCGATGACGACATGCTGTTCCGCTTGCTGCGGCAGCTGGATGCCGCCCCCGACGCGCCGCAGCGCGAAACCGCCGAAGCGCTGAATGTCAGCCTCGGGCGGCTCAATGCGCTACTGCGCAGTGTCGCGGCCGCCGGGTTGGTGCGTGTCGGTGACCGCAAGGGACCAGACCGCCGCCACCGCTTCGCCTATGCGCTGACACCGCGTGGCGCGGCTGAGAAGGCGCGGCTGGTGGACACCTTCCTCGCCCGTAAACTCAACGAATACAACGCGCTCCATGCCGAACTCACCGGCACCAGCGCCCAACTCAGCCCCCAGAAACACAGGAATACCACGATGCAAAGCCACCTGGCCCCGGTGCCCGAACTCTATGTCTCCTACGAAAGCGCCCAGAAACTGAAGCTGGAGGCAGCCGAGCTGCCGTCCTGGGATCTGACCGCGCGTCAGGTCTGCGATCTGGAACTGTTGATGAATGGCGGCTTCAACCCGCTCAAGGGCTTCATGGGCAAGGACGATTACGAAGGCGTGGTCGAGAACATGCGGCTGGCCGACGGCGCGCTCTGGCCGATGCCCATCACGCTGGACGTGTCCGAGGCGTTTGCCGCCAAGGTCGAAGAGGGGCAGGACATTGCGCTCCGCGATGCGGAAGGGGTGATCCTCGCCATTCTGTCGATCTCGGACAAATTCTCGCCCGACAAGGCGCGCGAGGCGGTGAAGGTCTATGGGGCCGACGATCTGGCGCACCCGGCGGTGAACTACCTGCACAATGTCGCGGGTCCGATCTATCTGGGTGGGGCCATCACCGGCATCCAGCAGCCGGTGCATTACGATTTCCGCGCCCGGCGCGACACGCCCAACGAATTGCGCGCGTTCTTCCGCAAACTGGGTTGGCGCCGTATCGTGGCTTTCCAGACCCGCAATCCCCTCCACCGCGCCCATCAGGAACTGACGTTCCGTGCGGCGAAAGAGGCACAGGCAAACCTGCTGATCCACCCCGTGGTCGGCATGACCAAACCGGGCGACGTCGACCATTTCACCCGCGTCCGCTGCTACGAAGCGGTGCTGGACAAATATCCGGCGGCCACCACGACCATGTCGCTCCTGAACCTTGCCATGCGCATGGCCGGCCCGCGCGAGGCCGTGTGGCATGGCCTGATCCGCAAGAACCACGGCTGCACGCATTTCATCGTCGGCCGCGACCATGCCGGACCCGGCAAGAACAGCGCGGGGCAGGATTTCTACGGCCCCTATGACGCGCAGGTCCTGTTCAAGGAGAATGAGGCCGAGATCGGACTGGAAATGGTCGATTTCAAGCACATGGTCTATGTGCAGGAAAAGGCGCAGTATTATCCTGCCAACGAGGTGCCCGAGGGCGACACCGTGCTGGATATTTCCGGCACCGAGTTGCGCCGCCGGTTGCGTGAAGGCCTAGACATTCCGGAATGGTTCTCGTTCCCAGAAGTGGTCAAGGAACTCCGCCGCACCTCGCCGCCGCGCTCGAACCAGGGCTTCACGGTGTTCTTCACCGGGTTGTCCGGTTCCGGCAAATCGACCATCGCCAACGCAATCATGGTCAAGTTGATGGAGCAAGGCGGGCGTCCAGTGACGTTGCTGGACGGCGACGTGGTGCGCAAGCATCTGTCGAGTGAGCTCGGGTTCAGCAAGGAGCACCGCGATATCAACATCCGCCGCATCGGCTATGTCGCCTCCGAGATCACCAAGAACGGCGGCATCGCCATCTGCGCGCCCATCGCGCCGTATACGGCAACGCGCCGCGCCGTCCGCGAGATGATCGAGGCTTTCGGGGCCTTCATCGAGGTGCATGTGGCGACCAGCCTGGAGGAATGTGAAAAGCGCGACCGCAAGGGCCTCTACAAGCTGGCGCGGGAGGGGAAGATCAAGGAATTCACCGGTATCTCGGACCCTTACGAGGCACCGACTGCGGCCGAGCTGGTGGTAGATACCGAGGGGATGGATGTCGATTATTGCGCGCAGCAGGTATTGCTGAAGCTTGAAAGCCTGGGGCTGATCACGGCCTGACCCCATCGCGGCAAAGGAAGGCCCTGCCCCCGATGACCGGGGACAGGGTGCGGGTGGGACGGATCACATCCAGTAGTAGGGCACCGCATAGTGATCATGGGTGCGCTGTTCCCACGTCCGGTCGCGATGCCAATCTCCGGTGCGCTCAGGTGCGCCCTTCAATTGCTCCTGCGAAATGTCGGTGACATAGCCGTCCTTGGCGGTGTCGTAGGACAGTTTGGCCCACGGGATCGGATGGTGATCCTCTCCCATGCCGAGGAAACCGCCAAAGCCCATCACGGCATAGCTGACCTTGCCGGACTGCTTGTCGATCATCAGGTGGTCGATCGAGCCGACCTTTTCGCCGTCGGTACCATAGACGTTGGTGCCATTTACTTCTGCGGAACTGACGAGGGGGTTCGCGCTGTGATTATCAAGTGCCATGGGTCGTCTCCTTCCAATGTGTCGGGACAAACAAACCCCTGAGGGCCGCGAGTGTTCCAAGGTAATGCGGTCGGATGGCGGAAACTGGCGCATGGCGGAAGAGCATCGCGATGCGCCAGACATAGGCACTCGCGCAAGCGAGGCGGCTTGCAAGCACCCAATCCTCTCAAGAGGCCATGCCGTTCCACCGCGTCACCCTGTCGATGGGCCTTGTCGCTCAATGGCGACAAATCTGCCCAGCTTTGCAGAAACACGCTCCTGACAGCACGGTCGATCATCCAGGCGTCGATGTCCGCCCGCGCGGTCACCGCCAAGGGCCATGTAAGCCTGGAATGCCACGAATGATGGGGCGCCCCTAGAATGATCCGGACAGGATACTCAGCAAACGGCCCGCCTTGCCGGGCCGCCGGCGCATTTTGCGGTCGCTCGATGCATATACCTCTGCCGAGCGATCAGGCCCGCTCAGCCATCGGTTTCAGCAGGCACAGCCGCGGCCCCTTCCCCCGGCCCGACCTCGCCCGTATCGGGCGCTTCGGCCGGCGCAGGAACATCGCTTGCCGCAGCTCCCGCAGGCAAACCATTGTCCCACTGGCCTTCCAGCACCTCGCCCGTGGCGTAGGTCATCGTGCCCGCCCCTTGACGGCGGCCATTCACGAAGGTGCCGACATAGACATCGCCGTTGGAATAGGTCGCGGTGCCCTGACCGTTGATCTCACCATCATCCCACGCGCCCTCGTAGCGGAAGCCGTCGGGCATCACCAATGTCCCCTGCCCCTCGCGCTGGCCGGCCGCAAAAGTGCCCTCGTAGACCGTGCCATCGGCATAGGTGGCGCGGCCCTGCCCGTGGCGAAGGCCGTCTTCCCACTGGCCCTGATACATGTAGCCGTCAGGATGGCTCATCGTGCCCTGCCCATGCTGGCGCGCGTCGAGGAACTGGCCGTCATAGACCAGCCCGTTGGCATAGGTCGCCACACCCGCGCCCTGGATCACGCCATCGACCCACTCGCCAACATAGGAGGCCCCATCGGGATAGGTGATGGTGCCGGTGCCATGGGCCACGTCGTTGCGGAAGTTGCCGGTGTAGACCGAGCCATCGGGATAGGTCACGGCGCCTGTGCCTTCGATCCGGCCCTCGACCCAGTCGCCAGTGTAGACATAGCCATCGGTGCCGGTGAACGTCCCCTGACCCGAACGGCGGTCGCCCTCGAACGTGCCCTCATAGACATCGCCATTGGCATAGGTCACGCGCCCCTGCCCCTGCCTCTGGCCGTTGACCAGCGTGCCGACATAGACGTCGCCGTTGGGCTGGGTCAGGGTGCCTTCGCCGTTGATCTGCCCCTCGGCCCAGGCGCCGTCGTAGATGACGCCATCCGCCATCTCCAGCCGCCCGGTCCCCGAGCGAACGCCCGCGACGAACTGCCCGGTATAGGTCGCGCCGTCCGGATAGGTGATCGTTCCGGTGCCTTCCTTGACGCCGTCGGCCCACTCCCCCTCGTAGCGATAGCCGTTCGGGCCGGTCATCACGCCGGTTCCGTGGTGAAGCGCGTTGCGGAAACTGCCGGTGTAGCTGACGCCGTTGGAATAGTTGGCGGTCCCGGTGCCTTCGATCCGGCCCTCGACCCATTCGCCTTCATAGGTGGAGCCGTCGGCGAAGGTGATTGTTCCGGTGCCTTGCGGGCGACCTGCCTCGAACGCGCCGACATAGATGGATTGGTCCGGAAAAAGCGCGCGGCCCTGGCCCCGGATCTCTCCATCGACCCATTCGCCGGTATATTCATACCCGTTCGGAAGCCGGTAGGTGCCGGTGCCATGCTGCACGCCGTCGCGGAATTCGCCTTCGTAAATCCCGCCATTGTCGTACTGCTGGATATCTGTGGTTGCCGTACCACCGGTGTCTTGTGCCTCCACGGACGTCGCCAGCAAGATTGCCGCCGCCGCACCCCAAATCGCCGATTTCATCGTGCGCCCCCTTTAGCCGGAGATGTTCGTTCGTTTTCAGGCGCAAAGCTAGGTGAGGCCGGGTCTTGGCGCAATGTCTTAAACGGAGACCGGCGGCGGCTTCGAGCTTGGACCCGCGCGCGTAGGTGATATGACGGGGCAGCAACGAACCGCTGAGGGGCAGAGATGGCCGACCGCTTCAGACTGACGATGGCGCAACTGAACCCGACCTTGGGGGATCTTGCCGGCAACGCGCAGATGGCGCGGGACGCCTGGGCCGAGGCCAAGGCCGTCGGCAGCGATTTCGTGGCCTTTCCCGAGATGTTCATCACGGGCTATCAGTTGCTGGACTTGGTGATGAAGCAGGCCTTTGCCGAAGATGTGCAGCGCGTGATCGAGGCGTTGGCGGCCGAGCTGTCGGACGGCCCCGCCTTTGGTATCGGCGGGCCGAAATGGGGCGGCGACAAGCCGTTCAACGCCTATTACATCTGCGACGGTGGTCGGGTGACGGCGACGGTGCTCAAGCACCACTTGCCCAATTACGCGGTGTTCGACGAAGTGCGCTACTACCATTCGGCTCCGCCGCAGGGGCCGATTTCCGTGGCCGGCGTGCGCGTCGGCTTTCCAATCTGCGAGGATGCGTGGTTCGAGGATGTCTGCGAGACATTGCAGGAATCCGGGGCCGAAATCCTGATAACCCCGAACGGTTCCCCCTATCATCGCGGCAAGATGGACCTGCGCTATTCGGTGGTGGTCGCCCGCGTCATCGAAACGGGCCTGCCGGCGGCTTACGTGAACCTTCTGGGCGGGCAGGACGATCAGGTGTTCGACGGCGGATCGTTTGTCCTCAACCGGGGTGGCGCGCTGGCGGCGCAGATGCCGCAATTCGAGGCCGGTCTGGCGCATGTGGTGTTCGAGCGCGGTCCCGACGGGTGGGTCGCCCAGGACGGCGACAAGGCCCGCCTGCCGGACGACTGGGAAGCCGATTACCGCGTCATGGTGATGGCCTTGGGCGATTACCTCCGCAAGACCGGGTTCAAAAAGGTGGTTCTGGGCCTGTCGGGGGGTGTCGACTCGGCCATCGTGGCCACGATTGCCGCCGACGCGATCGGGCCGGAGAACGTGCATTGCGTGATGCTTCCGTCGCGATTCACCTCGCAGACCTCGCTTGAGGACGCGCGCGATGTGGCTCAGCGACTGGGGGTCCGGCTCGACACCGTCCCGATCACCCCCGCGCGGGAAGCCGTCACGGCCTCGCTCGCGCCGCTGTTCGAGGGGTTGGACGCGGACGTGACCGAGGAAAACATCCAGTCCCGCCTGCGCGGCGTCATGCTGATGGCGATCAGCAACAAGTTCGGCTCCATGCTTTTGACTACAGGCAATAAATCCGAGGTCGCCGTGGGTTATGCCACGATCTATGGCGACATGGCGGGCGGCTATAATCCGATCAAGGACCTCTACAAGACCCGCGTGTTCGAGACATGCCGCTGGCGCAACCGGACGCACCGCGACTGGATGAAGGGGCCCGCGGGAGAGGTCATCCCGCCCCGCGTCATCGACAAGCCGCCGACCGCGGAATTGCGCGACAACCAGAAGGACGAGGACTCGCTCCCGCCTTATGTCGATCTTGACGTGATGCTGGAAATGCTGATCGACCGCGACCTGAGCGTGGCCGAAGTGATTGCAGCGGGTTACGATGGCGACTGGGTGCACCGGATCGAGCGGCTGATTTACCTCAGCGAATACAAGCGCTTTCAATCCGCGCCGGGGGCGCGCCTGACGCAGAAGGCGTTCTGGTTGGATCGCCGCTATCCGATAGCCAACCGGTGGCGTGACGGCGGCTGAGGGGAGGTTCGGACCATGGCAAAGATCGTGTTCGGAATGAACGTGTCGCTCGATGGCTATGTGGATCACGACAGGTTCGCCCCTGGCCCCGCACTGTTTCGCCATTTCATCGAACAGACGCGCAATCTGACCGGCAGTCTCTATGGCAGCCGCATGTATGAGATCATGCGCTATTGGGACGAAGATCGTCCCGATTGGACGCCGGAATTGCACGAATATGCGGCGGCGTGGCGAAAGCAGCCGAAATGGGTGGTGTCCCACGCGGCGGTGTCGCTTGGCCCTAACGCCATGCAACTGAATGAAGATCTCGCGGCAGCGGTTCGCGGATTGAAGGCGGATATGGAGGGTGAGATCGAGGTGGCAGGTCCGGTTCTGGCCCGCAGCCTGACGGATCTGGGCCTGATCGACGAATATCAGATGTATCTGCGCCCGGTCGTGCTGGGGACCGGGAACCCCTATTTCGCAGGCGCTTGTCCCCCCCTTCGGCTGGTAGCCCATGACCTGATCGGCGAGGATGCGATCCGGCTGACCTACGTTCCTGCCTGACGGCATATCTGCCCCGCGGGATGGCGGAAACCCCGCCTTTGCGGGTCGGTGGACGCGGCATATCGTGCGGTTCAGATCCAACCTCGTCCGGAGGACCCCCACGATGCGCCTGCCCCACCCTGACTTCGTCCTTGCCGCCGTATTTCCCCTTGCGGCCATCGGCGCGCTGGCAGCGTGCCAACCCACGACCTCCGAGTTCAATTACGACTACTCGGCCGAACGGGTCGCAGAATGCGTTCAAACCGCCTGCACGCAGTTGGGGCTCGATTACACGCAGATGCAGGACTATGCCGACCTGGCGGAATTGTCCCATGTGACGGCCCTGATGTTGGGCAACACCAACTTTGCCGATCTTGGTGATATCGCCTCCATGACGCAGCTGCGCGAACTGCATATCGGCAATACCAATGTGCGGGATTTGAGCGGGCTTGCCGCCTTCCCGAACCTTCGGCTGCTGCACATTCAGGATGTCGAGCCGACGTCCTGGGCGCCCCTGGCAGACCTGCGCAGCCTGCAGGAGCTAGTGATCGGCCACTCGGGCATGCGCGATTTCTCTATCGTCGCAGAAATGCCGCAACTGCGTCGGCTGATGATCAGCCGGGTCGGACCGGAGACGGACCTGTCCGGGTTGGGGCGGAACCCGGGGTTGCAATCGGTGCATCTGGATGGCGATGGCCTGCCGGATCTGAGCCCGCTTCTGAACCTGCCGAACCTTCGAGAGGTGTCGATGGAGGCGTTCGATGAGACCCGCCATGCCGATGTGATCGCCCGGTTGCGCGCGCAGGGTGTGCGGGTGTCGCTGACAGAGCCGGTCATCGTCGCGTGCTGAGACGGGAATACCCCGAAGCCATCTCCTTGTGCGTCGCCGGTTGGGTCCGATGGATGCAGGGAACAAAGCGGCGCGGTGAAACCCGCCCGAGAGCCTGCCTACCAAGGGAGGCAAGCCATGGTCCCTTGCCATTCCGGCCCTGAACGCGTTCCCTGATGTCGCGTAATTCCGGGGCCGTGACATGACCGATTTCCTCCTCCTCGCCTTCATTTTCCTGATCGCGGGGGTGATCGCGGTGCCGATCGCCTCGCGCCTCGGCCTTGGCTCGGTCCTTGGCTACCTGATCGCGGGGATCGTGATCTCGCCGATCCTGGCGCTGCTGCAGGTAGATGTCGTCTCGATCCAGCATTTCGCCGAGTTCGGCGTGGTGATGATGCTGTTTCTGGTCGGGCTGGAACTGCAACCCAAGGCCCTGTGGGAGATGCGCGGGCAGTTGATCGGCCTTGGCGGCGGGCAGGTTGTGCTGACCGCTATGGCAGTGATGGCGGTATGCGTGGCGCTGGGGCAAACGTGGCAGGTGGCGCTTGCGGTGGGGCTGGTATTCTCTTTGTCGTCGACAGCCATCGTGTTGCAAACCCTTGGCGAGAAGGGGCTTTTGAAGTCCGATGGCGGGCAGGGAAGCTTTTCCGTCCTGCTGACGCAGGACATTGCCGTGATCCCGATGCTGGCCCTCCTGCCATTGCTGGCACTGGCACCGGAGGCCGCGCATGGCGTGGCCGAGGCGGCGGCCCACGGCGCGGACGAGGCCCATGGCAGCGGCATGAGCCTTGTGGCGGGCCTGAACGGTTGGCAGACGGCACTGGTCACACTTGGCGCGGTCGGCGCGGTGGTGGTCGGCGGCTCGTTCCTCACCGGGCCGATTTTCCGCTTCATCGCGGTGGCGAACCTGCGCGAACTGTTCACCGCGACCGCCCTGATGCTGGTGATCGGAATCGCGCTGCTGATGTCATTGGTCGGCCTGTCGCCCGCGCTTGGCACGTTTCTGGCGGGCGTTGTACTTGCCAACTCCGCCTACCGGCACGAACTGGAATCGGACATCGACCCTTTCCGTGGCCTGCTTCTGGGCCTGTTCTTCATGACGGTCGGCGCGGGGGTGAACTTCACGCTGCTGGGGCAGAACCTGCTGCTGGTTCTGGGCATGACGCTAGGCCTGATGGTCCTGAAAACGGCGGTGCTGATCGCGCTCGCCTATGTCTTTCGCATCCGGGGCGCGGACAAGTGGCTGATGGCGCTGGGACTGGCACAGGCCGGCGAGTTCGGCTTTGTCCTCTTGTCCTTCACCGTCGCCAGTAACGTGCTTCCGCAGGCACTGGCCGATCTGCTGCTGCTGGTGGTGGCGCTGTCGATGTTGCTGACGCCTGCCCTCTTCATCCTTTACGACCGCGTCATCGCGCCACGCTATGCCGCGACCGAGGAGCGGGCGGCCGACGAGATGCCTGGCAAGACCAAGGTGCTGATCGCGGGGGCGGGCCGTATGGGCGGCCTTGTCGACCGCATCCTGCGCGCGGGCGGGTATGAAACGACGGTGATCGACTACAATTCCCGCCGCTTGACGATCATGGAACGCTTCGGGGTGAAGAACTATTTCGGCGACGCGCGACGCGCCGATCTGCTTCACGCCGCGGGCATCGCCGAAGCCGATATCCTCGTCGTCGCCATCGACGACCGCGAGGGGATCGACCAGATCGTGCGCCACGCTGTCGAGACCTATCCCAAGCTCCACGTCATCGCCCGCGCACTTGACCGCGACCACGTTTACGACCTGTGGTATGCGGGGTGCCGCGACATCATCCGCGAAACCTATGACAGCTCGCTGCGCATCGGGCGTTCGGCGTTCGAGGCGCTTGGCGTGCCGAGGGATCAGGCGCAGGCGATGATCGATGCCTTCCGGGCGCGGGATGCCAGCGCCATGCTGATGATCGCGGAAGTCCACAAGGTCGGCGTCGCCCCCCATGAAAACGAGGCTTACGTGGCAAAGGTGAGGGAACTTGGCCCGCAGTGGGAGGCGGCACTGGCAGGCGACATGTCCGCCATCAGGGATGGCACATGGAGCCCCGCGCCAGAATGAACGGGGCCGGATGGAGCAGGGCCGCCCCGCGCGGCCCTCTCATGGTCAATGCACGCTGACGGGGCGGAAATCGTTCTGACGCGCCACGACGAAGGCAAGATCGCGGTCGCGCACCAGCGCCAGTTGCTCGCCATTCTCGCCCCCGATGGCATAGAGCGAGGTCAGACCCTTCGCCTTGTCCTGCACGTCTTGCGGCAAGTCCTGAACCGCTACCTTGCGAATATAGACGATAGGACGCTCGGTTTTTTTCTGGTCGGTGGTCATTGGCTTTTCCCTTCGTTCACGATCGGCCAGTCTTGGACTCGCTGGCGGACTTGGACTCGCTGGCGGTCTTGATCTGGCCGCCGGTCTTGATCTGGATGGTCTGCACCACGCTGTCGGGCGGGATGCGGTTGAGATCGACATGCAAGAGGCCATGCTCCATTTCGGCACCCGCCACTTCCACGCCGTCCGCCAACACGAAACTGCGTTGAAACTGCCGCGTGGCAATCCCGCGGTGCAGAAAAACGCGGGCGTCGTCACCGTCGCGCTGGCGGCCCCGGATCACCAGCTGGCGATCCTCGACCGTGATCGCAAGATCCCCCTCCGCAAAGCCTGCAACGGCCAGCGTGATGCGATAGGCATTCTCGCCCCGCTGTTCGATATTGTAGGGCGGATAGCCCTCGTTCCCGGATTTGGCGGTGCGCTCCACCAGTCGTTCCAACTGGTCGAACCCCAACAGATAGGGGTGAGAGGCAAGGGTCAGCTTCGTCATCGGCGCACATCCTCAGGGCAAGCGATCTGCAGTGTCAGGGCCTCCCGCTTTCGGCAAAGCCCATTGCACCGAATATGGGAACCGGACGGAAACCTTGCAAGTCCGCCGTGCTTGGAGTGGCGCACAAGACGCGCTATCGTGATTGCCGGAACGGGAGAGAGCCATACATGAACGCGCCATCGGAAATGACCCATGAAGAGGTTCTGCGCATCCGGCTGCAGGTACTCAGGCACCAGCATGGCGATCTGGATGCCGCGATTGCGGCGCTGCACCAATCGGTCAATCCCGATCAACTGACGCTCAAGCGGTTGAAATCGCAAAAACTGAAGCTGAAGGACCAGATCGCCCGGATCGAGGATGAATTGACCCCCGATATCATCGCCTGAGCCTGTCAGCAGCGCTTGAGGCCCCCGGCGGACCCGCTATAGGGTGGCGGCCTTGAGGGAAGAAGGGAATTCGCCGCCATGGTTCAGGTCGCCATCATCATGGGCTCGCAGTCCGACTGGCCCACCATGCGCGAAGCGGCCGAGGTGCTGGACGCGCTCGGCGTGCCTTATGAGGCGCGCATCGTGTCGGCCCATCGCACGCCCGACCGGCTCTGGGCGTTCGGCAAGGGCGCGGTGGAGGCCGGGTTGAAGGTGATCATCGCTGGTGCCGGGGGCGCAGCCCACCTGCCGGGCATGGTGGCATCCAAGACGCGCGTGCCGGTGATCGGTGTGCCGGTGCAGACCAAGGCATTGGGCGGGCTCGACAGCTTGTTTTCCATCGTTCAGATGCCAAAGGGCTATCCGGTGGCCACCATGGCGATCGGCGCAGCCGGTGCCGCCAATGCGGGGCTGATGGCGGCCGCGATCCTTGCCAATAACGACGACGCGCTGGCTGCGCGGCTGGACCAGTGGCGCGCCGATCTGAGCGCCTCGATCCCCGAGGTCCCCAGCGATGAGTGAGCCTTTGGCGGCAGGCTCCGTCGTCGGAATTCTCGGCGGCGGGCAATTGGGCCGCATGCTGGCCATGGCCGCCGCGCGGCTTGGCTACAAGACCCATATCTACGAACCGGGCGCAGCCCCCGCCGCCGACGTCGCCCACGCATGGACCTGTGCAGACTACTCGGATCTCGACGCGCTCAAGCGCTTCGCGCAGGCCTGCAATGTCATCACCTTCGAGTTCGAGAACATCCCGGCCGAGGCCCTTGATGTCATCGCCGCAACCACCCCCCTCTTTCCCGATCGTCGCGCCCTTGAAATCAGTCAGGATCGCTTGATCGAAAAGGCCTTCCTGCGCGATCTGGGTCTGGCGACGGCCCCCTATGCGCCGGTCAGCCATGACCTCGCCGCTGCACTCGCCGCCAGCGGCCTGCCCGCGATCCTCAAGACCCGCCGCCTCGGCTACGATGGCAAGGGTCAGGCGCGCGTGATAGCCCTTGCCGAAGCCGAGGCGGCCCTCGCCACCTTGCAAGGCGCCGCCGCCATCGCCGAGGGGTTCGTCACCTTCACCAAGGAAATCAGCGTTATCGCGGCGCGGGGCCAAGACGGTGCCGTCGCGGTCTTCGATCCCGGCGAGAATGTTCACGAAACCGGAATCCTCGCCACCACCACCGTCCCCGCCGCCATCCCTTCGGCCCTGCGCACCGACGCCGTCCTCATCGCCTCTCGCATCCTGAACGCCCTCGACTACGTCGGTGTTCTGGGTGTCGAACTCTTCGTCACCCCCCAAGGCCTGATCGTCAATGAAATCGCTCCTCGCGTGCACAATTCGGGCCATTGGACGCAGGCGGGCTGCGCCGTCGACCAGTTCGAACAGCATATCCGCGCCGTCACCGGCTGGCCGCTTGGAGATGGCAGCCGACACGCCAATGTCATCATGGAGAACCTGATCGGCACGGATGTCGACCGCGCCAAGACCCTCGCGGCAGAACCCGGCGTGCAGATCCACCTCTATGGCAAATCCGACACCCGACCCGGTCGCAAGATGGGCCACATCAACCGCGTCACCGGCCCCGCATAAACAGGCCCGCATCAACGGCCCCGCGTGACCGATCCGGCAAAAGCGCTCCGCCTCTTTTTCATCTTGGCAGAAAAACTCCGGGGGGCTGCACAGCAGCGGGGGGCTGGCCCCCCTCCGACGCCAACCTCACTCGATGAAATCGCCAATCGCCTCGATCACCGTCAGATTGTGATCGAAGGCTCCTGTCGCCAGGAAAGCCTCGACCTGCGCAATCACCAGCGGGTTGTTCATCATGAAGGTATGGGTGGCAGGCACCACGATATGGTCCATCATCCCCGCCACCCGGGTACTCTCTACAGCCACCTTGCCATCATCCGCGCCGGGGATAAGCGCCGAGTAGATCGGGTTCAGCGACTGGTTGCCTGCGATCACCCCCAACTCGAAATTCACCTCGCCCAATCGGTTGACCAGATCGCTCGGCGCCGTGCCTAATTGCTGCCCGGCGGGCCCGTTCAGCCACTCGAACGGCTCCAGCGGCCCCAGCACGTCGACCAGTTCCGAGCCTTGATTGGGCGGGGCCAGCATCACCACCCGTCCAAGGAATTCCGGCTGATGCCGCCCCAGCCAGTAGCGGACCAGAATGCCCCCCATTGAATGGGTGACGAAATGCACCCGCTGCAATCCGCACCGTGCCAATGCCGGCGGAATATTGGCATTGGCCAATTCGGCGATGCTGGCACTGGTCGAGGCATAGCCGCGATTCTCGACCTGGTAGCCCAGGGCCCGCAACCTCTCTTCCAACACGAAAAGCGACGTCTCGCTGCGGGCCAGCCCATGCAACAACACCACGCAATCGGCCCGCAAGGGCGACGCAGCAACTGCGAGGAGCGAAGCGAGGAGGGCCGGAAGAATGCGCATTCCCAAAAGATAGGTGCAACACTGCGGTTAGACGAGGGGTCTTGTCACCCCCGTCGCGCCCCGTCAGGGTCGTGGCATGGCACAGCCCCCGCCCCGTCCCGTCCGTCTTGCCGTCCGTGGCATTTTGCTGATCGACAACCGCCTTCTGATGGTCAACGCTTGGCCCACAGCCAAATCCGACCTGCTCTGTGCGCCCGGTGGCGGGGTGGAGGCACATTCGTCGCTGCCCGACAATCTGATCCGCGAATTCCAAGAGGAAACCGGGCTGATCGTCGCTGTGGGCGCGCCCTGCCTCGTCAACGAATTCCACGACCGGCCCCGCGGCTTCCATCAGGTCGACATCTATTTCCGCGTCACATTGGTGGCCGGCGATCCATTGCAGGACTGGACCGATCCGGAAGGCATCGTGACCGAGCGGCATCTGCTGACACGCGAAGAACTGGCGCGCAAACGCGTCAAACCCGACAGTCTGGCCGATGTCGCATGGGGCGCGGTCGGGGGCGGGGACGGGCAGTCCGCTGGCATGTTCTACGACGCGCTGGAACCGATCCTGCGCTGAAACGCCCCAAGCCCATAGGCGATGCCGCCCAAGGTCAACACGCCCGCGCCGATCATCCGCGCACTTACGACTTCGCCCAGAAACGCCACACCCGCGGCCATTGCCAGCACCGGCACAATCAATTGCAGCAAAGCCGAGGTCGATCCGCCCAGACGAGGCAGGACCGAATACCAGAGCGCATATCCCAGCCCCGAGGTGATCGCCCCCGCGATCACAGCCAGCACAACGCCCTCGGGAGTGGCGTCGACCCCGTCGATCTGCGCTGGCCGCAACAGGCTCAGCATCAGCAAGGATGGCACCGACCAGACAAAATTCGCCCCGGTCTCTGCGATGGGATCGGTGGCGGCGCGACCCGCAAGGCTATAAATGCCCCAGCCGATCGCGGCCGCCAGCATCGCCGCGACGGCTGCCAGCGGCAAGGCCGCCTCGCCCGTTGGCCAACTGAGCCATGTCAGCCCCGCCATCGCCAGACCCGCCCCGATCCAGCGGCGCAGCGGCGGTCGTTCGCCCCCCGCGATAGCCCCCGCAAACATGGTAACCTGCACACCGCCAAACAGGAGCAATGCGCCAAGCCCGGCATCCATCTGCACGTAAGCAATTGAAAAGCCCGCCAGATAGAGGGTGAGGCTGCCTGCACCGACGATCCGGCGCGTGCCAAAGAGTGCCAGGCTGCTGCGGCGCGCCACGACCAGCGCGCTCAGCATCACGGCCCCTGCCCCGGCGCGGATCAGGGCAAAGGTGATCGCATCGATTTCTCCCCCGCCGACCGCCATCCGGTTTAGGACGGAGTTTGCCGCAAACGCCACCAACACGACGCAGACCAAGGCCGCCAATCGCATCTTAGCGCACCATCCGGGCGGCCAACGCGCCTGTCAGATGGGTGATGCGTCCACCGCAGAAGGTGCCCTCGATGCGGTGGGTCTCGGCCTCCATCACCACAAGGTCGGCGCGAAGGCCGGGGGCAATCCGGCCCCGGTCCTGCCATCCCATCAGGCGGGCGGGTGCGTCCGAAATCAACCCCCACGCATTGGGAAACGGCATCCCCCCATGCCACAGTTTCAGCGCCGCGCGGTGAAGCGAGGGGTAGTGATAATCCGATACCAGCACGTCGACATGGCCCGCAGAGATCAGGTCCTCGGCTTTTACCTTCCCGTCGTGAGAGCCACCCCGCACGACGTTGGGCGCCCCCATGATGACAGGCTCACCCGCCGCGTGGGCCGCCTCGGCGGCGGCGGCGGTTTCCGGGAATTCGGCTATATCCGCGCCCAGCATGCGGACACGGGCGCGGTCATCCGGCGTAGCGTCATCGTGGCTGCCAAGGCGCACGCCCCTTGCCCGCAAGGCCTGCGTGAAGGGTCCAAGTGCCGCCATGGCGGCAGGCATGCAAAGATGCAACGATTGCAGCAGCGCTTCATGCGCCTCGGGCGAGCGGCCGGATTTGAGTGCCTGACCCGTCAAGCGCGGCGGGCGTCTGCCCTGCGCAAGTGAATTGTGGGGCAGATGGTCGTTGAGCACGACATATCCGATCCGCGCCGTGTCGATCAGCGCCAGAGCGCGCTCGAACTGGTCGGCCATCGAGACCTCCAGCCGCAATTGCACCCGCAAATCCGTCGTGCCGCCATAGTCCGCCACCGCCCGCGCGAAGGTTTCCGCGAAATCCGGGCCGCGCATGCCGCCTTCCCACGAAAAGAACTGCGCCAGCATGGCAGTGGTGATGCCGTTCGCGGCAAGCTCTGCCTCCACCGCGCGCAGGCCCAACTCGGCACTGTCTTGTGCGCCGCGCCGCGGGGCCATGTGGTGTTCAAACCCGTCGCCGTGAAGATCGATGATGCCAGGCAGGATCAGATACCCAGTGGCGTCGACGGCACGCCCCCCCTCGGCGGCGATCAGGCCACCCGACAGGCTGACGGCGCGCTGCACCAACCCGCCGTCGGTCAGCATCTTCGCTCCGGTCAGACAGAGGTCGGGGGGGTCAGCCGTTGGCATAGGCCGCCGCAATCGCGTGGCCGGTATCCGCGTCCCCAAGGCCGTCGGCGACAGACGCGCGCTGCATCTCGCCCGCTATCGCCAGAATGGGGGCGGACAGCCCGAAACTTTCCACCACGCTCAGGAACACGTCATTGTCCTTGACCACCGCCGACATCGGAAAGCCGACCACCGGATCAGCGCCAAGGATCTTCGGCAAACGGTCGCGCACCATGGGCATGCCCGCAGGACCACCGCACAGGATCGTCAGCGCCATCTCCAGCGACAGACCGGCGCGTTTGGCCACCGGCAGCATTTCCCGCAGTCCGGCGGCATAGGTCTGCATCATCGCATTGTTGATCGTCTTCATCACCAGTCCGGTGCCCAAGGGACCGACATGGAAGATGCGCCCGCTGAGCGCCGAAAGCGCTGCGCTGGCGCGCGATGCCGCCGCGTCACTTCCGCCGATGAAGATGCCGCAGGTGCCCGCTTGCACCATCTCGGGCCCGCCCGAGATCGGCGCGTCGACGGCGTCGGCGCCCTTGGAGCGGATGGCCGCGATCCGGTCGGTCAGGAGGGCGGGGATGACGGTGCTGGTCTCGACGATCAGGCGACCCTGCAAGTCGCAGGAGGTCAGAAGTGTGTCGAGAACCTCGGCCGCCGCCGTGTCGTCAAAGAGGCTTGTGACAAGGATGTCAGAGGCCGCGACCAGTTGGTCAAGGGTTTCGGCCCGCGCAATGCCAAGTTCCTCGGCGCGGGCCTCTGTCAGGCCCGACCGGGTCCAACCCCTGACGCTTGCGCCCTGCGCCGCGAAACGCGCGGCGATGGCGCTGCCCATCCGGCCAAGTCCGATGACCCCGATACGGTCCATGTTCGCCCCCCCTTCGTGGTTGGCGGGAACGTGGCAGGCGGGCGCGCGAAAGGGAAGAGGCGGGCAGGACAAAGGCCCCGCAAGGGGGCCTTTGGTTTCTTCCTGACGATGTCTTGTCCCCTAAGGGGCCGCCCTTTTCGAGAACGGCCCTTTCGGGATATCACCCGAATTCGCTGTGCGAATTCAGTGATTACATCATACCGCCCATGCCGCCCATGTCGGGCATGCCGCCGCCGGAGCTTTCCTTGGCGGGCTTGTCGGCGATCATGGCTTCCGTCGTGATCAGGAGGCCAGCAACCGACGCCGCATCCTGCAGCGCATGACGCACCACTTTCGCCGGGTCGATCACGCCGAATTTGAACATGTCACCATATTCTTCGGTCTGTGCGTTGAAGCCGAACTTCGGATCGTTCGAATCGCGGATCTTGCCTGCAACGACCGACCCATCAACGCCCGAGTTCTCGGCGATCTGGCGCAGCGGTGCTTCAAGTGCCTTGCGGATGATCGCAATGCCGGTGTTCTGGTCGGCATTGTCGCCCGTGAGACCTTCAAGCGCCTTGCCTGCCTGAACCAGTGCCACACCGCCACCGACGACGATCCCTTCCTGAACCGCAGCGCGGGTGGCGTTCAGCGCGTCATCGACGCGGTCCTTGCGCTCCTTCACTTCGATTTCAGACATGCCGCCAACGCGGATCACGGCAACACCGCCGGCCAGTTTGGCCACGCGTTCCTGCAGCTTTTCCTTGTCGTAGTCAGAGGTCGTCTCTTCGAT
>JBBQHZ010000055.1:0-22597 GCA_038324445.1 Rhodobacterales bacterium | reverse complement strand
GTTGCCCGCGTTGCTGCAGCAAATGCAGTGCGATTCGGCGCGGACGTCTCCCGAAAAGCACGGCTGAAACCGACGCCTTCAGCGCCGTATAAAATCCGACGCCCTTAAAACAAAAAGACGCCCCGAACAGTGTCGGCGCGTCCTTTGAATATCTCTGACGCCCCGACGATCCGCGGGGCGATCAGCCAGGCGATCAGTCCGCCTCGACTTCCAGCGCCGCACCGCGGGCCTTGTCGCCGGCACCCTTGGCGTCGACATCACGCTCGACGACTTCGATGATTGCCATCGGTGCCCTGTCGCCAGAGCGGAAGCCGGCCTTCATGATCCGGACATAGCCGCCCTGACGCTCGGCATAGCGGGGCCCTAGGATGTCGAACAGTTTCGCCACATAGGCGTCCTGCTTCAACTGCGACGCGGCCTGACGGCGCGCATGCAGATCGCCCCGCTTGGCCAGCGTGATCAGTTTCTCGACGATCGGACGCAATTCCTTGGCCTTGGGCAAGGTGGTCTTGATCTGTTCATGTTCGATAAGCGAGCCGGACATGTTGGCAAACATCGCCTTGCGATGTTCATGGGTCCGGTTCAGGCGGCGATATCCGCGAGCGTGGCGCATGGTCTTTCTCCAATCAGGTGCCCTCTACGGGCGTTTTTGCTTTGTCCGGGGCCCCATGCGTTTGCGGGACCCTCACCTTGGGGCCAGTTGACCCAGTCGTTTCCCCGGCAGTTCCGGGCATTTGGGACGGCGGGCGAAGGGTTCCCCCCGCCCGCCAGACACTCAGAAATTGTCTTCGTATTTCTTGGCCAGTTCCTCGATGTTGTCGGGCGGCCAATCGACGATATCCATACCCAGATGCAGGCCCATGCCCGACAGCACTTCCTTGATCTCGTTCAAGGACTTGCGGCCGAAGTTCGGCGTGCGCAGCATCTCGGCTTCGGTTTTCTGGATCAGATCACCGATATAGACGATGTTGTCGTTCTTCAGGCAGTTTGCCGACCGGACCGACAGTTCCAGTTCGTCCACTTTCTTCAGCAGCAGCGGGTTGAACTCCAGATCATCCTCGTCGTCCGTGCGGGTATCGCGCTCGGGCTCGTCGAAGTTCACGAAGATCGACAGCTGGTCCTGGATGATGCGGGCGGCATAGGCCACGGCATCGTCCGGCGTGACCGAGCCATCGGTTTCCAGCTTCAGCGTCAGCTTGTCATAGTCCAGCACCTGGCCCTCGCGGGTGGGCTGCACTTCATAGGACACCTTCTTGACCGGCGAGTAGATCGCGTCGATCGGCATCAGGCCGATGGGCGCATCCTCAGGGCGGTTCTTGTCGGCGGCGACATAACCCTTGCCGGTGTTGACCGTCAGCTCGATGTAAAGGTCGGCGCCATCGTCGAGGTGGCAGATCACGTGGTCCTTGTTCAGAACCTCGATCCCTGCGGATTCGCTGATGTCACCCGCCGTCACGATGCGCGGACCCTTGGCCGAGATCGACACGCGCTTGGGCCCTTCGGCCTCCATGCGGATCGCAACGCCCTTGAGGTTCAGCACCATGTCGGTCACGTCTTCGCGCACACCAGCCACGCTGGAGAATTCGTGCAGCACACCGTCGATCTGAACCGAGGTGATGGCCGCGCCCTGCAGCGACGACATCAGGACGCGCCGCAGCGCGTTGCCCAGCGTCAGGCCAAAGCCGCGCTCCAGCGGTTCGGCAATCACGGTTGCCTTGCGTGCGGGATCGTTGCCCGGCTGGACTACCAACTGGGTCGGTTTGATCAGCTCTTGCCAATTTTTGTGGATCATGCGTCGCCTCCATGCTCGTGTCGGGGGGATCCGTCCCGGACACACTCGAGGTAAAAATGACGGAACCGGGCCATGCGCAACGCATGACCCGGCAGAGAATGTGCCGGCTTAGACGCGGCGGCGTTTGGGCGGGCGGCAGCCGTTATGGGCCATCGGCGTCACGTCGCGAATGGACGAGATCTGGAAGCCGAGGGACGCCAAGGCGCGCAGCGCGGATTCACGGCCCGAACCGGGGCCCTGAACTTCGACCTCCAGCGTTTTCACGCCGTGGTCCTGCGCCTTCTTGCCCGCGTCTTCCGCTGCCATCTGGGCGGCGAAAGGCGTGGACTTGCGGCTGCCCTTGAACCCCATCGTTCCGGCAGACGACCATGCAATGGCGTTGCCCTGAACGTCGGAGATCAGGATCTTGGTGTTGTTGAACGAAGAGTTCACATGAGCAACGCCAGCGGCGATGTTCTTGGAAACCTTCTTCTTTGCGGGACGACGATCGCGTGCCATAAGCCCAGCCCTCCCTTATTTCTTCTTGCCGGCAATGGCCTTTGCGGGGCCTTTGCGGGTGCGTGCGTTGGTGTGGGTGCGCTGGCCGCGAACGGGCAGGTTGCGACGATGACGCAGGCCACGGTAGCAGCCAAGGTCCATCAGACGCTTGATGTTCATCTGCGTCTCGCGGCGCAGGTCGCCCTCGACGGCATAATTCGCGTCGATGTGCTCACGGATCGCCAGCACTTCGGCGTCGGTCAACTGGTTGACGCGGCGCGACATGTCGATGCCCACGGCCTCGCAGATGGCGGAAGCAGAGGTATGACCAATCCCGGTGATATAGGTCAGCGCGATGGGAACGCGCTTGGAGGTGGGGATGTTAACCCCGGAGATACGTGCCATATGTGGCAATCCTTTTTCGTTGCGGGCCCGTCATGCCAGGCCCTTTTTTCACAACGTAAGCCCGGGCATTTGCAACCCGGGCTTGCGAGGGTATCCGACGGCGTCGGCAAAATTCCCGATTCCCGTCAAGATGGGGGTAGGTATGCCCGCCACCGGTTGACGTCAAGGGCATTCCTCAGGATGGCGCCCGCTATGTGCCGCCACCCGGAATTGCGGGCTTTTCAGTCCAGAATCTTGGCGATCCCGCCGGCGACTTCGTCGATCTCGCCCAGGCCCGGCACCCAGCGCAGCTGGTGCTTGGCGTGGTAATAGCCGATCAGCGGCGACGTTTTCTTGTAATATTCCATCAGCCGCGTCTTCAGGCTGTCGGCATTGTCGTCGGCCCGGCGCTTGAAGTCGGTGCCGCCGCAATTGGTGCACTTGCCATCCGCCGGGATCGGCTTGGTCTGGTCGTTATAGACCTCGCCGCAACTGCCGCAGGTCGACCGTGCGGTGATCCGCTCCACCAGCGCCTCGTCGTTGACTTCCATCGCGATGACGTGGTCCAGCGTCTGCCCGACCTCTTCCAGCAAGCCCCCCAGCGCATCGGCTTGGGCCAAGGTGCGCGGAAAGCCGTCGAAGATGAACCCGGTGCCGCCGCCTTCCAGCTTCTCGCGGATCAGGCCGATGACGATCTCGTCGGTCACCAGCTCGCCGCGGGCCATCACGCCGGAAACGATATTGCCCATCTCGGTGCCGCTGTCCTTGGCCTCGCGCAGCATGTCTCCGGTGGACAACTGCACCATGTGGCGACCGTCAACCAGGATACGCGCCTGCGTTCCCTTGCCCGCACCCGGCGGGCCCAACAGAATGATGTTCATCGACGCGCCGGTGCCTTTCGCGGTTTCTTCGCGCCGCTCTTGCGCCCGCGAAGCTGCGACCGCTCAAGCAGGCCTTCATATTGATGCGCCAGCAAATGCGACTGGATCTGTTGCACGGTATCCATCCCCACCGACACGATGATGAGGATCGAGGTGCCGCCAAAATACGCCGTGATCGCCAGGTTTGTCCGCACGATTTCCGGCAACAGGACCACCAGCGTCAGATAGCCCGCGCCCAGAACAAGGATGCGCCGCACCACATATTCCAGATATTCCGCCGTCCGCGCGCCGGGACGGATGCCCGGAATGAAGCCGTTCTGGTTCTTCAGGTTGTCGGCTACATCCTCCACCTTGAACGACACGTTGAGCGTGTAGAAATAGGTGAAGAACACGATCATCGAGGCGAAGAACACCAGATAGAGCGGCTGGCCGGGGCCGAAGTTGGCAAGGATCCAGCCCAGCACCGGGCCGGTGCCATCGGTGCCGCCAAAGGTGGTCAGCGTGGTGGGCAGCAGCAGCAGGGACGAGGCGAAGATCGCCGGGATCACACCCGCTGGGTTCACCTTGATCGGCAGGTGGCTCGATCCGCCGTCATAAACCTTCATCCCCACCTGACGGCGCGGATACTGGATATGGATCTTGCGCAGACTGCGCTCCATGAACACCACGAAGAACAGCGTCGCCACCAGCATCACGATCACGCCCAGCGTCGCCGGGGTGGTGATCGCGCCGGTGCGGCCGCTCTCGAAGAACTGCGCAATGGCCACGGGGATTTCGGCGATGATGCCGACGAAGATGATCAGCGAGATACCGTTGCCGATGCCCCGGTTGGTAATCTGCTCGCCCAGCCACATCAGGAACATCGTGCCGCCGACCAGCGTGATGACGCAGCCGACTCGGAAGAACCAACCCGGATCGGTGACCAGCCCGCCACCCTCCATGCTGACGGCAAGGCCATAGGCCTGCGCCGTCGCCAACAGAACGGTGCCATAACGCGTATATTGGTTCAGCTTCTTGCGACCGGCCTCACCCTCTTTCTTCAGCGTCTCCAGCGCCGGCACCATGGCCGACATCAGCTGCACGATGATCGAGGCCGAGATATAGGGCATGATGCCCAGCGCGAAGACACCCATCCGCGACAGCGCGCCGCCGGTGAACATGTTCAGGACGCCACCCAGTCCCGCTGCCGCGCTATCGAAGAAGGCGCGCAGTTCCAGCGAGTCGATGCCGGGAACCGGGATATAGGTGCCGATCCTGTAGATGATCAGAAGGCCAAGGGTAAACCAGATGCGCTGGCGCAGTTCGGTCGCTTTGCCGAACGCGCTCCAGCTCATGTTGGAGGCCATTTGCTCCGCTGCTGATGCCATGGTGCCTCACTTGGACGCTGTGTCGCCGCAAATGCCCCTTTGCACGGGGCCACGCGGCGGCGGGGAAAACCTTCGGGAATTATGTAGGCGGAGTGCGCTCCGCCCACAAGCGTCGCCGGGGCAAAAGCCCCGGCACCACCTTACTCCGCCGCTGCCGCAACGGCCACGTTCAACGCGCCGCCAGCCTTTTCAACCGCTTCGACCGCCGATTTCGATGCACCGGTAACGGTGATCGTCAGCTTGCCGGTAACCTCGCCCTTCGCCAGAACGCGGATACCGTCCAGCTTGCGGCGCACGAGGCCCGATGCGACCAGCGCATCTTCGGTGATCTCGGCCTTGCCGTCGATCTTGCCGGCGTCGATGAACTTCTGGATCAGGCCCAGGTTCACCACCGCGTAATGCTTCTGGTTCGGCTTGTTGAAGCCGCGCTTGGGCAGACGCTGGTAAAGCGGCATCTGGCCGCCTTCATAGGCGTTCAGTGCCACGCCCGAGCGGGATTTCTGACCTTTGACACCCCGGCCGGCAGTCTTGCCCTTGCCGGAACCCGGACCGCGACCAATGCGCTTGCGCTTTTTGGTGGCACCGGGATTGTCGTGCAGTTCATTCAGTTTCATGTCGCTTCTCCTAAGCCGGACATGCCCCCGAAGCGATATGGGCAGACGCGGCGTTTCTTGATTGATGGGCACGCCAATGGCGCGTCCGGGACGCGGGCCAAGGTCGGCCACCGGGGGCGTATACGGCCTCAGGTGGCCTCCCGCAAGGGGTCAGGTGTGGCTCAGGCCCAGCCTAGGCCCGGCTCAGGTCCAGCCCCGGGCCCAGCCCAGGCGACCCTCAGGAATACCATGGACCCATGCGCACGTCGGACGCATCCCCGACCAGCTCCGCGAATTCCTGCGGGTCCTGCGTGCCGTCGTCGCGGCCCTGATAGTGGTAGGGATAGACCGCGACGGGCCGGAATGCCCGCACCGCATCCGCCGCGGCGGCCGCATCCATGGTGAACGGCAGGTTCATGCACAAGAAGGCAAGGTCGATCCCCTCCAGCGCGCGCATCTCCGGCGTATCCTCGGTATCGCCCGAGACATAGACCCGGAAGCCGCCCAGATCGACGACATAGCCGTTGTCGCGCCCCTGCGGGTGGAAGTTCAGCCGGTCCTCGGTGATGTTGTAGGCCGGGACCGCATCGATCGCGATGCCGTTCCACTCGGTCGCCTCGCCATTGGCCAGCGCTTCGGGCGCCATCGCCTCGGGCACCATCGCCGCCACGGCGGGGTTGGTAATCAGATGCGGCGCGCCCTCCATCAAGACCGCCAGCAGATCGGCATTGTAGTGGTCGCCATGTTCGTGGGTGACAAGGATCAGGTCGGGCGCAGGCAGCGCCGCATAATCCGCCGCCTCGCCCACCGGATCGACATAGATGACGCCGGCAGGCGTCTCCATCACGAACGAGGCATGGGCGATCGGGTGAATGGTGACGGGCCCGGCAGCGGTCTCGAATACATCGCCGCCATGGCCATCGGCGTGCAGGCGGTAGGGCAGAACCAGCGTTCCGGCGGCAGCGGCAAGGGTGGTCAGGGTGGTGCGTCGGCTGATCATCGGCAAAAATCCTCGTGTCAGACTTGTGTCAGGAAGGGTGGCTGACAAAACCTAGCGCAATCCCTGCTCCGAACCAGTGCGCAGCGACGGGGCCAGAAAGCTGTCATGGGCATAGAGCGCCGACAGGCTATCGACCGGCAGGTTCAGGGATGCCAACACCTCTGCTTCATCGCGAAAGACATCCACCCGCACACCGCGCGCGTTTTCAGCCAGCGATTGATACATCCTTGCCAGCCCGTAGATCGTGGCGCGCGGCGCGTGAATCACGCATCTTCCGTGAGCTTCGGAGATACCGACTTGACCATTCACCATGGCAAGAATGGACCAGATCCGGCTGAAATCGGCATCAAGCTGGGTGACACCCGCCATATCGCAAAGCTGAAGACGCCCCAGACGGTAATTCCCGTCGTCCAGATAGGCCATGAACAACTCGCGGTATTCCCCGATATCCACATCGCCCCACCACCGGCTCCACATCAGGTCCAGCTCTGTCGACACACTGTATTCGATCGGCATGAACGGACCTTCCAACGTAGAATGTTTCTATAAATTAGCCCGTCTCGATCCAAAGTCAAAAAAAGGCGCCCAAACCGGGCATTTAAACGCGAAAAGCCCCGGCCAGTGGCCGGGGCTTTCAGAGTGTCACATCAAGGGACGGATGACCTAAGGGGTCAGTCGCGCTCTTCGATGATTTGCACCAGATGCGGGATCTTGTTGACCATGCCGCGGACCGAGGGAGTATCTTCCAGCTCTTTCGTGCGGTGCATCTTGTTCAGGCCGAGGCCGATCAGCGTGGCACGCTGAATGGCGGGGCGGCGGATCGGCGAGCCGATCTGCTTGACGACGATGGTTTTTGCCATTTTCCTCAGGCCTCCTCGGTCTCGGCTGCGGGCGCATCATCGCGCTTGGGCAGGATGTCGGCAACTTTCTTGCCGCGACGCGCAGCGATCTGGCGCGGGCTCGACATCTTGCTCAGGCCATCGATGGTTGCCCGGATCATGTTGTAGGGGTTCTGCGAGCCGGTCGACTTGGCGACGATGTCCTTGACGCCCAGCATCTCGAAGATGGCGCGCATCGGACCACCGGCGATGATCCCGGTGCCTTCCGGCGCGGTGCGCATCACGACGCGGCCTGCGCCGTGGCGGCCCAGCACGTCATGGTGCAACGTGCGACCTTCCTTCAGCGGCACGCGGATCATCTGGCGCTTGGCCTGCTCGGTCGCCTTGCGGATGCCCTCGGGGACTTCCTTGGCCTTGCCCTTGCCAAAGCCAACGCGGCCGCGCTGGTCGCCCACAACCACGAGGGCTGCGAAGCCAAAGCGCTTGCCGCCCTTGACGGTCTTCGACACGCGGTTGATCGCGACCAGACGGTCAGCGAATTCCGGGGTTTCCTCGCGCTCCGGGCGACGTCCCCGACCGCGTTGTTCACGTTGTTCACGCTCTGCCATATGGCATTTCCTTCTTTCGGTGACGCCTCGGCGCCGATGGATCCGATCGCAGTCAGGCGTGCCATTGGCGCGCGAGCCCGATCATCGAGGCGACACAAGGCGCGCCACCCGCAAATCAAGCCGTAGGGCGGGGTTTAACCCGCCACTACAGCAGCGTTCAGAACTTCAGGCCACCCTCACGCGCGGCGTCGGCCAAAGCCTTCACCCGCCCGTGGAACAGGAAGCCGCCACGGTCGAAATAGCATTCCTCGACCCCGGCCTTCATCGCCCGCTCGGCAATCACTTCGCCCACCTTTGCGGCGGCCTCCGCGTTGTTCTTGCCGATGATCCCCAGCGACGGTTCCAGCGACGAGGCCGAAGCCAGCGTCACACCGTTTGCATCGTCGATCAGTTGGACAGAGATGTTCTTGTTGGAACGGTGAACCGACAGACGCGCGCGTCCATTGGCCATCGCCTTCATTTTGTTCCGGTTGCGCAGGCGGCGCTTCTGGAACAGCTCTCGTTTGCTCAGTGCCATTGTGCCAGCCCTTACTTCTTCTTGCCTTCCTTGCGGAAGATGTACTCACCCTTGTAGCGAATGCCTTTGCCCTTGTAGGGCTCGGGTGCGCGCCACTCACGAATATTCGCCGCGACCTGGCCGACCAGTTGCTGGTCGATGCCTTCCACGGTGATCTCGGTGTTCTTCGGCGTCGTGACGGTCACGCCGGCCGGAACCTGGAACTCGACGTCATGCGAATAACCCAGCGACAGCTTCAGGACATTGCCCTGCATCTGCGCCCGGTAACCCACGCCGGTGATCTCAAGCTCGCGCTTGAACCCACTCGAAACGCCGGTGACAAGGTTCTGCACCATGGAGCGCGACATGCCCCACTGCTGCAACGCGCGCTTGGACTTGCCCCGCGGCGTGACAGAGATTTCCTTGTTCTCAACCGTCAACGTCACATCGTCGGTTGCGGTGAAGGCGCGGGTGCCTTTCGGCCCCTTCACCTCGATGGTCTGACCCGACACGGAGGCTTCGACGCCCCCGGGCAGTCCGACCGGTTTCTTACCAATACGAGACATAAGCCAGCTCCCTCAGAAGATCGTGCAAAGCACTTCGCCGCCAACATTATGGCTGCGAGCGTTTGCATCGGACATCACGCCCTTGGAGGTGGAAACGATCGACACACCCAGACCCTGACGGACCTGCGGGATGTCGCCCACACTCATATAGACGCGGCGGCCAGGCTTCGACACGCGCTTGAGTTCACGAATGACAGGCGTGCCTTCGTAATACTTCAAGCTGATCTCGAAGGCCGGGTGGCCATCTTTGCCAGTCGTGGCTTCATAGCCGCGGATATAGCCTTCTTCCGCCAGCACATCCAGAACGCGGGCGCGCTGCTTGGAGGCGGGGGTTTCGACCGTGGACTTCCCGCGCATCTGCGAATTGCGGATGCGGGTCAGCATATCACCAAGAGGATCGTTCATCTATCTGATCTCCCTTACCAGCTCGACTTGACCATGCCGGGGATCTGGCCGATCGAGGCCAGGTCCCGCAGCTTGATCCGCGACATTTTCAGCTTGCGGTAATACGCCCGGGGGCGGCCGGTCAGCTGGCACCGGTTGTGAAGGCGGGTTGCCGAGCTGTTGCGCGGCAGTTCTGCCAATTTCAGACGCGCCTTGAAGCGCTCCTCCATCGGCTTGGATTGATCGGCGGCGATCTCTTTGAGAGCGGCGCGTTTGGCGGCATACTGACCCACCAGACGCTGACGCTTGAGTTCGCGCTGAACCATGGAAACTTTGGCCATGTGTTAGTTCCTCTCGCGTCAGGCGTTGAAGGGCATGTTGAAGTGCTTCAGAAGCGACTTCGCCTCGGCGTCGGTGTTCGCCGTTGTAACAATGATGATATCGAGGCCCCAAACCTCATCGACCTTGTCGAAGTTGATCTCGGGGAACACGATGTGTTCCTTCATGCCCATGGCAAAGTTGCCGCGGCCATCGAAGGACGGCTTCACACCGCGGAAGTCCCGGATACGGGGCATGGCGATGGTCGTCAGGCGGTCCAGAAAGTCATACATCCGGTCGCCGCGCAGGGTCACTTTCGCGCCCAGCGGCATTTCCTCGCGAACGCGGAAACCGGCGATGGATTTCTTGGCCTTGGTCACGACGGCACGCTGTCCGGCGATCGAGGTCAGGTCTTCCTGCGCCGATTTGGCCTTCTTGCTGTCGCGCACGGCTTCGGCACCGCACCCGATGTTGAGAACGATCTTGTCGAGGCGCGGGATCTGCATGACGTTCTTGTAGCCGAACTCTTCCATCATCGCAGGCTTGATGGTGGCGTTGAACATCGCCTTCAGGCGCGGGGTATAGGTGGCAGTATCCAACATCAGATCACGTCCCCCGTGGTCTTGGCGACGCGCACCTTCTTGCCGTCTTCGATCTTGAAGCCGACGCGGGTCGCTTTGCCGTTTGCATCCAGAAGTGCCAGGTTCGACAGCTGGATCGGCATCGCTTTCGAGATGCGTCCGCCCTGGCTCGACTGGCTTTGCTTGGTGTGGCGGATGGCCATGTTCACGCCGTCAACGACGGCCTTGCCGACGGACGGCATGACGGACGAGATCTCGCCCTTCTTGCCCTTGTCCTTGCCGGCCAACACGACGACCTTGTCGCCCTTTTTCAGTTTTGCGGCCATCTTACAGCACCTCCGGCGCAAGCGAGATGATCTTCATGAAGTTCTTCGCGCGCAACTCACGCACCACCGGCCCAAAGATACGGGTGCCGACAGGCTCGTTGTTGTTGTTGAGGATGACGGCGGCGTTGCGGTCGAAGCGGATGGCGCTGCCATCCTCCCGGCGCACTTCCTTGGCGGTGCGCACGACAACGGCCTTTCGGACGTCGCCCTTCTTCACGCGACCGCGTGGGATGGCTTCCTTCACGGAGACGACGATGATGTCGCCCACCGACGCATAGCGACGGTGCGAGCCACCCAGAACCTTGATGCACTGAACACGGCGAGCGCCGCTGTTGTCAGCAACATCCAGATTGGTCTGCATCTGGATCATTTGGTTTCTCCCGACGTCCCGGACCGGCTGCTTTGCACATTGGCCCGGGGGTTTCGTTCAAACCGAGAGGTAATCGTCAGGCGACGATGACCTCCCAGCGTTTCGTTTTGGAAATCGGGGCGCATTCCTGAATGCGGACCTGATCGCCCACCTTGAAGGTGTTCTCCGGGTCATGGGCCCGGTATTTCTTCGACTTGCGGATCGTTTTCTGCAGCACGGGGTGCTTGAAACGACGCTCGACCGACACAGTGACGGTCTGCATGTTGGCGTCCGACGTGACGGTGCCGGTAAGGATGCGCTTGGGCATGATCTTAGGCCTCCGCTTTGGCAGCGTTGGCTGCTTTTTCGTTCAGAATGGTTTTGACCCGAGCCGCGTCGCGGCGCACGATGCGCATGCGGGCAGTGTTCTCGATCTGGCCAGTGGCCTGTTGGAAGCGGAGGTTGAACGCCTCCTTCTTCAGCGCGGTCAGCTGGTCACGCAGCTGGTCGGGCGTCTTGTCGCGCAGTTCCTTGGCGTCCATCGCCTGTTCCTTTCAACATCATCAGACGGCCCCTTGCTTTGCTTGGCAGGGTCACCGTGATTCTGATGGAGTTCGGTGAATAGAGGGCGCGTATAGGAGCAAAGCGGTATTGCCGCAACCCCTTAATCCTTGCGGGATCGGCAGGTGCGGTATATACGGACGTATATTCCATAGGTGACCCATGATCTCGACCAAGATTCGCAAGGTCGGCAACTCGGCCGTCATGACCCTGACCGCCGAGATGCTGGCAATCCTCGACGCCAAGGAAGGCGACACACTCCATGTCGTTCGCGGCGACGACGGGTCGTTGCGCATCATGGCGAACGATCCGGCGCTGGCCGACGCCCTCGCGGCGGGCGAGATGGTGATGGACGAAAACAGGGACCTTCTTCAGGCGCTGGCGTGACCGCCCCCATCTGGGTTCCGCTGCGCGCCGTCATCACCTTCCACGATCGACAGATCACGCGCCATGGCGGAGCGCCGGGGCTGCGCGACCCTGGCCTGCTGGAGGCCGCCTGCGGCCGTCCCCTGAACCGGGCAGCCTATGGTGAAACCGATCTGCACATCCTTGCCGCCGCCTATGCCTTCGGCATCTGCAAGGCGCATGCCTTCATTGACGGGAACAAGCGGACGGCTTTCGTCACAACAGTGACCTTCCTTCGGTTGAACGCCTTGCAGATGCAACCCACCCCGGTCGAGGGCGTCAGGATGATGGAGGGCCTTGCAGCGGGCGACGTGACCGAGGCGGGTTTCGCCGAATGGCTGGCAGGGCAAACGCGACCGCTCTAGCGTCCAGGCTCCGCCCGTTCGCGCCTCGAAGGGTCCACTGGCCTTACGTCCGGTTGCGCCCGAACCGGCGCTCATTCCCACCGATAGTTAAAGCTCACGCTCACCCGATCATCTTCGTCCATGTTCATCGGCACCTCATGCCGCAACCAGGACTCCCACAACAGCACGTCCCCCGTCTCCGGCCCCGGATAGACGAAGGCCCGCAACTCCTCTCGGGCGTCCTTCCGGCGCGGAGGTGCTGCCATCATCATCGCGTGCCTCGGGTCCTCGAACTTGATCGAGCGGGCAGCCGGCGGCACCTGCACATAGGTCGTGCCGGAAATCACCGAATGCGGATGGATATGGCCGGAATGGGTGCCGCCCTCGGGCAGGATGTTGATCCAGAGATCCTCCAGCACCAGCTTTCGGCCCTCCAGATCGAATTCCAGATCCTCGGCGAAGGCCGCCACATGGACATCGAGCGCCTTGACCATCTCGGCGAAGACCGGGAACCGCCACGGCAGGTCGGTCAGCGAGGCATAGGAGGTATAGCCCGGAAACCCGTTCTCCTCGCACCACTCCTGCCCCGCCTCGTCATCGTCGGCGATGGAAAAGCAACTGGCGACCAATTCGTCATGGTCGAGGCGCGGTCCAAGCTCGGACAGCTTGGCGTGATAAAGGCGGGTCGCAAACAGGGATTTGATCTGGGCCATGCCGCTATCTCTAGGGCGGGCGACCCGCCACCGCAACTGGGTGCCACTCCCCGTCGCCACTCCGACCGGCGTCTCCCTCCGACCGGTCCGGCGATCATCCCTGAAACGAACCGGGCGTCCCGCCCCGCCAAGAGTCAGGTCTTGCGTAACCACATGCTGCCGCCCCGGCTTTCGGGATCGGACGGGAACAGGTCGCCCAACACCGCGCGCATCGCATCCTCGTGCCGGGTGAACATGTAGTAGGCCGGAAACACCACGTCGAAATAGCCCGACAAGATCCAGCCGATCAACGCATTCTGCTCGGCAAAGCGCTTACGGAACCATGACAGCGGATAGCCATCCGGCAGAAAAATGTCGTGCACATGGACCAGCGTGCCCTTGGGCAGGGCCGGAAACAACCGGTTGAACTCGATGTCGACGTCCCCGCCGGGCTGGAACAGATGGCTCGAGTCCACGAAAAGGACATCGCCGGGGGAAAATGCCTCGACCAGGGCGGTGTCGTCATTACGCAGGTATCGACGGTGAAATTCGACCCCCCGGGACTCGATCTCGCGGCGGGGTGAAGGATCGATGCAGATCATCGAGCCCGTCCCGTTATCCTCCAAGGCCGACGCGATCACATGGGTCGATGTGCCCGAGCCGATTTCCAGAACCCTCGACGGGCGTTCCTGGCGCAACAGCAGGTAGGCCAGCGCCATGTCCCCCTGCGGGAATTTCCCCGGCTTGCCCCACGGAATTCCCCCCCTGTCGATTTGCGCTTTCAGATCCGGAATGAGGCCGGTGAAGGAGGTCAGGCGCTCCAGAAAGCCGTCCTCTCGCGCCTTGAAGAAGTCCTCGACGGCGGGATAAGTCTCGACCTGCTCCGGCAGCGATTGCCAGAACTCGTAGGGCACATAGAACCCTTTGGGGCGGTTCGTCAGAAAGCGCCGCGCCACATAGAACCGTTCACGGAAGGTTTGCTTCATGGTCATCAGCGGCCGATGCATCCTGCTGTGGCGCGGCCACAAAAAAAGGGAAGGCACCGAGATGCCTTCCCAATCCTGTCAGGACATGGAGTCCTTTACCAGTCTTCGCGCACCACGGTGCGGGTCTTGATCGGCAGCTTCATCGCGGCCAGACGCAGCGCCTCGCGGGCCACGTCCTCGCCGACACCGTCGATCTCGAACATGATCCGGCCGGGCCGGACCTTGCAGGCCCAGTAATCGACCGAGCCTTTACCTTTACCCATCCGAACCTCGACGGGTTTGGACGTGACGGGCGTATCCGGGAAAATCCGGATCCAGACGCGACCCTGACGCTTCATGTGACGCGTCATGGCCCGACGGGCGGCTTCGATCTGGCGCGCGGTGACGCGCTCGGGCTGCAAGGCCTTCAGGCCGAAGGTGCCGAAAGTCAGGTCAGACCCGCCCTTCGCTTCGCCCTTGATCCGGCCCTTATGCATCTTGCGGAACTTGGTCCGTTTTGGTTGCAACATTTCTCAGCCCTCCTCAACGGTCACGGCGCGGGCGCGAAGCCCCGCCGCTTTCCTGAAGTTCCTGATGACGACGATCATGGGCCTGCGGGTCATGCTCCAGGATCTCGCCTTTGAAGATCCACACCTTCACGCCGATGATGCCATAGGCGGTCATCGCCTCGGCATGGGCGTAGTCGATGTCGGCCCGCAGGGTGTGCAACGGCACTCGGCCCTCGCGATACCACTCGGTCCGGGCGATCTCGGCACCGCCAAGGCGGCCCGCGACGTTGACCCGGATCCCCAGCGATCCCATCCGCATGGCGTTCTGCACGGCCCGCTTCATGGCGCGGCGGAAGGAAACCCGACGCTCCAGCTGCTGGGTGATGCTTTCGGCCACCAGAAGGGCGTCCAGTTCGGGCTTGCGGATCTCGACGATGTTGAGGTGCAATTCCGACTTGGTGATCTTGGCAAGTTCCTTGCGGAGCGCCTCGATATCCGAACCCTTCTTGCCGATGATCACACCCGGACGCGCCGAATGGATCGTCACCCGGCACTTCTTGTGCGGACGCTCGATGATGATCTTCGAGATCCCCGCATCACCGGGCGAACGCTTGTCGCGCTTGGTGAGGAAATCCCACCAGCCCTTCTTGATGTATTTGCGGATCGCGATGTCTTCCAGCAGCAGATTGCCGTATTCCTTGCTATCTGCGTACCAGCGGCTGTCCCAGGTCCGGTTGACCTGAAGACGCATGCCGATGGGGTTTACTTTATGTCCCATTATGCGGTCTCCCCAACCTGACGGACCTTGATTGTCAGCTCTGCGAACGGCTTCTGGATTTTGCCGAACTTGCCGCGTGCCCGCGGGCGACCGCGCTTGAGCGTCATGTTCTTGCCCACATAGGCCTCGGCGACGACAAGCTCGTCAACGTCCAGACCGTGGTTGTTCTCGGCGTTCGCAATCGCCGACTGAAGGCATTTCTTCACGTCGATCGCGATCCGCTTCTTCGAGAAGGTCAGGTCGATCAACGCCTTTTCAACCTTCTTGCCACGGATCAGGCCGGCCAGCAGGTTCAGCTTCTGCGGGCTGGTCTTCAGCATCCGCAGCTTGGCCATCGCCTCGTTGTCCTCAACGCGGCGGGGGTTCTTTTCCTTGCTCATTTGCGTTTCGCCTTTTTATCAGCGGCGTGACCGTAATAGGTCCGCGTCGGCGAATATTCCCCGAATTTCTGGCCGATCATGTCCTCGGTGACGTTCACCGGGATATGCTTGTGACCATTGTAGACCCCAAACGTGAGGCCCACGAACTGGGGCAAGATGGTGGAGCGGCGCGACCAGATCTTGATAACCTCGTTGCGTCCGGAGTCCTTGGATTTTTCGGCCTTTTTGAGGATGTGAGCATCGACAAACGGGCCTTTCCATACGGAGCGGCTCATGGCTTAGCGGCCTTTCTTCTTGGCATGACGCGAGCGGATGATCAGCTTCTGCGATGCCTTGTTCTTATTGCGGGTGCGTGTACCCTTGGTATCCTTGCCCCAGGGCGTAACCGGCGTCCGGCCGCCCGAGGTGCGACCCTCGCCACCACCATGGGGGTGGTCGATCGGGTTCATCGCGACACCGCGCACCGACGGGCGCTTGCCCATGTGGCGCACACGTCCCGCCTTGCCGAGGTTCTGGTTCGAGTTGTCGGGGTTCGACACCGCACCAACTGTCGCCATGCACTCCTGACGCACCAGGCGAAGCTCGCCCGACGACAGGCGGATCTGCGCATAGCCACCGTCACGGCCCACGAACTGGGCATAGGTGCCGGCCGCGCGGGCGATCTGCCCACCCTTGCCGGGCTTCAACTCGATGTTGTGGACGATCGTGCCGATCGGCAGGCCGCTGAACGGCATGGCGTTACCTGGCTTGATGTCGGCCTTCTGGCTCGCGACAACCTTGTCGCCGATGCCCAGACGCTGCGGCGCCAGGATATAGGCCTGCTCGCCATCATGGTATTGCACCAGCGCGATGAACGCGGTCCGGTTCGGATCGTATTCGATCCGCAGGACGGTTGCGTCCACGTCGAACTTGTTCCGCTTGAAATCAACGATGCGGTAGAGGCGTTTCGCGCCACCACCAATTCTTCGCGCCGTGATCCGTCCGGTGTTGTTCCGTCCGCCCTTCTTCGTCAAACCCTCGGTGAGGGCCTTGACGGGGCGTCCTTTCCACAGCTCCGAACGGTCGATCAGTACCAGCCCACGCTGGCCCGGCGTCGTCGGCTTATACGACTTGAGTGCCATGTTAACTGTCTTCCGTTTGCTTGGCGGATTCTCGTGCCATCGGCACGACTACCCTGATGTTATAGGCCCCCGTAGGTGCCCGGTTGGTGCGGTCTGCGGCATTGCCCGTCGACCAAAAACGACAGCCCCGGACGAATCCGGGGCTTTGCCGATGGGGTCCTTTAGGGGGTGGCGGGGGGAGGGTCAAGCGGTAGCGCGCCGTTTCGCCCTCGGTCCATCCCGCTTTCGCGAAAATGCAGCCGGATCGGGCTTGACACTCTCCCGCCCCTCGCCGGGTCACGCGCGCAGGATTTTCTCCATCGCCTTTCCCTTGGCCAATTCGTCCACCAGTTTGTCGAGATACCGGATTTCGCGCATCAGCGGCTCTTCGATCGCCTCGACACGCACGCCGCAGACCACCCCTTTGATCTTGTCGCGATCCGGATTCATCAAGGGCGCCTGCGCGAAGAACTCTTCGAAAACCGTCTTGGCAGCGATCTGCCTGCTCAACGCGTCCTCGTCGTATCCCGTCAGCCACTCGATGATGGTATCGACCTCTGCCTTGCTCCGGCCCTTCCGCTCGGCCTTTGCGACGTAATGCGGGTAAACGCTTGCAAAACTCATTCGGTAGATCCGGTGCCCGTCCATCGCGCGCCCTCCCTGAAATCCCCTTACCCTGACCGACGGAGCGATCCGTTCAAAGCCCCGTCGTCACGCTGACATCGCCTCACCCCCCGCCCGCTCCGCAATCCGCAGGCACAGGTCCGTCGCCCGCGCCATATCCTGCACCGACACCCATTCCAGCGGTCCGTGGACGTTCTGCATCCCCGTGAACAGGTTCGGGCAGGGCACGCCCATTTCCGTCAGGCGCGATCCATCCGTCCCGCCCCGGATCGGCTCGGACTTCTCCTCGATCCCCAGATCCGCCAGGGCCTGCCGCGCCAGATCTACCGGCGTCATGTCGTCCTCCAGCCAATAGCGCATGTTGCGGTATTGCGGCGTGATGGTGCAGGTGATCTGCGCGCGCGGCTCCGTGGCGGCGATGGTCTCGCAGACCTTCCGCAAAAGCGCGCCCTTTGCCTCCAGCCCCGCCCTTTCAAAATCGCGCAGGATGAAGCGGACGACCATCTGCTCCGCATTGCCCTTCATGTCGACCGCGTGGATGAAGCCCTGGTGGCCCTCTGTGGTCTCGGGCGTCATCGTGGCTTGCGGCAGCGTGTCCACGATCTTCGCCGCCAGGTGGATCGCGTTCACCAGCTTGTCCTTGGCGGTGCCGGGATGGATCGACACGCCCTTGATCGTCACCACCCCGTAATCGGCCGAGAAGGTCTCAAAGGTGATTTCCCCCAACTCGCCGCCATCGAAGGTATAGGCAAAATCCACGCCCAGATCCTTGGGCAGCCGCGCATCCACCCCGCGCCCGATCTCCTCGTCCGGCGTGAAGGCGACGCGGATCGTGGGCCGCTTGATCTCCGGGTTCTCCAACAGGTGCCGGGCGGCCGTCATGATGATGGCCACGCCCGCCTTGTCGTCCGCCCCCAGCAGCGTCAGGCCCGAGGCAGTAACGATGTCGTCCCCGATCTTCCGGGTGAGGTAGGGGAAATCCTCGGGCGACAGGGTCAGGTCGGGGTTGTCCGGAAAACTGATCGCGCCGCCATTGTAGCGCTCCACCACGCGCGGCTTGACACCCGTGGCGTTGAACTGCGGCGCGGTGTCGACATGGGCGAGGAAGCCCACCACCGGCCCGTCCACATTGCCGGGGATCGTGGCGATGACGGTGCCATAGGCGGTCTTGGTGACGTCGCTCGCGCCGATGGCCGTCAACTCCGCCACCATCAGGTCGAGCATGGCATGCTGGCAGTCGGTCGAGGGGCCGGACGAGCTGTCGATATCGGACTGGCTGTCGATGGCGCAATATCGGACGAGGCGGTCCTTCAATTCGGCGTGGAACGGGCTCATGGGGGGCCTCCTGAAAAGAGGTAGCAGGCCCGAGCACCGCCAGACTGTCAAGCCGCCGTTCCCCTTCGGGCAGATGCTGCCATATGGGGGCATCCAAAACCCGTTATCGCCCCAAAGTGCCCCTATCCATCGCCAAATGGGATGGTCCCAAACGGGCGCAAAAAAGCCCCGGTCGCGTTAAGCGGCCGGGGCTATCTATTTCTCAACGATTACAACAGGATCAGAGGCCGGTCGACACGTCGATGGTGTTTCCCTCTTCAAGGGTCACATAGGCCTTCTTCACGTCCTTGCGGGTGCCCAACTGGCCCCGGAACCGCTTGACCTTGCCCTTGGTGATGGTCGTGTTCACGGCCTTCACCTTGACGCCAAAGACAGCCTCGACGGCCTCCTTGATCTGGGGCTTGTTGGCCGCGATATCGACTTCGAAAACCACTGCGCCATGCTCGGACGCCATGGTAGTTTTCTCTGTAATCAACGGCTTGCGGATCACGTCGTAGTGTTTTGCTTCAGCGCTCATTTCAACCGAGCCTCCAGTGCTTCGACGCCCGCCTTCGTGAGCACCAGGGTGTCCCGCTTGAGGATGTCATAGACATTCGCGCCCATCGACGGCAGCACATCGAGACCTTCGATGTTGCGGGCCGCCATCACGAAATTTGCGTCCACGGTGGCGCCATCAATGATCAGCGCGCGCTTCCAGCCCATTTCCTTGACCTGTTTTGCCAGCGTCGAGGTCTTGGTGTGGTCCAGCGTGATCGAGTCGATCACCACCAACCGGCCTTCTGCGGCCTTGGCCGACAGGGCGTGACGAAGTCCCAGCTTGCGGAATTTCTTCGTCAGATCATGGCCATGGCTGCGCGGAACGGGGCCCTTGTAGATACCACCGTGGCGGAAGATCGGCGCGTTCTTGTCACCATGGCGTGCGCCACCGGTGCCCTTCTGGCGGTAGATCTTCTTGGTGGAATAGCTCGTTTCCGACCGTGTCTTGGCCTTGTGCGTGCCAGCCTGCGCATTGTTGCGCTGCCAGCGGACGACCCGGTGCAGGATGTCGACGCGGGGTTCGAGACCGAAAATCTCGTCGCCCAGGTCGACCGACCCGGCTTTGCCGCCGTCCAGTTTGATCACGTCGACTTTCATGCGTCACCGTCCTTCTGTTCGGCACCATCTTCAGCAGGTGCCTCGTTTTCGGCAGCATCCATTGCAGCCTGCTCGGCTTCGGCGGCGGCTGTTGCAGCGGCTTCCGCTTCGGCGGCGGCGGCGGCTGCGGCTTCTTCAGCGGCTTTGGCTGCGGCTTCAGCTGCAGAGCGAAGGCCTGCGGGCAGGATCGCATTCTCGGGGAATGCCTTCTTGACCGCGTCCTTGACCGTCACCCAACCACCCTTGGAGCCGGGAACAGCGCCCTTTACCATGATGAGGCCGCGACCGGTATCGGTGCGGATGACCTGCAGGTTCTGCGTGGTCACGCGGGCAGCACCCATGTGACCGGCCATCTTCTTGCCTTTGAAGACACGGCCCGGATCCTGGCACTGACCGGTCGACCCGTGCGAGCGGTGCGAGACCGACACACCGTGCGACGCGCGCAAACCGCCAAAGTTCCAGCGCTTCATCGCGCCGGCAAAGCCCTTGCCGATCGAGGTGCCCGTCACGTCGACGAACTGCCCCTCGAAGTAATGGTCGGCGATGATTTCCTCGCCGACATCGATCATGTTCTCGGCATCGACGCGGAATTCCACCAGCTTGCGCTTGGGCTCCACGTTTGCCTTGGCAAAGTGCCCGCGCATCGGCGCGGTGGTCCGCTTGACCTTGGCCGTGCCCGCGCCAAGCTGGAGGGCATTATAGCCATCCGTCTCGGGCGTGCGCCGTGCCACCACCTGCAAATTGTCCAATTGAAGAACGGTCACAGGAATCTGCTTGCCGTCTTCCATGAAAAGGCGGGTCATCCCGACCTTTTTCGCGATCACACCAGAGCGCAACATATCCGATGCCCCCCTCAGACCGAAATCTGGACGTCGACGCCAGCGGCCAGGTCGAGCTTCATCAGCGCGTCCACGGTCTGCGGGGTCGGGTCAACAATATCAAGCAACCGCTTGTGCGTACGGATTTCCCACTGATCGCGCGACTTCTTGTCGACATGCGGCCCACGGAGAACCGTGAACTTCTCGATCTTGTTGGGAAGCGGGATCGGGCCACGGACGTGGGCGCCGGTGCGCTTTGCGGTGTTCAGGATCTCCAGCGTGGAGGCATCAAGAACCCGGTGGTCAAACGCCTTCAGGCGAATGCGGATTGTCTGGCTGGCTGCCATGTGATCACCCTTCTCTTGAGGGTCTTTCCGGATTGGAGGATGGGCGCTCATCGCACATCCTCGTCGCGGCGGATTGGTCCAACGGAAAAGGGCGCGCCATGGCGCACCCGTCGGATTGGGGCCGTATAGGGGGAGTCGGGATGGGGGGCAAGAGCCATTTGCCCCGCATGGCGGGACTTGTCCCACCGGAAACGGAGCCCCGCCGTCGATGGGCCATGGACCGGCGATCCGACAGTATGGCTGAGGCACTTTATGGCAGCCAAGTCATCGCACAGAACAAGCGAAGCTCCGGAAGGCAGTCAAATCGCCGTGCCCCGGACAGGCCCGTCGATGGCCGGGCGGGCGTTGCCCGCTGTTAACCGGCCTTCGGCGTGTCGCTCAACCGTCGAGCGGGCAAAGCAACACATGTAACCTCTTGAGCAGGCCCGCATCTTTAAGGGCGGAGTGTAAGCGATCTGAGACAAGGAGCGATCCGTTCAAATTTGGATCGATCCAAATGTCTGCGCCTCGAACTACGCTGCGGTCGAATACAAAATCCCCGTCGGACGCGTCGCGATTTGGAAGCGCTAGGTGCTTGTTTCTCTCGAACGGAGGGATTTTGAAGCTGGCCGATTTCTCTCTGAGAAACCCGTCTTTGCGATTTCCAATCCAGATTGTATGCCATTCACCGTCAAATGGTGTTTGCTTGTCACTCTTTAGCAGCGTGACAGGCCATGAAGAGAAGCGACCGAGATCGAAGTCCTGCAACACATCGAGAAACTCACGGGAGACGGTCAGGAATACGGAGGCGACGTGAGCGGGTTTAAGGACCTTGTCTCGGGCCCCCGCTGCTGGTGGATTAATCCAAAAAGTGTGCGGAAAATCGGAAGGATCGACGCTCTTCGCGTCGGGATCCAGACGCAGGGCCTGCGTGTATTTTTCGAAGATGACGCGCCGACCGTCGAGGTCTGAGTTCTCCAACTCATCGGCGGTGAAGCCATATCTCGCCCGCCGCTCTCCCAAGAGGCGGAGGTACCAAATGTTCGCGTCGTCCTTCTGCGTCATGCCCGCTGCTCTTCTTCCTGCCTGAACTGGCCTCACACATGAATACACCCTCGTGGGGTAGGTGCAGTCCACAGATGCCGTAGACCGGGCCTTGGCCCAGGGCCTTTGGCCCTGCCCCCCCCAAAAAACCGGGTTAACGAAACCTTACCGGTTTTGCGGCTTTCTTTTCATGTCAATTACTTAATCCCCCTTATCAACCTTGATAGGCAAGGGACGGACAAACAAAAGGCCCCGCTTTTGGCGGGGCCTTTTCGGTAATATCAACCGAGTGCTGCACTCTGTTCTCGGGAACTATTGCCTAGGCAAAAGCCCCTTCCACACGCCGCCCACGGTTCAGCAAGATCATTCAACGATCTTCGACACGACGCCTGCACCAACCGTGCGGCCGCCTTCGCGGATAGCGAAGCGCAGGCCCTGCTCCATTGCGATGGGCGCGATCAGCTCGACGTTGAACTTCAAGTTGTCGCCCGGCATCACCATCTCGGTGCCGTCAGGCAGCATCACCGTGCCCGTCACGTCCGTCGTGCGGAAGTAGAACTGCGGACGGTAGTTCGCGAAGAACGGCGTGTGGCGGCCGCCCTCTTCCTTGGTCAGGATATA
>JBBQHZ010000054.1:0-22633 GCA_038324445.1 Rhodobacterales bacterium | reverse complement strand
GCTGAGCCTTTTCGACATCGGCGCCTCGGTCGCCGTGTATCTGCGCAAGCATGCCCCCGATGCGGACCACGCCCGAACGCTTCACGCCGTCACCGCCGAGCAAAGCGCGCGATTGCTCCGGCTGGCCAAGGCGCGCAAGCTGGACGCGCGGACGATGCGCGCAGTGATGGACGGTTTGCGCGACGGGATGGAGGCTGGGCGCACGCGCGACAGTCTGGTGCCGAAGATCGACCCTGCAACGGGGGTTTTCGACATCTTCCAGGCGGATGCGCCGCCGCCGCCCACGATCCTTGCCGGGCGGTGGTTTCAACTGGCCAGCCTTCGGAAGGAAGCCGCGGCCCTTGTCGCGCAGGGCAAACCCGTCAGTTTGTTCGCCTTCTCCCCGACACCGCGCAAACACCGCGTGCGCTTTGCGGATGGCGGTTGGTGGGAACAGACGGGTGGCCTGTTTGGCCCCTCGGACAGGAATGGTCCGAGGCTGCAGTTCCCCTCGTTCCGTCAGCGGCTTGCCGCCGAAACCCGTCGCATTTCTGCCACGCGGGGGCTTGGGCCCAAAGAGGATGTTAATGAAACATTTCCCGGTGCATGATATTCTGATAACCCTTAGACTATAACTAAGAATGCAGCTTGCACCGCACAGGGCACTGCGCACGCGAGGCGAGGCATGAAGAGAAGAGTAACCAAGGCGATCTTTCCGGTCGCGGGTCTTGGCACCCGTTTCCTTCCGGCAACCAAGTCGATCCCGAAAGAGATCATGACATTGGTGGACCGGCCCCTGATCCAATACGCCATTGATGAGGCCCGGGCCGCCGGCATCAAGGATTTCATTTTCGTCACCAGCCGGGGAAAATCCGCGCTGGAGGACTATTTCGATCATTCGCCCGAGCTGGAGAATACGCTCCGCAAGAAGGGCAAGACCGAAGCGCTCGAGATGCTGAAACGCACCAACATGGAATCTGGGCAGATCGCCTATATCCGCCAGCACAAGGCGCTGGGCCTCGGCCACGCTGTCTGGTGTGCGCGCAGGCTTTTGTCGAACGAGCCCTTTGCGGTGATTCTGCCGGACGACGTGATCGCGGCGGAAAAGCCCTGCCTGCAGCAGATGGTCGAGGCGCATGCCGAGATCGGCGGCAACATGGTCGCCGCAATGGAAGTGCCCGATGACAAGACATCGTCCTACGGGATGCTGGACATCAAGGAAGACATGGGATCGGTCGTGTCGGTGAAGAGCATGGTCGAGAAGCCCGAAAAGGGCACATCGCCATCCAATCTGGCCGTCATCGGTCGCTATATCCTGACGCCGGAGGTGATGGGCCACCTGAACCGCATCAAGACCGGTGCCGGCGGCGAGATCCAGTTGACCGACGCCATCGCGCAGGAAATCGCCAGCGCCGACAACGTTTACGGATACCGGTTCAAGGGGCAGCGCTTTGATTGCGGCTCCAAGGCCGGGTTCCTGCAGGCGACGGTGGCCTTTGGACTGGCCCGCGACGATCTGCGGGACGAGTTTCAGGATTTCCTGTCTGAAATGACCTCGATCCGAAGCGCCGCGCAGTAAACGATCGAGACACAGCCAATGGGCGCCTTCAGTCACCTCTCCAGCCCCTGGCTGGATGTGACACGCCTGTTGTCGCGGATCGGACGGGGTGCGCTGACCGGGATTGATCGGGTCGAGCTTGCCTATCTGCGTGAAGCCATCGGCACCAAGGATGTCCGGTATATCTGCCGCTCAACGCGGGGGTATCTGCTGCTGGATCAGCGCGGTGCAGCCCATTTGCAGGCGCTGGCAGAGGGCCGCGCCGAATTGGGCGCAGCCGATTGGCTGTCGCGCCTGACGTTTCGGGGCAAACGCCCCCGGCACAGGGCGGAAGCAGCGTTGCGAAAGCTCGCCATCGATAGCTGCGGCAGGAAGGCGTTGCCCGGAATGCTGCGGCGGCATCCATCGGCCGGGCGGACATACCTCAATGTCGGCCATGCAAATCTGTCGGAAACGACCCTAAGTGCCTTCGCAGAGCCTGTCGGCAGCCGGATCGTGGTTCTGATCCACGATCTGATCCCCCTGACCCATCCGCTCTTTGTCGTTCCCGACCAACCTGCCAATTTCGCGGGGCGGATCGACAGGGTTCGCCGCTTTGCCACCCATGTCATCGCCAACTCGGCCGCGACCGATGCCGATCTGGCCGCCCATTGGGCTGGCAAGACCGGGCCGGTTCGGGTGATCGCGCCGCTGGGCCTTCACCCGCGACCAAGGTCAAATCTTCCCCGCGAGTCCCGGCATTTCGTCATGCTGGGCACGATCGAGGCGCGCAAGAACCATGCGCTGATGCTGGATGTGTGGGATTTGTTGGCCAAGGATCATGTGACCGAGGCGATGCCGCAGCTACATATCATTGGTGCGGTCGGCTGGAAGGTAGAGGCGCTGATGGCGCGGCTTGCGGCGCATCCGTTGCGCGACCGGGCGATCTTCCTGCACGGGCCCCTGCCCGATGCGCAGGTGCAGGACCATCTGGCGCGCGCCACGGCCCTGCTGTTTCCCTCGCTTGCCGAAGGCTATGGGTATCCCCCGTTGGAGGCAGCGATGGCCGGAGCGGTGCCGATTTGCTCCAACCTACCGGTTTTCCACGAAACATTGGGTGATTGTGCCGTTTACGTGCACAGTGCCGACGCGTATCAGTGGAAAGAAACGATTGAACAACAATTTGACGGTACTGGTAGCGGGGCGGACCTGACGCAACTCAGCGTCCCGACTTGGCAGGAGCATTTCGCCATCGTGGCAGAGGCGATCAAAGCAAGCGCCCCAAGGGGACGCCCATGAAGGCAATCAGACGCTATGGCTTGCGGCTGGAGCGGAAGCGCTTTCTTGTGCGCGCCTGGCGCAAGTCGCGCGGGTTGGAGGAGATTGCCAACCGCACCGACGCGATCCGGGACGGCGATGTGCTGTGCTTCTGCACGCTCAGGAACGAAAAGATCCGCCTGAAATATTTCCTCAACTATTACCGCGACCGGGGCGTCAGGCATTTCCTGTTTGTTGACAACGACAGCCAGGATGGCACGCGCGAGCATCTGGTGGAGCAGCCGGATTGTTCCGTCTGGTGGACGGAAGAAAGCTACAAGCGGGCGCGGTTCGGGATGGACTGGATGAACCGCCTGCTGCGGCTTTATGGGCACCGGCATTGGTGCCTGACGGTCGATCCCGACGAGTTCCTGGTCTATCCCTTTTCAGACACGCGGCCGATCCCGGCGCTAACCGATTGGCTGGACGCGTCCTCGATCAAGTCCTTCGGGGCGATGCTGCTCGACATGTATCCAAAGGGGCCGATTACCGCGCAGCCCTATCGGGAGGGGCAGAACCCGTTCGATATCGCCTGCTGGTTCGATGCCGGGAACTACGCCGTCACGCGGAATTGGGAATACGGGAACCTGTGGATTCAGGGCGGCCCCCGCGCGCGGGCGTTCTTTGCCGACAATCCGGAACGCGCGCCGGCGCTGAACAAGACGCCCTTGGTGAATTGGCAGAAGCACTATGCCTATGCCTCGTCCACGCATATGTTGCTGCCGCGCGGGTTGAACCATGTCTATGATGAATGGGGCGGCGAGAAGGCCTCGGGCGTGCTGCTCCACGCCAAATTTCTGGATACGTTCAGTGTCAAGGCGGCAGAAGAGTTGAACCGGAAGGAACATTACGCGGCCTCTGCCGAGTACAAGGCTTATGCCGAGGGGCTGCGGGACAACCCCGATTTCTGGACCAAATGGTCCGAGAAATACATCAACTGGCGGCAGTTGGAGATTCTGGGCCTGATGTCCAAGGGGAACTGGGCATGAGCACACTGGGCTTCGTGATGATGTGCCACACCGCGCTGGACCGCGCGGCGGAAGTGGCGCGCCATTGGGCCGAAAGGGATTGCCCGGTGGTCATCCATCTCGACAAGCGGGTGGCGAAGGACAAGTTCGAGCGGTTGAAGCGTGATCTGGGCGATCTGGACAATGTGAAGTTCTCCAAACGGCACAGTTGCGAATGGGGCACGTGGAGCCTTGTGCTGGCAAGTCAGACGGCATCCCAGATGATGCTGGAATCCTTTCCGGGCGTGCGCCATGTCTATCTCGCCTCGGGCTCGTGCCTGCCCTTGCGCCCGGTGGATGAATTGCGCGCCTATCTTGCCGCGCGTCCGATGACGGATTTCATCGAAAGCGTCACGATCCGCGATGTGGATTGGACGGTAGACGGGCTGAACGCGGAACGCTTCCAGTTGCGCTTTCCGTTCTCGTGGAAGCGGCACCGCTTCCTTTTTGACCGCTACGTCGAATTGCAGCGCAACATCGGGTTCCGCCGCAAGACGCCCGAGGGTTTGCTGCCGCATCTGGGCAGCCAGTGGTGGTGCCTCAGCCGCCAGACGCTGAGCGCAATCATTCAGGACCCGCGCCGGAAGGAGTTCGATCGCTACTTCAAGCTGGTGTGGATTCCGGACGAAAGCTATTACCAGACGCTGGTGCGCAACTATTCCCGCAACATCGAAAGTCGGTCCCTGACGCTGTCGAAGTTCGATTTTCAGGGCAAGCCGCATGTCTTCTATGACGATCACCTGCATCTTCTGCGGCGGTCCGATTGCTTTGTGGCGCGCAAGATCTGGCCCAAGGCGTCGCGGCTGTACCGCACGTTCCTGAGCGACGAGAACGCCAATACCCGCATGGCCGAGCCGACGCCGGGCAAGATCGACCGCGTTTTCGCCAAGGCGCTGGAGCGTCGGACACGCGGGCGGCCGGGCCTCTACATGCAATCACGTTATCCCAACAAGGACTGGGAAAACGGCAAGACAGCCGCGCCCTATTCCGTTTTTTCCGGCTTCAACGACCTGTTTCTGGATTTCGAGCCGTGGCTTAGCCGGCGGCTTGGCACGTCGGTGCATGGCAACCTCTTCGACCCCAAGCGGGTTCGCTTTGCGGGGGATGCCGATATCTATGCCGGGTGCCTGTCTGCCGCGCCCGAACTGCGCGATTACAACCCCGAAAGGTTCCTGACCAACCTGATCTGGAACACAAGGGGCGAGCGTCAGGTGTTCATGTTCGGCCCGCAGGACAATCAACGCCCCGGCGCGTTCATGGCGGGCGACAACAATGCCCAGATCTCGGTGATTTCGGGGGCGTGGGTTGTGCGCCTGTTCATGGCGAACCGCAATTTCGGCGATATCCGGACCGAGGCCGCGCGCCTGCAACGGCGCGAAGTCGATTTCGTCAACACCCTGCGCCATGTGCGGTCGCGCGCGGAAATCCGCATCTGGTCGCTGGCGGAGTTTCTGGAAGAGCCGATGGAAAACCTGCAACGCATCCTTGATGCGATGGAGGGGTCGCAAGCCAGCCGCCTGACCGAAGCACCCAAGATGGCCAGCCTGGCGGGGTTACCCAAGTTCCTGCAAAACCTCAAGAATCAGGGCATGAATCCCTTCGCCGTGGGTGATTTCCCGCAAGAGGGTGTGGCCCCCCTGCCAACGGGCGCCGATAGCCGCCCCTATCTGGTGAGGTAGCCATGGATCGCCGCTTCGACGCCTTCGTTCTGTTCGCCGAGATGCGAACAGGCTCGAACTACCTTGAGGATTCGCTGAACAATTTCGCGGATATCAACTGTCTGGGCGAGATCTATAACCCCACCTTCATCGGCCACCACAACACGTTCGAGATGCACGGCTACGACATGGACAAGCGCGAGCGGGATCCGCTGGGCCTGCTGGAGGCGATCATCGGGCAGACCGAGGGGCTGCCTGGCTTCCGGCTGTTCCACGACCATGACGACCGCGTCGTCGACCGCGTCCTGCCCGACGCGCGCATCGCCAAGGTGATCCTGACGCGCAATCCGCTGGACAGCTATGTCAGCCGCAAGATCGCCAGCGCCACCGGGCAGTGGCGCCTGACGGACATGAAGCATGCCAAGACGGCGCAGATCCGCTTCGATGCGGCGGAGTTCGGGGAATTGCTGGACGCGCTGCTGCCGTTTCAGGACCGTATCCGCAAGGGATTGCAGACGACGGGGCAGGTGGCATTCCACATCCGTTACGAGGATATCAACGATCCCGACGTGCTGAACGGGTTGGCCGCGTTTCTGGGGTCTGGGGCGCGCGTCGATGCGGCGTCCAGCAAGCTGAAACGCCAGAACCCCGGTGTGCTCCGCGACAAGGTCGAGAACTACGACGAGATGGTCGCGGCGCTGAGTGATCTGGATCGTTTCGGGCTGGACCGCTCGCCCGAGCTGGAGCCTGACCGCTCGGCACAGGTGCCGAATTTCGTGGCCCATCCGCAGCTTGGCTTGCTGTTTTGCCCGATCAAGGGTGCGCCCGAAAATGCGGTGCTGGACTGGATGGGCAAGCTGGGGGGCGTCGGAAAAGACGCGCTCCTGCGCAAGATGAGCCAGAACCAGCTGCGCCAATGGATGAAGGATCATCCCGGCTTTCGCAGTTTCAGCGTGCTGCGCCACCCCGTCGCGCGCGCCTATGCGGTGTTCAACCGCTTCATTCTGCCGGACGATCGCCCCGCCTATGCCGATCCCCGCAAGATCCTGCGCCAGCGTTACAAGGTGCCGATCCCCAACAAGACCCCCGGTGCCGACTGGACAGAGGCCGAGCAGAAGGCCGCCTTCGTGGCCTTTGTCGAGTTCCTGAAGGGCAACCTTGCCGGACAAACCAGCCTGCGGATCGATCAGGCCTGGGCCAGCCAGACGGCCATCTTGCTAGGTATCGGAGAGGTTCTGGTGCCGCAGGCCGTGATCCACGAGGATCACATGAAGGACGCGCTGCCCGCCATGGCGCGCGATCTGGGCGTGACGGATGTGCCTGAAGTGGTCGGCGAGGGGATGCCGGGGGCCTTTGCCCTGAAAGCGATCTACGATGGCAAGATCGAGAAGGAACTGATTGATACCTATCGGCGCGATTACCTCGGCTTCGGCTTTCCGAGATGGAACAAGCGTTAGGCGGCCTGCGTCGATTCAGCTGCTGTCAGCAGGGCATAAAGCGCTGACGGGTCGGTGTTCGCCCTCAGCTTCGCGCAAAGCGCCGGGTTGCGCAGGGTGCGCGAAACAAGCGCCAGCGCCTTGAGGTGATCCACACCGCTATCGACCGGGGCCAGCAGGGCGAAAACCAGATCGACAGGCTGCCGGTCGGCGGCGTCAAAGTCTATCGCGCGTTCCAGCCGGACAAAGATGCCGCGCACGCCGGCCATGTCGGGCAACCGCGCATGGGGCAGGGCAATGCCATGACCCACACCGGTGGGGCCAAGGCTTTCGCGTTCCTGGAGGGCGTCGAATACGCGCGATGCAGGGATATCCACCTGCGTCGCGGCGAGTTCGGCAATCGCCTGCAGCAGGCGCTTCTTGCTGCTGACATCGCTGAGCACCCGGACCGCCGAAGGCGATAACAACGAGGAGAAATTCATGTCTGCGCGTGTGTCCCGTGTTGCACTTGCCGCGTGGTTCGCGGCGGAAGAGGAGCGCGGGCGCGTCCGGCGCGCCCGGCCCGTATTGTCCGTCTCAGGTCGGGTCGATCCAACCCACATTGCCGTCGTCCCGACGGTAGACAACATTGACCCGATCGCGGCCTTCGTTGCGAAAAACCAGAAGCGGCGCCCCCGAGATCTCCATCTGCATCACCGCTTCGCCGACCGAGAGGGAGGGAATGCTTGTCTCCATCTCTGCCACGATGATGGGTTGCAGCGTGTCGGGCTCGATCGCGTCGTCCATGTCCTCCGGTGAAGCGAGGATATAGGAGGCGCCACCAGAGACATCAATGGGGGTCGCGCGGTCGCGGTGGTGGTCCTTAAGGCGGCGCTTGTAGCGGCGCAGCTGCTTTTCCAGCTTCTCGGCGGTGGCATCGAAGACGGCATAGATTTCATGGGCATGGGCCTTGGCGGACGCGGTCAGGCCGGTCGACAGGTGCACCGCCGTTTCGCACACGAATTCGGACCCAGATTTCGAAAAGATGACGGTCGCGTCGGTCGGACGCTCGGCGTATTTCGCGGCGACCGTGCCAAGGTTGTCCTGCACATAGGTTTGCAACGCCTGACCGATTTCAATCTGTTTTCCGCTGATCTGATACCGCATGGAACCTCCGGTTTATGGACGCCCGGCGCAACTGTGCCGGGATGGTGTTATTGTCGGATATGGGGATCTGGGCACCCGGACTCGCGGGCGGAGAGGTGAATCACGCGATGATGCATGGGCAACCATTCCGGACAGTTGGCGATGGAAAGCCCCGGCTGTCAACGGAAAGCCGTCACGGGAGTGTCACGTGACGCGGAAGTTCTGGCCCAGATAGACGCGGCGCACGTTCTCGTCGCGCACAACTTCGGCGGCGGTGCCGGACATGATGATCATGCCATCGTGCAGGATATAGGCGCGGTCGACGATGGCGAGGGTTTCCTGAACATTGTGGTCGGTGATCAGGACGCCGATACCGCGTGTCTTGAGTTTGGACACAAGGGCGCGGATGTCGCCAACGGCGATGGGATCGACGCCCGCAAAGGGTTCGTCCAGCAGCACATAGAGCGGGTTGGAGGCAAGGCAGCGCGCAATCTCGACCCGGCGGCGTTCACCACCCGACAGGGACAGGGCGGGCGCCCGGCGCAGGTGTTCGATGGTGAATTCGGCCAGCAACTCCTCCAGCCGGTCGCGGCGCTTCTTGCGGTTGGGCTCGACCACTTCGAGGATCGCCATGATGTTGTCCTGCACGGACAGACCCCGGAAAATCGACATTTCCTGCGGCAGGTAGCCCACACCGGCCCGCGCGCGGCGATACATCGGGAACAACGTCACGTCCTGCCCGTCGATGGTGACCCGTCCGCCATCGGGCGTGATCAGGCCCGCGATGCAGTAGAACGACGTCGTCTTGCCCGACCCGTTAGGGCCCAACAGGGCCACGACCTCGCCCCGGTTCAACTCCAGAGTGACATCGCGGATCACCGGCCGCTTGCGGTAGCTTTTGCGCAGCTTGTGCACGCGCAACCCGGCCGAGCCCTCTGTAACCGTCAGTTCCATCAGTCGTTGCTGCCGCCCAGAACCGTCCGGACCCGCCCGGTCACCTGCCCGTTGCCGGTGCTCATATCCACAACCATGCTGTCGCCCGCGATGGCGGTGGCGCCCTGGGTGACAAGAACGTTGCCCGACAGGGTCAGTTGCGACGAGGCGACATCGAACCGGGCGCTTGCGCCCTCGGCTGCATCGCTGCCGCGCGTGACCAACACGCCGCCCGATGCCACAACCTCGCGCACGTCCTGATTGCCGCCTTCGGTGGCATAGATGATCCGCACGGCCCCCGCGGCCATGCGCAGATCGCCCTGCACCACGATGACATTTCCGGTGAAAACCGCCTCGCCGGTGCCCTGATCCACGGTCAGGCTGTCGGCGGTAACCTCGACGGGTTGGCTGTCGTCATAACTGACCCCGCCAAAGCCGATGGCGACCTGCGCCATGGCGGTGGCCGGGGCAAGAAGCAGAAACAATCCCAGAAGGAGAATGAAGCGGTGCATGAAAATCCCTGGCGGCGGTCGCGCCCTGATTGTTGGGCCCTAACTGTTGGGGTCGTATATCACCCTGACCGATCCAGTGAAACGAAGGATTGTCTGCCCCTCCGGCCCCGCAAGCGCCATGGTGTCGGCGGTCAGATCCAGCCCCGGCCCGGTGATATGCACAGCCGTCGGCGCCTGAATATCCAGTTGGTCGAGCGCTACCAGCATCTGGTCGCTTTCCATCACGTAGCCCAACGACGATTGCAGTTCCACGCCATCGGTCAACGTCGCTACCTGACCGGCCATGTCGAAATCGCCGAAAGTGGCATCCAGCGTCAGGAATTCCGTACTGCTCAGGTCGAGCCGCCCCTCGATGGTTTGCGCCCGGATGCTTTCGCTTTCCCCGGTCTCGGCCGACACGGCATCCGCCACCAGCACCAGCGCCTGATTTTGCCCCAGAACGCCCGCAAAGCGCGGCTCGGTCACGCGCTGTTCGCGAATGATCTCGTCGATATCGACTTCGGCATAGGGAAGGGCGGCGTCCGGGTTGGGGGTGCCGGAGAGAAGAAAAAGGCTCGACAACAGGGCAAGGGCGACCAGCGGCAGGGTGACTTTCACCCAGACCACAACGGTCGAATAGAGGTTGTTGCGCGCCATGTCGGTCCCTTGGTGGCGTGGTCCCTAATGGGTCCCCAATGGAACCTTAATGGGAAAAGATGTCGATTTCGGGCCAGCCGCCAAGATCAAGCTTGGCACGGGACGGCAGGAAATCAAAACACGCCTGCGCGATCTCAACGCGCCCCTCGCGCGCCAGCATGTCGTCGAGCACATCCTTGACACGGTGCAGATATAGCACGTCGGACGCGGCATAGGTCTTCTGCGCTTCGGTCAACGTCACGGCGCCCCAATCGGAGGTTTGCTGCAGCTTGGAGATGTCGATGTTGATCAACTCCTGCAGCAGATATTTCAGGCCATGGCGATCGGTGAAGGTGCGCACCAGCCGCGAGGCGATCTTGGTGCAGTAGACGGGTGCCGCCAGTGCGCCGAAGGCGTGATACATCGCGGCAATGTCGAAGCGACCGAAGTGGAAAAGCTTCAGGGTCGAGGGGTTTTCCAGCAGGTGGCAGAGGTTCGGCGCCTCGGTCTGACCCTTCGCGATCTGAACCAGATGGGCGTTGCCGTCCCCGTCCGACAATTGCACCAGACACAGCCTGTCGCGCATCGGGTTCAGGCCCATGGTTTCGCAATCTATGGCCACGATCGGCCCAAGCGTCAGTCCGTCGGGCAGGTCGTTCTGGTAAAAGTGGATCGTCATGGCGCGTCCATTGGGCAACATTGTTCGGATATCGGCGGGGAAATACCCCTTACGCTCAAGCAAGCCCGAGGCCGGTCGCGCAAGGAAAGACTTGGTGCCCAGGAGAGGACTCGAACCTCCACGACTGTTAAGTCACTGGTACCTGAAACCAGCGCGTCTACCAATTCCGCCACCTGGGCAGGTGTCGTGCCAGCGGCTGATATATCCCGAGGTGGGTGCCGTCAATAGTCCTGCTCGAAGAAGATGCCGAGGCTGGAACCGCCGCCAGATCCGACCGATCCGCGCGCGGTAATGCTGTCTGTAATGTCGATGTTCAGGGACAGGTCGGCGTCGCCTGCGGCATTGATCGTGACATCCGAATAGATGTTTTCCGACAGGTAACGGCCGGCCGAAACAGCCGCGTTGCCTTCCGCGTCGGTGCTCAGATCAAGGTCGTCGAGGCCAAGGCCATCGCGCAATCCGGCGAGGAAGCCGGAATTGGTGCTGCCGCCCGCCAACGACGTCGCAGCATCGGCCAGTTGCAGCAGTTGCACGGGCGACAGGCCCGAGACGGAGCGTCCGAACAGAAGCTGTGCCAGAACCTCGTCCTCGGGCAAGGAGGGGTTGGAGGAGAAGGTGATTTCCGGGCTCGAGGCAGAGCCTACAACGCTGATCGTGACGGTGTAGCCAGCCGATTGGCTGGTGGCGGCGAGGCGCAGGAACGGGTCGAAGTTGCCTTGCAGGGTCGCGGAGCCTTCGGTGAAATCAAGCCGCGTGCCGAGGATCGACAGGCGGCCACGGATCAGCTCGAACTGGCCCGTCGGGATGATGTTGGCGGAGGTGCCGAAGATGCGGATCTGGCCGCCGAATTCGGCGTCGATGCCACGGCCGCGCAGAAAGATGCGGCTGGGCGCGGATATCGTCACATCCAATTCCACGGCGGCGCTGCCCTGTCCGCCACCGTTTGAGCGCCCCAGAAGGCCCGCGAACTGGCGGGTCAGACGCTCTTCCGGGCTTTCGCCGACATGGCGGATGTCGGGGATACCGGCGCTGCCGCCAAGGCCTGCCTCGGGAACCCGGATCTCGGTCTCGCCGAGGGTGACGCTGCCGCTGACCTGCGGCCCACGGGCAAGCGGGCCGGAAATGGTCAGGTCAGCGGTGTTGATGCGCGCCTCGTAGAGCGTCGGGTCAACCAGGCGCCCGTCGCGCAGACTGATTGACAGTTGCGAGTCGAGGCCGGCGCTTGCCAGATTGATCGAGCCCTGGGCCGACAGTTGGCCACCCGTCGACAGGCCGCCGCTGGCATCAAGCGACAGGCGTCCGCTGGACAGCTGGCCGTTCACGCGCAGATTGTTGATCGACAAGGCAAGGCTGGGGACCGAGACACGGGCATCGTTTGCGGTCAGCGTGCCGGACACGGCGCCAAGGCCCGGTTGGCCGCGAACCGCCAGATTGAAGCCCAACGTTCCGGCGATGGAGCGCGGTGCGATGAACCGATTGGCCAGCGCCAAGGGGGCCTGCCCACTGACGGTCAGATCGACGCTGCCATCGGGCAGGCCGAACCGTCCGCCCACATCGGCCCGCATGCCGCCCGGTCCGCCCAGATCCGCCGCCACCTGCCAAGGGTCGCTTCCCGCCCGCGTCAGGGTCGCTTCGGCCGAGACAGGACCCGAGAGCGCCTCGGTAAAGAGGCCGACATTGGCCAGCCGCGCCTCAATCTCGACCAGGCTTTGATCCGGGCCGACACTGGCATTGCCGGTCAGCCGGATTTCAGGGTTGGTCAGGCTCAGGTCGGTCACGGTCAGCACATCGTCGGCGCGCGCGATTCTGGCGGAAAGGTCGGTTCGGCCGGCCAGAAGCTGGGGTGGAATGCCGTTGCCGGGGTTGATGCCCTGCGCGGTGGCATCCACGTCCATCGACAGATCACCGCTTTCCATGTCGAATTGCCCGGCGACGCTGGCGGCGATGTCGTTCGGGCCGGTCAGGGAGGCGGTCACGTCGAACGGGTCGGTTCCGGTGCGGGCGACGTCAGCCGCTATGGCGACGGGACCTGACAGGATATCGGTGAAGATCCCCACATCCGCCAGTTGAAGGTCGATGTCGGCGCTGCTGTCGCCGGGGCCATAACTGACATCGCCGGTCAGTTGGATCGCCTCGTTGGTCAGGGACAGGCCGGTGAGGCTGAGCACCTCGCCGGTTCGGGCGACGGCGGCGGACAGGTCCGTGCGCCCGGTCAGAAGCTCGGGCGGGACGCCATAGCCCACATCCAGATCGCGCACCGTGGCGCTGAGGTCCATGGCCAGATCGCCGCTTTCGGCATCGAACTGGCCCATGACGTTGGCGGCGATGTCGTTCGGGCCGGTCAAGGCAGCGGTAATGTCATAGGGCTCGGTGCCGGTTCTGGCCGCATCTGCGGCGATGGTGACGGGTCCGGACAGGACGTCGGTGAAGAGGCCGACATTCTGGAGCGCGAAGCGCGTGGTGGCGGTGATGTCGCCGGAACTGACCGAGGCATCGGCCGTCAGCCTCAGCTCCCGGTTTTCAAGTCGCAGGTCGCGCAATGTCACGCCGGTGCCATCGCGCCGGATACCCAGGGATAGTTGCGTCTGCCCCGCGAAAAGCTCTGCCGGGACGGCCTCGATAAAGCGCAAATCCTGCCCGGTGCCGTCGAGCGTCAGGTCAAACGCGCCCGACAAAGGCTCTATCGGGCCGGACAGGGCCACATCGACCGCGCCCGACAGCAACGGCTGACCCGAGATTGCGGCGAACCGCGACAGGTCGCCCACCTGTGCCGCAAGGCCAAGGCCGATATTGATCGCACCTTCGCCCAACTGCGCCGAAGCGCCGCCGGTCGCCGCGACGTCGCCTGAGCGAACCGCAAGATCCGACAGGATCAGGGGCGCGCCAGCTATCCATGACATCTCGGCATTCAGCGTCAGCGCGGTGCCCAGGGCCTCGGCCATCGCCGGATCGGTGTGCGCTATGCCGTTCACAGCGCCTTCCAGCGCCGCGGTCGCGGCCTCCAGCCCGGCGGCGGTAATCGCGACGGAGCCGCGCAGGTTCAGGGTGGTGTCCACAATTGTCAGGTCATCGACACTCAGCTGATCCAGCTCCAGCGCGAGGCTGTAGGTATCGCCCTCGGCGCGGTCGAAATCGACGGCAAGGTCGGCCCCGCTGATGGTGGCATTCACCCCCCCGGCGGGCAGGCGCACCGTGTCGCCCGAGGGCGGCGTGATCTGCCCTACAAGCGACACGAGGTCCGGCAAGCCGTTTGCATCAAGGGTTACGTTGCCTTCCAGCGACAGCGCCGCGGAACTGAGCCGAAGCCCCTCCACCGACGTGGCGCCCTCCGGGGTCTGGCGAACCTGCGCCTGCAAGACGACGTTGTCGCCGAAGAAGTCGCGGTATTCCGGGACGAGGAGCGGGCTGATATCGCCGCTGATATCTGCCACGACGACCTGTTCGCCATCGGCAGAGCGGTTGGCGATTACTTGCCCGGCAAGGCGATCTTGCCCATCCGTGGCCAGTTCGATCTGTGCCGCGAAGGATTCCAGCGGGCCTTCGCCCGCGACCGACAGACGAATGTCGGGGCGTCCTGGCAGGCCCAGCAACTCGGATGCCAACCCGCCTTCCGCCTCCTCCAGAAGCAGCGACAGCACAAGGTTCCGCGTGGCATTGTCATAGGTCGCGTCGAGGCTGAACTCGCCGGTCGGGCCGTCCAGACGGTTGAGCACGACGTTGGCGGCACCCGCCCCATTGGCAAGGTTGAACGCGCCCTCGATCGAGAGCGTCGCGGGCAGACCAATGACGGCCTCCCCCAGCACGATCTCTTCGATGGCAACACGACCGATATCGACCCGAACCGGCAGGTCAGGCAGCGAAAAGGGCTGTGCCTCGGCATCCGGCAGGTCCACGCCTTCGGCTGGAAGCGGTCGACGCACGACTTCCAGCCGTGCAGCGGTCAATTCCTCCACCTGCAAGACGCCGGTCAGAAGGGCGCTGCGCGACCAGTCCAGCACCACATCCTCGAGGATCAACCAGATGCCATCGGCGTCCGAGATGGTCATGCGATCGAGCGAGGCCTGAGAGGACAGCGCCCCGCGAAAACCCTGGATACTGACCTGCCGGTCATCACCGCTGGAAAGCTGATCTTCCAGGAACCGCGACAGGCGGGTGCCGTCGTCCTGTGCCATCGCAAAGGTCGGCAGGGCGAGCAGGCAAAGGGCAAGCAGGAACCGCATCAAAACGATTGTCCGATCCCGATATAGACATAGACGTCTTCGCCCACACCTTCGCCGCGAACCGGGGTCGCCAGATCCACGCGGATCGGGCCGAAGGGCGTATCATAGCGCACGCCGAAACCCGCGCCCGCATGCCAGTCGCCGTCGCCGCCCGTGGCATCCGTGCCGATGTAGCCCGCGTCGGCAAAGGCCACGAGGCCGAAATTCGTGTCGCCGATGTCCTGGCGATATTCGCCCGACAGGCCAAGGAAGCTGCGCCCGCCCGCGTCGAGGCCGTTCTGCGTGGCGGCGAGGGATTGGAAATCTTGCCCGCGCACTGTTCCCGAACCGCCCGAGAAGAACAGGAAATCGGGGGGAATATCGGTGATGTCGCCGCCAAAAACGCTGCCGACTTGCGCGCGGAACGCGAACCGCGTGGCGCGCTCTTCCCCGAGGCCCAGATAGGCGCGCGCATCGACATAGGCGCGGGCGCCGCCGCTGCCCTGATCGGACAGGAAGGGCGTGGCTGAGCCCTCGATATAAAACAGGCGCCGCGCATCCAGCGGGTCTTCGCGCCGATCCCAGGTGACGCCGACTGGCACGGTCAGAAGCGTGAGTTGCCGATCGCCGAACTGATCGTCGATGTCGTAGTAGGACAGGCCAAGGCCGAGCGATCCCGTCAGCCGGCGGTTGAATTGATGCTCAACACCGAACTCGCCCCCCACGGTCCACAAGGTATAGGCCGGGTCGTCGATGTAATCGGCCCCCAATTCGGCGTAGGCGGTGGTGTCGGGCGTAAAGGTGGCCGGGCGCGAATAGCGCAGGCCGACCGAGCCGTCGGCGCCAGCGGCGGCGTTTTCCTGCACATCGCCGGTGCCGACGCCGCTGATCTCGCCCTCGATCCGCAGGCGTTCCGCACCGCCGAAGAGGTTGCGATGCAGCCAATAGGCGCTGACGCCAAGGCCGTCGTCCGTTGAAAATTCGGCACCGAAACCGAAGCGGCGCGGTTCACTTTCGACAAGGGTCGCGCTGATATCCATCACACCGTCAGGCCCGACCTCGCCCTCCTGCAGGGCAATCGCCGAAAAGACCCCGGTATCCTGCAGACGGCCCTCTACCCTTTCGAGGGTTTCGGGCGAAAATTGTTCGCCTTCAGGCAGGCCCGCGATGGCCAGAATACGCTCGGGCCGCATGCGGTCCTGACCTTCGGGCAGCAGTCGGCCGAATTGCACCGGCTGGCCGGGATCTATGCGCAGGCTGACGTCTAGGGTCGCCTCGCCATTGCGGGCGATGATCTGCTGGTCGGCAACCGTGGCGGTCGCATAGCCCGCATCGCGCCAGCCACCAACTGCCGCGCGGGCCGTATCGCGCAGCAGCGGCGTAGAGGCTTGCCCGCCCGGGCGGAATTCGTCGGGCAGTTCGGTGTTCGCTGCAAGGGGTCCTGCCTCGGCGGTGCCAAGCCGGAACAAGGGGCCGGGATCGACGCTGATGGTTATCTGCGACACCGAGGTCGGGCCGCCGAAAGGCGGGATTTGCGCCGCTTCGCGGCCATCGACGGCGATCCGCACCACAGGGGAAAAGTAGCCCGAATCGTAGAGGGCGGCCACCAGGCGCCCGTAATCGGCGCGGGCAGCCGCGATCAGATCCTGCGCGCTGCGAGGCTCTTCAGAGGGCTGCAACAACAGGGACGACGCACGCAAACGGTCCGTCAAATCTTCGGACGCCGTGGGCGCTGCCAAGGTCACTTGCTGTGCCTGCGCGGACATGATGGAGGTCAGCGTGGCGATGACTACTAGGGATAGACGTTTTGTACGCATGATTATTTGGTAAATGCCTTTGCGGGTGAACGCCAGCGTCCTGCCTTTTGTTCCGCGACCCCGGCGGAAAGTTGTGACCATTTGCGCCTTGTCGCGTTCAAGGCAGCGCCGTATCACCGATCCTGACACCGGACCGGAGGAGCCTTCAATGGCCAAGCTTGTCACCATTTTCGGCGGATCCGGCTTTGTCGGCCGCTATATCGCGCGCCGCATGGCCAAAGAGGGCTGGCGCGTGCGCGTTGCGGTGCGCCGACCGAACGAAGCGCTGTTCGTGAAGCCCTATGGCACCGTCGGCATGGTCGAGCCGATTTTCGCCAATATCCGCGATGATGACAGCGTGCGCGCCGCCATTCGGGGGGCGGATGCCGTGGTCAACTGCGTCGGCACCTTCGATGCGCGGGGCAAGAACAACTTCGACGCCGTGCAAACCGCGGGTGCTGCCCGCATCGCCCGCATTGCCGCCGAGGAGGGTGCGGGAACTCTGGTGCAACTGTCGGCCATCGGCGCCGATGTGCAAGGCGCCAGCCTTTATGCGCGGTCCAAGGGGCGGGGCGAGGCGGCGGTTCTGGAGGCGTTTCCGGGTGCCATGATCCTGCGCCCCTCGGTCGTGTTCGGGCCGGAGGACGCCTTCTTCAACCGCTTTGCCGCGATGACGCGGCTTGGCCCGGTCCTGCCGGTTGCGGGGGCCGATACGCGGTTCCAGCCGGTTTACGTCGATGATATCGCGCGCGCCGCCGTGATGGGCGTGCTGGGTCAGGCGCACGGCATATTCGAACTGGGCGGCCCTGACGTGGACACGTTCCGCGGCCTGATGCAGCGGATGCTGGGCGTGATCCGCAAGCGCCGGCTGATCCTGAACATCCCGTTCTTCGTGGCGCGGATCATGGGCACAAGCCTCGATCTGGCGCAGATGGCGACGGGTGGCTTGTTCCACAACGGCATCCTGACGCGCGATCAGGTGACAAGCCTTGGGTCCGACAACGTGGTGCAGGCCGGAGCCAGGACGTTTGCCGATCTGGGGATCGAGCCGGTGGCAATGGACTCGGTCATGGATGACTACCTCTGGCCGTATCGGGCTGCGGGTCAGTTCTCGGACATCAAGGAAAGTGCCCGCGATCTGCGCGAGGGCTAGGTGTAGGCGAACGCCAGCAACACCACGCCCAGGATCACGCGATAGATCACGTAGGGCGTGAAACTGACGCTTTTCAACAGCTTGAACATCAAGGTCAGCGCCAGCAGGGCGGCGACAAATGTCATCGCGGCGGCAATCGCCCCGTCGCGCGCGGCGGCGGCGTCGGCCGTTGCAATGACCTCGGCGCTGGCGAAAATGCCCGAGGCGATAATGGTCGGGATCGACATCAGCATCGAGACCTTGGCGGCACTTCCGCGGTCATACCCCAGATAGCGCCCGATGGTGATGGTGATCCCGGAGCGCGAAACGCCGGGGATCAGCGCCACGGTCTGCCACAGGCCAAGGGTGATGGCGTCGCGCCGGTTCCAGTCCTCGGTCTTCTTGACCTCTGCTCCGGTCTGGTCGGCCCAGTAAAGAACAAGGCCGAAAATCAGCATGGTCCAGCCGATCACGGTGATGGACCGGAGGTGGTCGTAGAGGCCGGTGATCTCGAGGATCAGGCCGAACAGGATCACCGGTATCGTCGCGATCAGCAGCAGCAAGGCAAGTTTTGCGCCGGGCGTGTCGATGCGCCCCGTCAACATGCGCGGCGTGCCGATCAGCGCGGCTTTCACATCGCGCCAGAAGTAGAGGATGACGGCCCCCAGGGTGCCGACATGAACAGCCACGTCGATATGCTGTCCCTGATCCGGCATTCCGGTGAGCAACGGGAGCAAAATCAGGTGGCCAGAAGATGAAATCGGCAGGAACTCGGTAATTCCCTGGATCATCGCGAGCAGAAAGAGGTGAAGGAAGGTCATGCCGATGCCCCAAAGAGGAAATTCAAGCTTCTGATATTAAACATTAAATTTCTACATATGTCAACATGTCTGCCATAATAACTGCTCAAAGAGCGTAGAGCCGCCTCATCCGTCGCAGAATACATGAATATAGGTCAGCATCTCTGTCTTTTTATCTATCTCGACCGACGGTATACGGTCCGCTCAGTGGCGGGAGATCGTATTTTGGCCAAGCAACCAATGTTGAAGTTTGTGACCGTGGGCAAGGAGATGCCTCAAAAGCGGGAAGCGGACCAGCGGAAAGAGGACTTCGCCGAGATCTACGGCGAATATGCGCGCGACAAGGCGGCCGAGCAGGCCGGGCGCTGCAGCCAATGCGGCGTGCCCTATTGCCAGTCGCATTGCCCGTTGCACAACAACATCCCCGACTGGCTGAAGTTGACCGCCGAGGGGCGCCTGCGCGAGGCCTATGAGCTGAGCCAGGCGACCAATACCTTCCCTGAGATCTGCGGCCGCATCTGCCCGCAGGACCGCCTGTGCGAGGGCAATTGCGTCATCGAGAATTCGGGCCACGGCACCGTCACCATCGGGTCGGTCGAGAAGTACATCACCGATACCGCCTGGGACAATGGCTGGGTCATGCCGATCAGGCCGCATGTCGAACGTCCTGAATCCGTTGGGATAATCGGCGCTGGCCCCGGTGGCCTCGCCGCCGCTGACCTGTTGCGGCGAGCGGGATTGCAGGTGACGATCTATGACCGCTACGACCGCGCGGGCGGGCTGATGATCTACGGCATTCCCGGCTTCAAGCTGGAGAAGGACATCGTCATGCGGCGCAACAAGTTGCTGGCCGATGGCGGCGTCACGTTCGAGTTGAACTGCGATGTAGGTCAGGACATCACCTTGCAGGAAATCCGCGAGGAACATGATTTCGTGGTCATCGCCACGGGCGTTTACAAGTCGCGCGAATTGCCGGGGCCGGGTGCCGGTTCCGCCGGTATTATCCGCGCGATCGACTATCTAACCGCCTCTAATCGCAAGTCTTTTGGCGATGCCGTGACCGAGTTCGACAGCGGCGAGCTGGACGCGAAGGGCAAGCGCGTGGTCGTGATCGGCGGTGGCGATACGGCGATGGATTGCGTGCGCACAGCGACGCGGCAGGGGGCGACTTCGGTCAAGTGCCTGTATCGGCGGGATCGGGCGAACATGCCGGGCAGCCAGCGCGAAGTGCAGAATGCCGAGGAGGAAGGTGTTGAATTCGTTTGGCTATCCGCGCCGAACGGGTTCAGCGCCGCGCCGGACCGCGTCAGTGGCGTGATGGTGCAGAAAATGCGCCTCGGCACGCCTGACGCGACCGGGAGGCAGAGCCCGGAACTGATTGAAAACGCTGATTATGTCGAGGATTCCGACATGGTCATCAAGGCGCTTGGCTTCGAGCCCGAGGACCTGCCGCAGCTGTGGAACACGCCGGAATTGGCCGTAACGCGCTGGGGCACGATCAAGGCCAATTTCCGCACCCACGAGACGGATATTCCGAACGTGTTCGCGGTGGGTGACATCGTGCGCGGCGCCAGCCTTGTGGTCTGGGCGATCCGCGACGGGCGCGAGGCGGCCGAGGCGATCCTGGAGCGGGTGCATATGACGAAAACGGTGGCTGCGGAATAATCCCATCCGGGGAGAGATGACCCCTGTTTGGGACGATAAGGCTGACGCAATCATCCCAGATGGGTGCAGTCTTGCCGAATGGGAACAGTTTCAGGCTGCAAGGCAATAGGGCCGGTTCGGCCCTTGTCTGGGCGGCAAAATGGTGCAGGTCTGGGCGATACCCGGCTTGAGGCCAAGACAATGACAGGGAAGATGACCTTATGCGGTTCATTCGTTACCAGATCCTTACCGGCGCGCTTGCCCTTGCCGCAAACGCAACGCCCGGTTTCGCGCAGGTCGCGCCGGACCTGTTTGAGGTGCCGGAAGGCTGCACCGCGTTCCTGACGGTGCAATCGCGGTCCTGCCTTGTCGCGCATCACTGGCGCTGCGAGGGCGATCCTGCGGGCACCCATTGGCGCGCCACGCTCGATCAGGACGGGCCGTTTTACCTCAACTATTCCGACGCGGAATTTCGCTGGTTGCGGGCCTACAACCTGCGCGAGGGATCGCAGGATACGCTGATCGAGCCGGAAGAAGATCCCGCCAGCATCCGCGAGTTGCTGGGCACCGGCAGCGACACGATGGCATTCTCGATCCGGGAAGAGCGGAGCGATGGCACCTTCCAGCGCGACTACACCGGCTTTGACAGGATGACCGGGCAGACCGTCGTCATCGATGGCCGGACCTTGCTGGTGACGGAGTTCTCCTACCAGTGGGAAACCGAGGCAGGCCCGCGCAGCACCGAAGGCAGCCAGTTCGTCAGCGAAGAGATGTTCCTGTTCTTTGGCGGGATCGAGACGGTGACAACGCCGTCGGGCGAGGCGTTCGAGGGAAATTACAGCCCTGTCGAATTCGCCGAACCGGGCGAAGAAGGCTTCCTGTCGACGGAACCGCAATACGATTGCGAGGACATCATGAGCGGGTTGCCGGTTGTCCCGATCCACCGCGCCAGCCGCGAGGTCACCCGATGAGCAATCTGCGCGACCCCTATCGGCGGACGGGAAAGCTGCACGGCAAATGCCTGTGCGGGGCAGTTACAATCGACGTGGACGGCGAGTATGTCGCCGCCGTGGGCGCGTGCCATTGCCTGATGTGCCAGCGGAGCAATGGTGTGCTGTTTGCCGCGTTCGACGCCGCGGCCGATGCAGTCACGGTAACCGGCCCGGTGAAGCGGTTCCAATCCTCGCCATTTTCGCAACGGGCGTTTTGCGAGACCTGCGGCAGCGCGCTGTGGCTGCGCAACACGCCGTCGGAGGACGCCGGTTACGAATTGATGCCGGGCCTCTTTGCGGAGGCGGCGAGCTTCCCGCTGATCTCGGAAATCTACATCGACGCCGCGCCGGCCTATCTGCCGCTGGCGGGCACCCACAAGCGCGGCACCCGTGCCGAGTATGAAGCCAAGAACCCCCATATCGAGGGAGATATTTGATGACTCAATTCGATCAGGCCTGGGCGAAAGCCGAAGAGGCCAAGCGCACGTGGATGGAAGCCAACGGCATGTACCGCGAGGAGGATGAGCATTCGTCCTGCGGCGTGGGGCTTGTGGTGTCGATCGACGGCACGGCATCGCGCAAGGTGGTGGAAAAGGGTATCAACGCGCTGAAGGCCGTGTGGCACCGGGGCGCTGTCGATGCCGATGGCAAGACCGGCGACGGCGCGGGCATTCACGTGCAGATCCCCCACAAGTTCTTCGGCGAACAGGTTCAGCGCACCGGGCACCAGATGCGCGATGAATTGCTGGCCGTGGGGCAGGTGTTCCTGCCACGCAGCGATTTCGGGGCGCAGGAAGTGTGCCGGACCATCGTGGAGACCGAGGTTCTGCGGATGGGCTATTACATCTATGGCTGGCGCCATGTGCCGGTGGATGTGAGCGTCTTGGGCGACAAGGCGAACGCGACCCGGCCCGAGATCGAGCAGATCATCATCTCGAACGCCAAGGGCGTCGATGAGGAGACGTTCGAGCGCGAATTGTACGTGATCCGTCGCCGCATCGAGAAGGCGGCGCAGGCGGCGGGCGTGCGGGAGATGTATCTGTGCTCGCTGTCGTGCCGGTCGATGATCTACAAGGGCATGATGCTGGCGCAGGACGTGGCGAATTTCTACCTCGACCTGCAGGACGAGCGCTTCGAAAGCGCCTTTGCGATCTATCACCAGCGGTATTCGACAAACACCTTCCCGCAATGGTGGCTGGCGCAGCCGTTCCGCATGCTGGCCCATAACGGCGAGATCAACACGCTGAAGGGCAACCTGAACTGGATGAAGTC
>JBBQHZ010000053.1:0-23503 GCA_038324445.1 Rhodobacterales bacterium | reverse complement strand
GACGCAGGCCTCGCTGCGGCGCTCCATCGCCATCGTGCTGCAGGAGCCCTACCTGTTTTCGGGCACGCTGATGGACAACATCCGCTACAACCGGAGCGATGCGACCGAGGCGGATGTGATCGCCGCCGCCCGCGCCGTGGGGGCGCATGATTTCATCATGGCACTGCCCGATGGGTATCAGGCCCTGGTGGGCGAGCGGGGCGGCAGCCTGTCGCTGGGTCAGCGACAGCTGATCAGCTTTGCCCGCGCGCTGGTGGCGGATGCCAAGATCCTTGTGCTGGACGAGGCCACCGCCAGCATCGACAGTCATACCGAGATGCTGATCCAGAAGGCGCTCAAGCGGCTGCTGGAGGGGCGGACGGGCATCGTCATCGCGCACCGCCTTGTCACCATCCGCGATGCGGACCGGATCGTGGTGTTGCAGACCGGATCGGTGGTGGAGCAGGGCAGCCACGCGGAACTGGTGGACGCGGGCGGCCTCTATGCGCAGCTTTATGCGATGAACCAAGGCTCGTTCGACGATCTGCCGTCTGCAGTGCGCGACGCGGCAGGCACCAGTCAGGCGTCGTGATCGCTCAGCCGTTTTCCTTCAGGCGCGGGTCAAGGAAGTCGCGCAGCCAGTCGCCCATGATGTTGAAGGCCAGAACTGTCAGCACGATGGCAAGGCCCGGGAACACCGCCAGCCACCACTTGTTCGACAACAGGTGATCGCGGCTTTCCGACAGCATGCTGCCCCATGTCGGCACGTCCGGCGGCACGCCGAGGCCGAGGAAGGACAAGGCCGCCTCGGCCAGAATCACGCCTGCCACGTTGAACGACGCGATCACGGTCAGCGGTGCCATGATGTTGGGCAGGATGGTGCGGAAGAGGATCGAGAAGGTGCTGTCGCCCATCGCGCGGGCAGCCTCGACATATTCCTTTTCGCGGAGCGACAGGGTCTGCGCCCGCACGATCCGCGCATAGGTGATCCATTGCCCGATCCCCAGCACAAGGATCATGTTCATCAGGCCCGGCCCCAGCACCACAAGGAACATGATGGCCAGCAGGATGAAGGGGAATGCCAGCTGGATATCGCCCAGCCGCATGATGATGTCGTCGATCCAGCCGCCGAAATAGCCCGACACTAGGCCCGCGATGGTGCCGATGGTGCCGCCGACGGCAATCGCCGCAACGCCTACCATCAACGACACCCGCGCGCCGTAGAGAAGCCTCGACAACACGTCGCGGCCCAGATGGTCGGAGCCGAGCCAATAGGTCAGCTCGTCCCGGCCCGGTGATCCGGGCTCGAGCAGCCGCATGATCAGGTTCTGGCGGTTGGGATCGATGGGGGCGAGGGTGGGGCCGAAGATGGCGACGAAGGTGACCACCAGCAAGATCAGCATGCCGATCAGCGCCCAGCGGCTTGTGACCATGCTTTCGAAGGCGCGCTGCCATTCCCGCTTGCGGAAGGGGACGGGCTGCATCTGGGAAGCGGGTGTCGTATCGGCCATCTCGGGATGCTCCGTCACAGCTTCACGCGCGGATCGAGGCGCGCATAGACCAGATCGACGATCAGGTTGAGCAGGATGAAGATCACCGCCAGCAAGATGACAGAGGCCTGCACCACGGGGATGTCGCGCTGGTTGATCGCGGTAAAGACCAGCCGCCCGATGCCGGGATAGGAGAATACCGTCTCGACCACCACCACGCCGCCCAGCAGGAAGCCGAACTCCAGCCCGATCATCGTGACCAGCGGCAGCCACGCGTTTCGCAGCGCGTGATGGACGATCACCCGACCCTCGGAAATGCCCTTGGAACGGGCGGTGCGCACGTAATCCTGTTGCAGCACCTCGAGCATGGACGAGCGCACTAGCCGCGCATTGCGCGCCAGCGTGTAGGTGCCCACGGCCAGGGCTGGCATGATCATGTAATACATCGAGCCGGGCAGATTGCGGAACGCGGTGAGGATTTCGCCTTCGAAGAGCGGCTCCAGAAAGGGCACATGGCCCGAGATGGGAAACCATTGCAGATAGAGGCCGAAGAACATGATCATCATGATCCCCATCCAGAAATTGGGAATCGACTGCCCCAGCATGGCAAGGGTCATGATACCGCCGTCGGCCGGATTGCCGCGGTTGAGGGCGGCAAAGATGCCCAGCGGGATCGACAGGCCGATGGCCAGCACCAGCGAGAACACGGTCAATTCGATGGTCGCGGGCATCGCGTCCATCACCACGCCCATCGCCGGTTGCCGGTAGCTGAGCGAGTTGCCGAAATCGCCATGCATGACGTTCCAGACATAGCTGAGATATTGCACATGGAGCGGACGGTCGAAGCCCAGACGCTCGCGCGTCAGGGCGATTTCCTCGAGGCTCGCGTTTTCGGACACGAAGAGATAGGTTGGATCACCGCCGATCTGCAGCGACGTGAAGCTGATCAGGGTGACGCCGATCAGGACGATGACGCTCTGCAAGAGGCGTCGTATCAGGAATGTCCACATCGGCCGCCCTACCCTTCCCCTTGTTTCCATTCGCGGCCCGGCACCGGTATCGTGCAGGGCCTGCCCGGTTTCCCACCGCCCGGAGGCGGCGATTGCCCGCCCGGTGGCCAGTGACCGGTTTTCGGGGTCCGGCCCGGTCCGCAGCGCTTGACAACCGTTTCGCTCCTCTCACAGAGTAGAAAATAGATTGTCGACAGTTGAACAACTCAACCATGCAGCACCGGGCAACGTCAAGCATGCAAATCTCTGCCACTTACCTCAAGGCGCCGCGCGGCGCCGGCTTGACCGGATCGCGGGCAGTGCTGCTGCAAATCGCGGCACTCCATCAATGACAGGAGATGCGCGCCATGCAAGGTGACAGCACCGCCGTGCCATTGCTGGAGGTGCAGGACCTCCAGACGAAATTCCGCATCGGCAAGACGCGCACGATCTGTGCGGTCGACGGCGTGAGCTTTTCGGTGAAGCCCGGCGAGACGCTGGCGATTGTCGGCGAAAGCGGATCGGGCAAGTCTGTCACCAGCCTGTCGATCATGGGGCTTCTGCCCAAGGATATCGGCCGTGTCACCGGCGGCAGCATCCGCCTGAACGGGCGCGAGATCAGCAAGTTGAACGATACGCAAATGCGCGAGGTGCGGGGAAAGGAGATCGGCATGATCTTCCAGGAGCCGATGACCAGCCTGAACCCCGTCCACACCGTCGGCCGGCAGATCGGCGAGATGGTGATCCGGCACGAGAAACTGTCGGCGGCGAAAGCGCGCAAGCGCGCCATCGAGATGCTGGATCTGGTCGGCATTCCAGAACCCACCCGCCGGGTCGACAGCTACCCGCACGAGATGTCGGGCGGCATGCGGCAGCGCGCGATGATCGCCATGGCCTTGGCCTGCGAGCCGCGCATCCTGATCGCGGACGAGCCGACTACGGCGCTCGACGTCACGATCCAGGCGCAGATGCTGGAACTGATGGCCGACCTGCAGGCCAAGCTCGGGATGGCGATCATCTTCATCACCCATGATCTGGGCGTCGTCGCCGAAATCGCCGACCGCGTGGTGGTGATGTATGCGGCCCAAGTGGTCGAGATGGCCGGGGTCGAGGATATCTTCCGCAACCCGCGCATGCCCTACACGGCGGGGCTGATGAACTCGATCCCGCGGCTGGGCTCGTCGATCAACAAGGTCCGGCTGCAGGCCATCCCCGGCACCGTTCCCGCCCTGACCAGCCTGCCGTCGGGCTGCCGGTTCCACCCGCGCTGCGCCTTCGCCACGGATGTCTGCCGCACCACCATGCCGGTGCTGGAACAGGCCAGCCCCGATCACATGATCCGCTGCCACCGCTGGCGCGAGATCGATCTGACCGCGAGGGCGGCATCATGAGCGTGCCGCTGCTGGAAGTTGACGGGCTGAAGAAATACTTCCCGATCCGGGGAGGTGTGCTGCAACGCGTCGTCAACAACGTGAAGGCGGTCGACGACGTGTCGTTCTCCATCAGGGCGGGCGAAGTGGTCGGGCTGGTGGGCGAAAGCGGATCGGGCAAGACCACCGTGGGCCGCACGCTGCTGCGGTTGGAACACGCGACGGCGGGGGCGGTGCGCTTTGGCGGGTCGGACGTGATGGCGATGGGCGCGCAGCAGTTGCGCAGCTTCCGCAAGCGGATGCAGATCATCTTTCAGGACCCCTATGCCAGCCTTAACCCGCGCGAAAAGGTGCGCGAGGTGCTGACCCATCCGCTGCGCCTGCACCGCATCGGCATGCCCTCCGAGCATGAGGACCGCGCTGCCCAGCTGCTGGAAAAGGTCGGGCTGTCGCGCGACCATCTGGACCGTTTCCCGCACGAGTTTTCGGGCGGACAACGGCAGCGCATCGGGATCGCGCGTGCCTTGGCGGTAGAGCCGGAGTTCATTGTCGCGGACGAGCCGGTATCCGCCCTCGACGTGTCGATCCAGGCGCAGGTGATCAACCTGCTGGAAGACCTCAAGAACGACCTCGACCTGACGATGCTGTTCATCGCCCATGATCTGGGCGTGGTCGAGCATATCTGCGACAGGGTCATCGTGATGTATCTTGGCCGCGTGATGGAGATCGCCAGCGCGGCCGACCTCTACGCCCGGCCCAACCACCCCTATACGCAGGCGCTGTTATCGGCGGTGCCGATCCCGGAACCGGGGCGGCGGCGGCAACGGGTGACGCTGAAAGGCGACATTCCCAGCCCGATCAATCCGCCGTCCGGCTGCGTATTCCGCACGCGGTGCCCCATGGCGATCGCGGATTGCGCCAAGGTGGTGCCCGCGTTGCGGTCGGTTGGACAGGGGCATGTCAGCGCCTGTATCCGCACGACCTAGGCCGCCCGGACCCGTGGCTTTCGGCACCCGCCGGACTGGTGCGCCGGTGTGGCGTCCATGGCCTGCCCAATCCCTGACCAGCCCGCCCGGCAAATGCCCCTGCCCGTCCACATGGCCCCTTGACAGGTCGGAAACCCATCCCTCATTGTCCACCAATGGATTGTCGACATTACACAAAGCAAACGCCTACAGCCGTCTGTTGCGCCACGGGTGCAACGGGTTGTCGGCAAACGTGTAGCGTCGCGCCGAATGATCTTGCTAGCCTGCATGCGCCCTCCCTAGGAAACCACATTCCCGGACGCACCGGACCTTCTGCCGGTGCTCCCCACGATGTGCTGAGAGGCTAGCCAGTCATGAGTGTCCTGAATTCCGCCACCTCCCCGATGCCGGACGATATCGGCCCGATCGAGAACGTGCCCCTGCGCGTTCAGGTGGCCGACCGGCTGCGGGCGGCGATCCTGAGCGGACGGCTGCGGCCTGGCACCGGGCTGGTGGAAACCGCGCTGGCCGAGCAGATGAATGTCAGCCGCGCGCCGATCCGCGAGGCGATCCAGATCCTCGAGAATGACGGCCTTGTCGAGACCATCGCCTACAAGGGCAAGCGGGTGAAGCCGCTGACGGCGCGCGAGGTGGCCGAGACCTACAGCCTGCGCGAAGTGTTCGAGGTGATGGCCGTGCACCGGGTTCTGGCCAACGGCGCGCCGCTCGATGCCCTGCACGAGCAATGCGCCGCGATGAACGCCGCCGCCGATGCCAACGATTTCGCCGCCCTGACGGCCGCCGACGAGGCCTTCCACCACGCGCTGATCCGGCTGGCCGATCACGACCTGCTGCGCGCCTCGTGGAAGAGCCTCTATCTGCGCATTCACCAGATCATGTCGCTGCGCCACCGCGACAACGCGAATCTGCACGACATCGCGGGCAACCACCCGCCCATCGTGCAAGCGCTTGAGGATCGCGACACCGACCGCGCCATCAAGCTGATCGCAGACCATACACGTGCGCTCGCCGCCTTCGACCCGGCGACCATCGTCCAAGATCCGTGACAACCGGCTTTCCGATATCCGGCGCAACAGCGCCATCGGATGCCCGGGGTCAGGTTACCGACCGCCGAAATGGCCACAGAAGTGCCATGGGCGGACCCCAAGGAGCATCCAACAGGTGAAAGGAAAGCACATGCCAAGACTGAGTTCCCTGCTTGCGGCCGGCACCGCCTGCCTCGCCATCGGCGCGGCCACACAGGCTTCCGCCCAAGAAACCATCACTGTCGGCCTTTCCGCCGACATCACCACGCTTGATCCCGCCCCGATCTCGTCGCGCGACAACGCCAACATCGCGCGCCACATCTTCGGGACGCTGCAGACCATCGGCGGCGATGGTGTCATCAGCAACGATCTGGCCACCGGCCTCGAGATCACCGAGGATGGCATGGGGTATATCTACACCCTGCGCGAAGGCCTGACCTGCCATGACGGCGAGCCGCTGACCGCCGAAGATGCGGCCTATTCGTTCAACCGCGCGGCCGATCCGGCCAACGCCTTCACCGGCAACACGCCCGGCTTCGTGTTCAGCTCGATCGCGTTCCAGGGGGCCGAAGCACTGGACGAACTGCGCGTCCAGATCAACATCGGTGCCCCGAACTCCATCGCGTTCGGTCTGATCGCCGAGGTCTATATCCACTGCATGGACAGCTATGCTGCCATGACGCTGGACGAGGCCGCATCGAACCCGGTCGGGTCGGGCGCCTATCGCCTTGTCGAATGGTCGCGCGGATCGGAAGTGATCCTGGAAGCCGTCGATGAAAGCATGGTCTTTGACCGCATCGTCTGGCGCATCATCCCCGAAGCCTCGACCCGGGCTGCGGAGTTGATGGCAGGCAACGTCGACATCATCACCAACGTTGCCCCCGACCAGATGGACGTCATCAACGCGTCGGGCGTCGCCACCGTGAACCCGATCCAGGGCACGCGGCGGATGTATGTGGGCTTCAACCTGTCCGAGGAAATGGCCGCGATGCCGGGTGGCGACGCGATCCAGGATCCGGCGGTGCGCCGCGCGCTGCAATATGCGGTGGACGTGCCGACGATCTGTTCGGCGCTCTTGAACTTCGAATGCGTGCGCGCGACGGGCATCGTGAACCCGCCGAACGCCAACCAGAGCCTGACCCCCTACCCCTATGATCCTGCAGAAGCCGAGCGTCTGCTGGACGAGGCCGGCTGGCCCCGTGGTGCCGATGGCACCCGCTTCACCGTGCGCTTTCAGGCAGGCCAGGGCCGTTACCTCAACGACGTCAGCGTCGTTCAGGCGGTTGCCCAGTATCTGGAGGATGTGGGTCTTGATATCGAACTTGAAGTGATGGAATGGGCCAGCGTCTACGTGCCGCTGATCCGCGAGCGCAATGCCGGACCGATCTTCTTCCTCGGCTCGGGTGGCGGGCTGTGGTCGCCGCTCTATGACATGACCGACCTCGCCCGTGTCGAAAGTGGCACCAATTATACCCACTGGTCCGATCCGCGCTGGTTCGACCGTTGGACGGAGATCAATGCCGCTGAAACCCCGGAAGAGCAGCGCGTGATCATCGACGAGATGCTGCAGGTATTCTACGACGATGGCCCGTGGCTGCATATGTACTTCCAGCCGGACTTCTACGGTGTGTCCAACCGCATCAACTGGAGCCCGCGCCCGGACGAGAAGGTGTATCTGTTCACCGCCGGTCTGAACTGACGCCTGATCTGGCTGAAGATTGACAGAGGGAATGCCGGGCCGAAAGGTCCGGCATTTTCCGTTTGAAGCGGGCGTTGAAGGGGGTGGTGGGGTGACCCCCGCCCTACGTCCAGGTGGAACCGGCGCAAAGCGCCGTAGGGCGGGGGCCACCCCGCCGCACCGCCAATGGCGCATTCGCTGAACGCCGCTCTCGGTCCGGTGTCAGAGATCAACCTCCACCACGCCCCCCGCTTCGGCCGCTCGGGACTGGCACAGGATGATCGCGCCGGTGCGCTGCGCCTTGGACAGCACGAAATCGCGGTGTTCCACGTCGCCCGAGACCAGCCCGCATTTGCACACGCCGCAAATGCCGTCCGAGCATTTCAGATCCACATGGATGCCGTTCTCGATCAGGATATCGGCGGCGGTCTTGTCGGCGGGGATCGTCAGGGTGCGGCCGGACCGCACAAGGCGGAGGGTGAAGTCGTGGTTCACGTAATCAGGCACATCGGGGACCGAGAAGTATTCCAGATGCCGCGCCGCGTCAGGCACCCCTGCGCGCTCGGCGACGTCCATGACGCTCGCCATGTAGCGGTCGGCGCCGCAGGTGTAGACATGGGCACCCGGGGGCAGGCCCGCCATGATTGCCTCCAGATCGGCGCGGGTGTTCTCGTCGGAGATGTGCAGATGCACCTTGTCGGCCCAGGGGAAGCTGGGCAGGTCGGCGAGAAAGCCCATCGTGGCACGCGAACGACCGGAATAATGCATGATGAAGGGCGCGCCCCTCGCGTGCAACTCATGCGCCATGGCGATCATGGGCGTGATGCCGATGCCGCCGCCCATCAGGACCGAAAAGGTCGCCTCGGGCATCAGGGGGAAGTGGTTGATCGGCTTCGAGACAAAGACGCGGCGGCCCTCGGTGAAGATGCGGTGCAGCAGTTTCGATCCGCCGCGCCCGGCATCTTCGCGCAGGACGGCGATCTGGTAGATGCTGCGGTCCGCCGGATCGCCCGACAGCGAATATTGGCGCAGGAAATCAGGGGCCACGACGATATCGATGTGGCCACCGGCGGTCCATTCCGGCAGGGGCGCGCCATCAACGGCGGTGAATTCGTATTTGGTGATGCCCTGCGCAATGGCTTCGACCCTCGAGATGACGACCTGCACCACCGGGCTGTCACCAGCGGCGGTGTAGCGGTGGAGGAACGGCTCCAGCGTGCCATCGGCGGCGCGGCGCTGGTATTCCTCGGCAGTGATGAGGGCCTGATAGGCCTCGATCCCCTTCTCGCGGTCCATTGGAAACGGATAGGCCCAAGGATGCGGGGCCAAGGGCGCGGGATAGACGGCAAGCGTCTGATCCTCGTATTTCAGGTGCAGGTCCTTTTGCAGCGACCGGATGTTGACCGGCTTGGACGTGGGCCGGTAGCCGCCCTCTTCCGTGATCTCCAGATCCCACCACCATTTCTTGACCGGGTTCAGCGCGCCGTTGTCGACGTAGTCGTCGAGTTTGGCCAGAAGCGGTGCCGCGCCCGGCATGTTCATCGCGGCCCAGCGGAACGGCTTTTCCTTGAACAGCCCCTCGAGGTTCCACGGGCAGGTCTTCATGCAGCGACCGCACATCGCGCCGCCGGGTGTGGTGACGCGGTAGGTAGTGCATTTCTGGCTGTCGGATTTCCATATCTCGTAGCCGTTGAACATCAGCTTCGGCCCGGCGGTGATGGCCCCCGATGGGCATTCGCGGGCGCATTTGTTGCAGCTTTCGCAGAATTTCTGCAGGCCGAAATCGATCGGCCTGTCATGGGCAAGAGGCATGTCGGTGGTGACGACACCTGATTTCAGGCGCGGCCCGAGGAAGGGGTTGAGGATGACCTCGCCGATGCGCGAGACCTCGCCAAGGCCCGACAGCAGCAGGAGCGGCGGCTGCAGAACCTCGCCATCAAGCACGGTGTGGGCCTTGGCGCTGTAGCCCAGATTGCGGAGTTGCCTGGCGATGACCCCGCCCAGCAGTGAAAAGCGCAGATAGGCGCGCATCGATTGCGCTACGGCGATCCAGTCATCGCCGGAGGACCCCGCCATCGTCTCGTAGCCCTGGTCGATGATCATCGAGATGGCGTTGTCATGGGGCGGGTCGATGACCTCGCCACGCGCGTCGTGGCTATACCACGCCCATTGCGGACAGCGCGACAAGCCCACGGCATCGACGCCAAGAAAGTAGCAGGTGGCCTTGATGAGGGCGGCAGCATCTGCGGGGTCGATCCGGGCCTTTTGCGGGTTTGCCGGGCCATCTTGCAGAAGAACAAAGGCCCCCAGGGCGCGGCGTTGTGCGGCCGAGGGCGCGGCCTTGCGCACGTAATGGCCGCCCCGCGCGCCTTCCTGCAGGGCCTTGCCCATGTCGCCGAAGGTGGAGCGTGCGAACATGTCGGTGCGTTTGGGAACGCGGGCGACATTAGGCTCGTCGATATAGGTGGTGGGTTTGTCGACACGCTTGAGCGTCTCGAATGGATGCGCGCCGTCTAGGAACCGGCGGCCTTTGTAGGGAACAGCATTCATCGCGTTCTTGGCGAAGCCTTTGCCGAGTTTCCAAGCCAGGCCGAAGGCAGATCTGGGTTGCTGGTCCAGAGGAACAAGGGGGAGGTCGGGGGCGACCGCGAAGGTTGTGGTTATCGCGGCAAGGCCGAAGCGGGTGCCGATATAGGGGTGGGCGAGAGCGCCGTTTTCAACCGTGGCAAGGCCAGCGGCCACGGCAAGCTGATTCAGGTCCACGTCGGAGCTGGAGACGGTATGCCCGCGACTGTCAAAGCCCAGAACGCGCAGGTAGTTGGACACCACGATGGCGGTTTCCGCCGCCAGAAGGCCGGCGCGGTGGGCCTGCGCGTCGACGATCCAGCCAGTGCCTTCCTCGCCCGGTTCGGGGTCGCGGGGGTTCTCATACAAGAACACGATGGCATGGGTATGGGCCTCGATCCCCGAGGGCGGGGCCTCCATCGATTCCTTGAGGTCGGCCATGACAAGGTCGATGCCAGCGGCCAGCGTCTTGGTCTGGCGGGTCTTGAGGTCTTGCGCCAGCCTGTCCACGTCGGGGTTCTTGAAGGGTGTCGCCAGCACGGCCGACGGCGGGAGCAGGCATATGCCGGTCACGGCGGCATCGGCGAAGTAGGAGAACGCCTTGAGGTGATCGGCCCGATCCTGCGGGTCGGAGGGGCATTCTGCCACCGCCTTGTTCACCAACCCGTCGCGGATTGCGTCCAGCATCGCCTGATGCTCTCGCATCGCGTTGACGATGGAATGGGGATCGCCCGCCCGGTCGAACGACATCTGGCCGTGGACGGGCACGGCGGAGAGGTCGGGCATCTGTCCCGTGCGGGCCAGCAACTCGGACGGGTAGCGGCCCATGTGAACCGGGCGGTCGCGGTCCGAGAAGAAGCGCAGCGTCATGGGGGCAGTCCTTGTTGCAGGTGGGTGAAAGTAGTTAGCGCTGTTAATTACCCTTTTGCAACGCTTTGCGCTTTGGTGCCATATTGCGCCATGCAGATGAAGGAAGCCCGCTTGTCCCAGCCCCTGCCCACCGCGCCGGATTATGTCCTGCGCCGCCAGATCGGCTTTAAGCTCAGCCGCGCCGCGCGGATCATGCAGCAACGGTTGGAGGCGGCCTTGGGGGCCTATGGACTGACCCGGCTGTCGTGGTGCGTGCTGAGCGGCGTGGGGCTTGAGGGCCTGCGCACCCCGTCCGACATTGCGGGCAACATAGGGGTCAAGCGCCCGACCGTGTCGCGCGTCTTGAAGGCGCTGGCGGCGGAGGGGTTGATCCGGCGGCAGTCCAGCACGCAAGACGGGCGCGGACGCGAGGTGACGCTGACCGAGGCGGGGCGGCACCGGATGGAGATGTGCCGCCCGCTGGTCGCCGCTAATGCGCGCCATTTCGAGGGCAAGCTTTCGGCGGAACAGATCGCGGCGCTGCGCGATCTGCTGGACCGGATCGCCGAGGGCGAGGATGCGGATCTGGACGGGATCTGACGCGTCCTGTCAGTCGCCCTGCGGCTTCCCGTCGGCCAGATGGACCTGCGTGACCGGCCCGCGATACTTGATCGTCAACTCGGGCGACACCTCGGTGCCATCCTTGAGGAACGGCAGGATGCCGCGCCGGGCCGAACGGCCGCGCATGGCGGCAAGGTCGGCCTCGGACCGCGTCACGCGCTGCGACATCCGCCTGCCCCACGCGGCCAACTGGTCGTAAAGCCGCGCCAGCGTGGCGGCACTTTCGGGCAGGCGGCCGAGATCGGAATATTCCTGCGGATCGGCAGCAAGGTCGAACAGCATCGGGGGAAAGCCGCCCTCGGCATGGATCAGCTTGTGGCGCCCGTCGAACACCATGAAGAGCCGCGCGTCGCGGCTGCTGACGCCCAAGGTGGCGCGGGCGGGCGTGACGGAATAGTCATATTCGCTGATCGCGTAACCGCGCCAATCGGGCGTCTGGCCGTGGAGCCAGGGGATCAGGCTGCGACCCTCGAGGATGTGGTCGGCGACGGTTCCTCCGGCAACCTCGACGAAGGTGGGGGCAAGGTCGATGGCCTCGACAAGGGCGGCGCATGTCGCGCCGCGCGTGGCATCCGCTGCGGGGCGCGGATCGTAGACGATCAGGGGGATCTTCACGGCGGGATCGTGGAACATGTCCTTTTCGCCCAGCCAGTGATCGCCGAGGTAATCCCCATGATCGGAGGTCAGCACGATCATGGTATCGTTGAGGGCGCCGGTATCCTCCAGCCGGGCGAGGATACGGCCAAGCTGGTCGTCGCATTGCCGGATCAGGCCCATATAGGCGGGGATCACCTTCTCGCGCACGCCGTCCTGCTGGAAGGCGGCGGCGACGCGGTTGCCCATCCACGCGGCATAGACGGGGTTGGGGTCCGCCGGTTCGGCGTCGGATCGTGCCACGGGCAGGATCTGATCGGGGCGATACATGTCGTGATAGGGCGCGGGCACGATGTAGGGCCAATGCGGCTTGATGTAGGAGACGTGGGCGCACCACGGGCCCTTGGCCTGATCCATGAAGGCCAGCGTCTGGTCGGTGAGCCAGGGCGTTTCGCTGTCCTCCTCGCGGATATTGGCGGGCAGGTCGGCATTGTCGAGGATCCAGCCCGATGCCCTTTCGCCATCCGCCACCCCGGCATTGGCGTAATCGGCCCAGGGGTTGGTGCCGTCATAGCCCCTGTCGTTGAGGTAGGCGTTATAGGGCGAGCGGCGTTCGTCATAGAAGCCATCCGGCCCCTCGCCCCACAACCCGTCATCGCGCACCCAGACATCGAAGCCGCATTCCGCCTGCCGCGCCCCGATGATGCTGTCGGGATCGACGCCCAGTCGCGCCATCCCCTCGGCATCGGCCTTCATGTGGGTCTTGCCGAGAAGCCAGGCGTCCATGCCCGCCGCGCGCAGATGATCGCCCATGGTGTGCTCGCCCACCCGCAGCGGAAAGCCGTTCCACTGCGCCCCGTGGGACGAGGCATAGCGCCCGGTATAGAAGCTCATCCGGCTGGCACCGCAAATCGGCGACTGGCAATAGGTGTTGGTAAACCGGACGCCCATCGCGGCCACGCGGTCGAAGTTCGGGGTGTGCAGATGCGGATGCCCGGCGCAGGACAGATAGTCGAAGCGCAACTGGTCATACATGATGAACAGGATGTTCATGGGGCCCCCCTTTGGCCGTTGACGGCCCTTGGTCGGACCGTAGGCAGGCGCGCAAAGGCTTGCAACAAGAGCAGCGTCAGACGCGCACCACCTTCAATCGGGTTTTGAGGTCTGTTCGGCAAAAGGCGTGCAGGAAGCAGGTCTGTTCCGAGATATCGAGCATCTCCTGCGCCGTGGCGTCGCTTTCAGTGGTTTCCAGATAGACGTGCGTTTCGATGGGATCAGCCTCGCCACGCTTGCCCGTGCCGCCCGATGCGCCGCCGAGGCTGAAATGGGTATCCTGAACGATGCGGTAATCGGGCAGGTCGAGGTCGAGCATCGAGACGAAGCGGCCAAACTGCGTCATGAAGCAGAACGCGATGCCGGCCGAGATCAGCGAATTGGCGTCGGGCGCGCGGCCGTCCTCGGCGCTGAGGAAGCGAAAGCTGGTGCCCCAGGGCGAATATTGCATCTGCTGGATATCCTTCAGGCCGTCGTCGCGCAGCACGGCCACCGCCCCGATGTTGAGCCGCCGGTTCTGTTCTTCCGAAAGGCTGGACCCGCCCGCGCTGGTGCCAAGGGCAACTTCCTTCTTCGCGGTCGGACCAACGGGGGCCATCAGGGTCAGGTCGCTGTGCCGGGCTTCGGCCTTGGCGAAATGGTCGCCGGGATCGGGGAAAAGCGAGCCGTCCAGTTCGGCGGCCTTGGCGGTGCGAAGCTCGGCCCCGTTCTTGCCCAGCTTGAAGAGGCTCTCCAACCGACCGCGCATCAACCCGTTGAGGGGCGAGGCATAGGTGGCATCGATCAGGAAGTCGGTCAGGGCCACGTCGCTCAGATCGCAGTCGATCTCGACCGTCAGGTCGATATTTTCGGCCCCGCCCACCATGGTGCGGTTCTTCATCGAACCCTTCATGGTGTAGTAGTTGTCCTGGATCAGCTTGAGTTTGCGGATCGTGACGCCCCGGATTTTCGCCAAAGCCGTTATCTCGTTCAGATAACTCGCGGCCATCCCCGCCGACAGGAAGGCCAGGGGGCACGGGGCCGCGTCGTGGCCGTTGAGGTAGGGGCCTTCATCGGACACCAGCCGCCACGCCTGCCCGGTTCTGGCGGAGCGCACCAGCGCCTCCTTCTGGAAGCCCGACAGGGACCGCACCCAGGTGCGCAGCGCGTCGCCCTTGCGGTTTTCGGGCGCGTCGATGCCGACGGCGTCGGCATTCGTCAGGCTGAAGAAGGGCGCGGTGGCGCTTTGCGCGATGATGTTCTTGCCTAGAGCGGCCATGCGGCGATCCTCCGATGCTTTGGCACCAGTCTGATCAATCAGGGGACGAATGGCGAGAGGGTTCCGGAGCGTGTCCCAAAACGAAAAACGCGCCCTGCAGAGGGGCGCGCTTTCGAAGCGGCAGCTTGGGTAGTCTCGAACGTCAGGCAGCTTCTGCCTGATTGCGACGTTCGCTTTCTTCGCGGCTGAGCGCCACGGAGGTACGAACCCCGTTGCCCACGAAGGCCATCAGGCCGGACACGACCCGTTCGTTCGGGTCGATCCCGGCACAGGACAGAACTTCGCGCCCGTCGCGCGAGCGCGCCCACCGGGCGATCTGCTCGGGGCCATTGCCGTATTTCTTGTCATCAGCGATCGCATCATCCAACGCCGCAAGGACAACCGCCGCAAAAAGTTTGCGCGCGCGCGTTCCCTGTTCGAAGTTGAAGGCAGTGCCGTCAACGAAATCTCGCATTTCGTATCCTTTTTATTGCTCTTGCGTTTTTGGTATGGCGTCCCTTATGCCCAGATTCTGTGCAGCGCAGGGATGCGATTATAGCATATGTGGTATTCGCCAGACGCATAGCTGGCCGTTAAGATGCACTGTTTCCGGTGTATGGACAGCCTACAGACGTCAAGATATAGGTTGCGCTCAGAAATTCTCAAGCTTTTGCCAAGGTTTTGACACATGCCTAAAATCAACGGAAACGAAATCAGGCCGGGTGCGGTGCTTGAGCATAATGGCGGTCTTTGGGCCGCGGTTAAGGTGGATCACGTGAAGCCCGGCAAGGGCGGCGCTTTTGCCCAGGTCGAACTCAAGAACCTTCGTAACGGCACAAAACTTAATGAAAGGTTTAGATCCGCCGACAAGGTCGAGCGGGTGCGCCTGGAACAGAAGGACATGCAGTTCCTGTATGAGACCGACGGCATCCTGACCTTCATGGATACCGAAACCTACGATCAGGTCGAACTGCCTGCCGATCTTCTGGGGGAGCGTCGTCCGTTCCTGCAGGACGGCATGACGATCCATGTCGAATTCCACGAGGAAGAAGCGCTGAATGCGACACTTCCGGGGAAGGTCGTTTGCCGAATTGTCGAGACCGAGCCGGTTGTCAAAGGGCAGACGGCGGCGAACTCGTTCAAGCCGGCAGTGCTGGACAACGGCGTGAAGATCATGGTGCCGCCGTTTGTGGGGCAGGATGAGGATATCGTCGTGAATACCGAAACCATGGAATATTCCGAGCGGGCCTGACGCCATCGTCAGCGCGGGCCAGCCCCGCCCTGCGGATCTAGCGGCGTCCCGACCAGGGGCCGGGGGTGGCGCGCCGGCTTCCCGATCGGGGAACCCGCGCCAGATCACCCAGGGGGCGATCCCCGCCTTGGTGAGTTTGCACGCGGCGGATGGCGGGAATGGGCGAGTTGCGCCGCCGCTCCACCCTGTATTCGACCTCGGGATGGGGTGGCTTGCCGCCGAACTCGGCCCAGAAACGCGCCCCCCCTCGCCGCAACCAGAGCGGCCAGACCAGCACGACACCGGCGACAAAGCCGCCCGCATGGGCCCAATAGGCCACGCCGCCGCCGACGTCTTCCAGCGACAGCCCGCTGACCAGTTGCAGCCCGAACCACAGCCCCAGCATCAGCCAGGCGGGGATGGTGAAGGTGCGCAGGATGACCACGAGGAGCACCAGCACGTCGATGCGTGCCCGTGGGAACATCAGCAGATACCCGCCCATCACGCCCGCGATCGCGCCCGAAGCACCGACCATCGGGATATCTGATCCGGGGTCCGACAGGATCTGGCCCCCTGCCGCCGCCAGTCCGGCCGCCAGGTAGAACAGCGTGAAGCGCACATGGCCCATCAGGTCTTCGAGGTTGTCGCCGAAGATATAGAGGAACAGCATGTTGCCGATCAGGTGCATCCAGCCGCCATGGAGGAACATGGAGGTTACCAGCGTGTGCGGAACCTCGCCCGATGTGACCTGTCGCGGGACAAGGCCCCAGGTCTGGAAGAAGGCGGAAAGCTGGGCATCGGACCCTGCCATGGCGGGATAATAGCCGAGAAACACGACCACATTGATAGCGATCAGTGCCCAGGTGACGAAGGTGGTTTTGTCGGACGGGTTATGGTCGCGGATCGGGAACATGGGCCGAAGGTTGGGCGGCAGGCGTGAAACGTCAAGTCCGGATCAGTCCAAGGGGCGCGCCGCGACACGGCAAGGCGCGCCTGATTGGCGCGACGGGGCAATGGGCGCCGGAACGTTGGGATGGGGCATTGCGCGTCGCGGAATTCGGGGACGATCAGTCGAGGTCCTCTGCCGCCAGTGCGAGCCGAATTTCGCGGCGGACCATCTTGCGCACGTTTCGGGTGATGCGTTGCCCAAGGACGCCCTGCAATTCTTCGCGCACGACATCGACGATGATCTCGCGCAGCGTGTCTTCGTCAAGGATGCCATCCTCGACATCGTGAAAGCCGAACCGAGAGGAATCGGCGCCCAGATCGTCGACATCGAAGGTGGCGGCATCTTCTGCCGCCTGAGCGCGCGATCGGCGCGAGAAGATGGGGGTGACGCCTTCGTCATCGGTCGATGCCGCATCGGCCTCGCCGGTGTGATCGTCCCCCGCATCGAGGGTCAGGTAGAAGTCGTCTTCCGCATCGAACGGGGCCGGGCCGTCGGCCGGGGCATCCGAAGCAACGGGGGCCGCCATGGAAAGGGGATCGACACGGTCGTCCATAAGCTCTGGCGCGCCGGCATCCTGCGGGTCGATGGCGGCCACTTCCTCGGGCGTCAAATCAGTCGCCGGGATGAACGGATCGGTCAGGGACACGTCATCGAAGGTCGGCACATCGGCGGTGTCCGCTGCGTATTCCTCGGCCACAGGATCGCGTCGCGCCACAAGGGTCAGCAGCGCCGCTTCGGCACCGTCGCCGGGCCAGTTCTCGTCACCGGTTTCGGATTCGAACTCGCTTGCCGCCTCCCCTGCCCCCGCCCCGTCGAGACGGATCAGGTCGGCCAGATCCTCTTCGGCCAAGGTTTCCTCGGCCAAAGTTGCCTCGGCCAAGGTTGCTTCGGCCAAGGTTTCCTCGGCCAGGGATTCCTTGGCCAAGTCATCCTCTGCCGGGTGATCTTCGACGGAGTGATCTTCGAGCACCGATTCCGCGGCCAGATCGAGGTCGTCGAACCCGGAATGGTCATCGCTTTCGGCAGACACGGACGCAGCCTTGCCCACGACATCGAACCGCGCCAGACGGTCGGCGGGCGTCCACTCGGCGGATTGCTCGGGCGCGCGGGTGGGGCGCTGCGATATGGCGGCAAGGGCCGCGACGGCGTCCTCGGGCGTCTCGCCCCCGTCGTCGATCTGGTCGTCGATCTCGTCTTGTGCCGCGATCGGGGCCCAGGGATCGCCGGGATCGGCTATGCGGAAAGACGGGGTCAGAACCAGCGCATCGGTCACCTGCGGGGTCACTTTGGCGCGTTCGGCCACAGGGCGCAGCGTGCGTTCCGACGCCGGGCCATGGTCAGACACCAGCCGCCGAATCGACGCCAGAACATCTTCGATTTCTTCCGGCGTTTTCGCGGGATCGGACATACATGCTCTCCTCGGACAGGGGGCGGCCTCGGGCCTTTACCTGTCGATTGCAGCCCTTTCGCGGGCCGTTCTGCTGATCAACTCAGGCGCAAGATACCCAAAGCCGGCAATTCGCACAACAACTTGCACGCGGTGCGCGCGGCCAATTTGGCTAAAGTGCCAGATGTTGCGCTCGCCCGGCAACCGACTGCCGCATACTGGGCGGGGTTTGGCCGCCTAGTCGCGCCCGATACGCTGGAGCAGGCTGTCAAGCTGCGCGCCCTGCGGGCTTTGCACGATCGAGGGCGCGTTGGAGAACATGTCGGCATAAGCTGTCGGGTCATATTCCGGCACCGGCAGATCGAGGTTCTGCACCGTCAGAAGGCCGGACGCGGACAGCAATTGATAGGAAGCAAGGTAAAGGTCGGTCTGCGCCTCGATCCGGCTGATCCGGGCGTCCAGAACGTCCTGTTCGGCATCCAGAACGTCCAGCGTGGTGCGGGCACCCAGCGACGCCTCTTCGCTGACGCCCTGAAATGCCAGTTCCGCCGCGGCGATGCGCTGATCGGCGGCCTGGATCTGTGCGGCGGCGATGGTCATGCGAGCCCAGGCATTGCCGACGGCTTGCAGGTTAAGGCGCACCTGCTGGTTGAGGCCGGCACGCACGGCGGCGGCCTGTGCGCGCGATTGCCGCTCCAGCGACAGCAATTGGCCGCCGCGATAGATCGGTTGCGTCAGGCTGAGGCCGATGGTGGCGGAGTTGTTGAAGGCATCGCCGCCGGGTTGCTGCACCGGGTCGGTCCAGCTTTCGCTCACCCGGCCTTCCAGCGACAGTTGCGGGCGCCGGCCGGCGCGGGCCTGTTCGATGCCAAGTTCCGCGGCGGTCACCTCGTGCTGCAGCGCACGGACGGCGGGGTGTTCCTGCCGCGCCAATGCCTGCGCCGCCTCTTCCGAGCGGGGCACATTGGGGATCGCCCCGGGCCCGCTGAGCCCGTTGGGATAGCGCCCGACGGCAAGGTTGAACAACTCGCGGCTGATGTCGAGGGTGCCCTGCGCCCCGGCCAGTTCCGAGCGGGCGGTGGCAAGCTGCGCCTCGGCCTGGGCCACATCGGTGCGGGTATCCTCGCCGACCTCGAACCGGTCGCGCGCGGCGCGGAGTTGCTGGGTGATGACGCGCACGTTGCGTTCGCGCACGCCGACCACCTGCATGTCGCGCCAGACGTTCATGTAGGCGGTGACGGCATCCAGCAGCACCTGTTGCTCCAGCGAGATGAGTTGCTCGCGCGCGGACAGCACGGTTTCCTCGGCCGCTTCGATGGCAAAGCGGCGCGCGCCACCGTCAAAGATCAGGTATTCCGCCACCAGCGAGGCCGAGGCGGTGGAGGTGCTGTTGACCAACTCGCGGCTCATGGATGCGACGAAGCTGAGGATCGGGCGCAATTGCGCCACGGCCTGCGCCACATCTTCATCTTGCAACCGCAGGAGGTAGCGGTTCTGTTCGAGCAGGTTGGAATTGCGGTAGGCGTCCACCATGACGTCGCGCAAGGTATCGGCCTGGACCGGCGCAACCGCCACCGTGGCCAGCGCTACAGCCAGAAACGCCCGACGCGCCCGTGTTGCCAAACCGTCTGCCATCTGTCCGCCCCTTGCCTGTCGAAGTGATTTTTGTCGTGGCCGCCTAGAAGGCGAAACTTGGTGCACGGGCGAAGCCCGGCAAGACCGTCGCCGTCGCATTGAAGATCATCCGCCAAGAGACGTGACCCCCATGCTTGACGCCCATGCGCGCCTCGCCCAAGGGCCCGTCCATAAAGATCGCGACGATATGGCCGCCATCCTTGAGTTGGTCGATGATCGCCGGGGGAATCACCTGCACCCCGCCGAAGATGACAACGGCGTCGAAGGGTCCATGCTTGGCGCTGCCCTCGGTCAGCGGTGCCTTGATGAGGGCGGCGTTGTCCACGCCCTGATCGGACAGCGTCGCCAGCGCGTCGCGGGCAAGCGCCTCGTCCTCTTCGACGGCCACGACAGCCTCGGCCAGACGGGCCAGAAGGGCGGTGCCGTAGCCCGTCCCTGCCCCGACTTCGAGGATCAGATCACGGCGCGTCGGGGCAAGGGCGTCCAGCAACTTCGCCGTCGCGCGGGGGTCAAGCATCTGGCGGCCACCGCCAAGGGGGATCGGGCCATCCATATAGGCCAGATCGCGGGCAGAGAGCGGCGCATAGACTTCTCGCGGCACCGAGAGCATGGCATCGAGGACGGGGAACTTGGTCACATCGGCGGGACGCACCTGCGTATCAACCATCGTGATCCGGCGTTGTGTGAAGTCGACCATAAACTGAACCAATCCGTCTAGTTTGCCAATCCGGTGTCGCACATCCCCCCGGCACGCGCAACATTCGCTTCATCCTCGGCGCCAATCTGCCACGCTGGGGGATGGCATTTTAGCCATAGGCCGGGCTTTGCCCAAGGACGCGACCGGGGGCATCAAACCAGGGCTGCGCGTCGAAAGGGGGTTGCCGGAAGGGGTGCCCTGACTTACTAGCTTGGCGCGTTCCGAGGCGAGTTGGCGGAGTGGTTACGCAGCGGATTGCAAATCCGTGCACAGGAGTTCGATTCTCCTACTCGCCTCCAGATACACCCCTTGCCAGACTAGTGCGGATTTCGGGCTTCGGCCTGTCTCTTCGGCTTTGCCCTTTGTCCTCAACATTGACCCGTCCGGGCACTGTGGCCCCGCTCAGCCTTGCCCGCAGCGCCTGAGCCATTCGGCGGCGTAGGCGCGGAGCGCTTGAGGTGTCTCTTCAGGCAGATGCAAGGCCGTCGTCGACATGGAAGGCAGAGGTCCGGCGGTCAGGAGGGCCGCGCCCTGGCTGGTGCCGGTGCGGCCACGGGCGGCAAGGACGGGGCAGCTTGTCGCGGCGCCCAGCATGGAAAGGTAGTGCAGGTTTCGCGCGAAGGGCCCCTCCACGACGATGTCGCCCTGGTGGTCGGTCAGGCCAAGGCAGGTCGCCGTCACCAATGCACAGTAATAGGCGGCTGCGATCTGTCGCTGAGCGCTGTTCCGGGCGGGCTCGGCCGGGTGCCACATCGGTCGCCACCCCTGAAAAGGACCCGTTTCCGGCGCCATCGAGGGGGTCAGCATCGTTTGCGATGCAAGGGTCGCATCGACATCCTGCCGGGTTGGCGGGTGCTGCGAGTGGCCCGCTATCGCTTCGAACTCGCGCCCGCCCATGAACCGGGCCGAAGGGACGGGATCGCCCAAGGCGTTGACGTTGATCAGCGTGTCGCGGTCGGGGGACAGGGGCGGCCGGGTGCCGCCAACGGTCATGACGACAACCCAGGTGCCAGTCGAGACCACGGAAAACGGCTGCGTCCGGGTCAAGAGATGCGGCAAAAGCGAGGCGTTGGAATCGTGGATGCCGCAGGTAACGGGGGTGTCCATCGGCAGGCCGGTGTGCGCGGCAACATCGGCGGTGATCGGCCCGAGGATGTCCGACGCCATCCTGAGCGGCGCGATCTTGTCGGCGACGCCAAGCCGGGCCGCCAGCGGTGACAGGTGATCTGCGGTCGGATTCCACAGGTCGGTGTGGCAGCCAAGCGATGTGCGCTCGGTCGTGGCGATGCCGGTGAGGCGGTAGGCCCAATATTGCGGATAGGTCACGATCTGAGCGGTGCGGACGCAAAGACCCGGGTCTTGCGCAAACATCCAGTGTAGTTGCGCGCCGACGTTGAGGCCACCGGCAAGGCGGGGCGATCCCGTCTCGGCGAAATCGGGGCGCTGCCTGTTGTAGTCGCGGGCCAGATCATCTGGTCCGGCATGTTCGTAGTCCAGCATCGGCGCGGCAAGCGCGCCGTCCGCGTCCAGCAGAACCACCGACGCCCCGTGGGCGGTGATTGCGATGGCATCGACGCCGTGGGCGGCATTAAATGCGCTCAGCCCTTCGAGCAGGAACCGCCAATGCCCTTCCAGGTCGAAATGGGGCCAAGGCGGGCCGGGCAGCACGGTGTTGGGGCGGGTGACGACGGCGATCTCGGCCAATGTCGCGCGGTCAACCAGTGCCAGCTTGGCGTTGGTCTTGCCGATATCGATGACCGCGACATGGGTCATGGCATGTGGAACAGGGGCGTCAGAGCGACGGCGACGGGCGCGTTGTCGGGATGGGTTTCCATGATGTCGGCCATATGCGCCCACCACCGCTGCATCACCGGATGGTCGGGCAACGCGTCCATGGCGTGATCGTCGCGTCGCCACAAAACGCCGAACAGGATGTTCGTCTCCTCATCCAGATGGATCGAGTAATCCGACACACCCGCCTGTGTCAGAAGCTCCACCAGTTCCGGCCAGATCGCATCGTGGCGCTGGCGGTAATCCTCGGCACAACCGGGAAGCAGGCGCATCTTGAAGGCGTATTTCTGCATCAGCTCCTCCGCATCGACCAGAGGCGCGGTAAGGCGATGACGCCGATCAGAAGGCAGCCGACGAAGATCGACATGACGATCCCCGGCACGTTCAGCAGGCCGAGGCCGAAGGTCACAAGACCCATGACGAAGGCCGCAATCACGACACCGGGGATGGTGCCCGATCCGCCAAGGATGTTCACGCCGCCCAGCACCACCATGGTCACGATCTCGAGCTCCATCCCCAACGCGATGGTGGGCCGGGTGGAGCCGAGGCGCGACGTCAGGCAGACGGCTGCGACCCCGGCCATCAGGCCGGTCAGCAGGAACAGAAGGAACTTGACGCGGGCGACGCGGATACCGCTGAACAGTGCCGCCGTGGGATTGTTGCCGATGGCATAGACCGCGCGGCCGAAATTGGTCTTGTGCAGGAGCACGTAGAACACCACCGCAAGCCCAGCGAAGAGGACGAATTCGAACGAGATCACCCACCAGACATAGCCTTGGCCAAAGAAGCTGAACCCCAACGGGTAGCCGCGATAGCCCTCGTCCCCGAGGATGATGTAGGAAATTCCGCGAAACAGGCTCATCGTGCCGATGGTCACGACGATGGACGGCAGGCCAAGGCCCGTCACCAGCGCGCCGTTGAACGCGCCGCACAGAACGCCGGTGCCCAGCCCGATCATCACCAGCGGCAGAACGCCCAGATCGAATTGCAGCGCCCAGCCCATCGCGGTGGAGGCCAGCGCGATGATCGAGGCGACGGAAAGGTCGATCTCGCCCGCCACGATCAGCAGCGCCATGGCGAAGGCGATCATCGCCTTTTCGGTGAAGTTGAAGGTCGCGTCCGACAGGTTCCAGGCATTCAGGAAATAGGGCGACAGGAAGGTGTTGGCGATGAAGATCGCGATGGCGACCACCAGCAGCAGGCTTTCCCACGACTTGAGGATCTTCACCACCGGATGCACCAGCCGGTCGGGCAGATGGCGGGCAGAGCCCGTGATCGGGGCATCGGTCATGATGCGTGTGCTCCCTGTGCGTCGGCCTGCGCCCGCCTGAGGATGATGCGCCCCTTGGCGCGGCTGGCCCGCGCGTTGAAGGTGAC